>NZ_NPFP01000048.1:0-155918 GCF_002259145.1 Rhodococcus sp. 15-2388-1-1a | reverse complement strand
GTTTGACCGAAGCGAGCGTCACGCACTCCTGGTGCCGATACCACCACCGGCCTCGACCAGCTGACCGCACCGTCCGAGGACCAGGCGGCATGCAGCAATCCGTCGCGGTCCGGCCACACCGCGTACACGTTTCCGTCGTCGTCGACGGCCATCGACTCCGGCAGCAGGTAACGCGAACCGAGCAGCAGAAAATGCACAGCGTTGTGGTACTTCGCCAACGCCGACCCCGGAACCATCCGAACGTCCCACGTCAGGCCCTCGTCGCGACTGACCGCCACCGCGAACCGTCGACCGTAGCGGCCACCGATGTAGACCGTGCCGTCCGGACCGACGACGCCCTTACCGAAGGCAACGTACTCCCGGCTCGGTAACCCGGGGATGTTCTTCGAGTCGATGTCGAAACCACCGGCCACCTCCCACTTCACACCGCCGTCGAAGGACCGCCAGATGACCTGACGGGTGACGTTGATCAGTGGCCGCACCCGCACTGCGAACGGCGTCGGCGCAGAGAGGTACGTAACCCTTCCCTCCCGTGAAATACTCGGTCCAGCAAATACTTTGGCGTCCGCCCTGGCTTTCGATGCCACTTTTCGCGTGCGCCAGGTTTCGCCCCGATCGTCACTGACTCCGAGGGTGAAGCCCGTTCTCAGCGGATGGGGCGGCACCGCGTCGAATCGGCCGGCGTGCAGGAACAGTCGCTCGTCGATGTCGTCGAAGTACAGATACGGACGATTGCGACTCTGTTGCACACCCTCGGGAACCGATGCACGCCATGACTTTCCGAAGTCGGAGGAGCGCAGTACACCGACGCCGTCGACGGTGTACGCGGGCGCGACGAAGACGGTATTGTCCGCGGCGACCCCGAGGGTGCAGGCCGCGGAGCCGTACTCGGTGTAGGAGATGTCGGTGACGAAGTCGGCCGATGCAGCGGCGTTGGTCGAGGAACGCAGTCCCGCCCGATAGCCCGACGCAACTCTGGGCGTCACGACACCCGCCATGAGGTGCCGCAGCGTTGCGGCCACAGTGCTGGTCGATGCATTGGATCAGGCTAGCGCCGATGCCGCCGGTAGACCTCCAGGCAATCGAAGAAGTCCTCGGCCCGTCCTGGTGATACTTCACAGAACAGGACCGGTCAGTATGGAAAATCTCGATTCGTAGTGCGACGCATAGGCTCGACGCGTGCCCCGCGCTCGAGCCGACCACCGACGCCCCGGATCGACGCGCCTGCATCCGGCCGATGCTCGCGCGTACTGGATGGCGTCGAAGATTCCGAGCGACCAGTTTCTGCTGTACTGCTTCGACAGCGGGTCCGCGAACGTCGACGCCGAGCTGGCACGACTGTACGAGCGCAGCAGCCGCATGGAGGTCCTGCGTCGACGCATCACCGACGTGGCATGCGGCCTCGACTACCCGCGCTGGACCGAGGCGGGTCCGCGGTCCGACACGATCTCCGTCCACCGGACGACGATCACCTGGTCGGAGTGCCTCGATGCGATCGCAGCCTCGTTCGAGCGTCAGGTCGACCCCCGAGTTTCGGTGTGGCACCTCCACCTGTATCCGAACATCGCCGACGCTCCCGGCGGCACGGCCCTCGTTGCCGTGCTACAGCTTTCGCACGCAGCGGCCGATGGCACATTGGCCGCTCGCACTGCCCGTGACCTGTTCGGCACGCATCCACTCCCACCGGCTTCGGCCCCGGAAGAACTCCCTCCGGTATCAGAGCTGGCTTCCTCGATGGTTGCCGCTGCGGCTCTTCCGCTGCGACTGGCACAGATGGTTCGCGGCGGCGTCCGTGCCCGACGCGACGCGCTGAGCCTCGAACGATGCACCGACTCGGGTGAGATTCCCCCGCCCACACATTCGCGCCCTCTGACCGCGCTCGACGTCGCCCCCACCGGACGGACGTCCGTGCGGACCATCGTGCTCCGCAAGGCCGACCTGCAGTCCGGCGGTACCACCGTCACCACGTTCGTGCTGACCGCACTGTCTGTTGCGCTCCAACGCTTTCTCGACGATCCGGCGGATCTGGCCGCCGAGGTCACCGTCGCCAGGGATGCGCGGGCCGACGCGCGAAACAATTTCGGAAACGTCGGCGTCGGACTGTTTCCCGCCGAACCGGACATCCGTACTCGCAGCCGACTCGTCGCCGCCGATCTGGCCGCGCGCCGAACTCGGGCGAATCATCCGCTGTCGCGGGCAGCCCGCGCATCACAGGACGACGTCGAAGCCCACGTGCCGGCTTTTCTCGCCGAATGGGGCGTCGCGCAGTTCGATCCGACCGCTGCCCCTCCGGCGGTCACCGGGAACACCGTCGTGTCCAGTGTCTCGCGCGGTGCCGCAGACCTCACGTTCGGCGGCGGCTCCGTCCGATTCACCGCAGGTTTCCCGGCCCTGTCCCCCGCCATGAGCCTGACCCACGGAGTTCACGGCATCGGCGATACCGTCACCGTCGGCATCACGTCCAACAGCGCGGCCGTACCCGACCCGGATCTGTACGAGGCGCTCCTCCGCGACGCCCTCGACGACGTACGCGCTGCTCTGGCCTGACCCGGACCGAACTGCCAGACAGTTCTCAGTATTTGTCGGGCGTCCGGCTCAGGTTCGCCCACCAGACTGACAGCCATGAGCCAGGAGAAGGTCACCGTACTCGCCGTCGGAGGTACCGGAGAATCACATCCGTCCGACCACCGGACGCGGGTGACCGGCCTGCTGGCCTGCGTCGTGGGCGAGCTCGACGACCGCTTCGTCGGCCGGTGGGTCGGCTATCCGGCGTCGTACGGTCCGGTCGCATTCGGCGGGCTGTGCTTTCGACACAGCGCAGACATCGGCGTCAGACGCCTGCGCCGCGCCGTCGAGGGCACCAGCGGACCGATCGCCCTGATCGGGTACTCCCAGGGAGCGACCGTCGTCCGCGAGGTGCTCGGTCTGGTGCACGACGGAACGATCGACGGCAGCCGCATCGTTGCCGCTGGTCTGATATCGGATCCTCAGCAGCCGGTCGGTGCCGTCGACGGATGCACCGGACGTGGCGTCGCCGGTGCGGGTCCGGCTCTGCCCGAGTCGATTCCGGTCGAGTGGATCGGTCTGAAGTCCGACATGATCTGCAACGCCAGCGACGACAGCCTGATCCGTGACATCGCGGACCTCACCCGATGGATGTCGTTTCGGACCCCGAAGATCTGGCTGCGTGAACTGTGGAACCTACTGCGCAGCAACAGCTTTCAGAACGCGACCCGAACCCGCCTTCGGCCCTCGCAGTGGGCGAAGGATGTTCGACGCCTCCGCACCGCGGCCGCCGAAGTGGCCGGGTATCTACCGCAGTCGTTGCGCTGGCACCGATTCGAATGGGCCAATCCCGGCGGCGGCAGGCACATCGCATACGCGTGCGAACCGTACGAGGACGACTCGACCGGATGTCAGGTTCTCGCCCGGTGGTTGGGCGAGCAAGCAGATCGACGCGAGGAGATGCTCAGGCCTTCTCGGCCACAGCCGCGAGCTGCCTGAGCCCCTTCTCGAAATCCGGCCCGACGAGCTTGTCCATCGAGAACACTTTTCCGATCAGTGCGAACAGCTTGTTCTGCTTTCCCGACATGCGCCAGGTCACCCGGGTTCCGTCGGCGACGGGCTCGAGCAGGAACGCCGTGACGTTCCGGTTCTTCAGCGGCTTGGTGAACGCGAGGTCGAGCACGATTCGTTCGGGAATCGATTCGGTGATCGTCATCGTCCCCGCGCCGGCCTTGCGGTTACCCGACCACGAGTACGACGCCCCCACTCCGGCGTCGGGGCCGGTGTAGGTGCGCTGCAAACCAGGGTCGAGTCCCTCGTAGGGCGACCACTGCTGCCAGTGGTGAAAGTTGTCGATCAGAGCGTGCACGGTGGCGGTGTCCGCCCGGACGAGGGCCGATCGCTCGACGAGTACCGGGTGGGCTTCGCTGACCATGACGGTTCCTTCATTCTCTTTTGCACAGGCAGAAGATGTGCCCCGCGGGATCGCGATACACCCAGAACGAGGGCTGCGCGTGGTCGATGAGTTCGGCCCCGGCGTCGACGACGAAGTCCCTGGCCTGTTCCATGTCGTCGACCACCAGGTCGAGGTGGATCTTGATGCCCTCGCTCGGCCAGTCGATGGGGGTGAAGTCCGGCGCCTTCTGAAAGGCGAGCCGCAGTTCGCCCGGGCCGTGCACCACCACCCAGTCCCCGTCGTCGCGGACGGGCTCCCATCCGAGGATGGTGCTGTAGAACCGGCCGAGTGCGGCGGGATCCGGGCAGTCGAGCACCGTGTAGTCGACGGTGATCCGCGGTGGCGTCATGGCGGACAGAGTAGCTGTCAGCCGCCGACAGCAGGAGCGATTGTCTCGAACCACGCCTCGTGCAGGTGCTGCTCCCAGTGGTTCCACCAGTGCACACCGGTGCCGGTGATCTTGACGTTGGGACGCCCGCCCACTGCCTGGAGGAGGGGGACGAATGCCCGACTGCTCATTCCCGCTGCAGTCTCGAGCGGCACCATCTGCGCGAACTTGACGGGGTCGAAGCTGCTGCTGGCCGGATTGAACACAGGGTCCGTGGCCGGTGAGCCGCTCCCCGAGGAGACGAAGACTGCCGTGTTGCGCAACGCACCGACGTTGAGGGACGGATCGTTGCGGATCCAGTCCGCGGACGGCCAGGTACCCCACATGTTGCGAGCGTTGCCGCCCATCTCGCCGACGGCGACCGCGATGCCCTGCGCGAACCCGGGGCTACTGGCGGTCGGGTAACCGCTGAACGATGCGACGGCCTTGTAGAAGTCGGGGTGGTGGGCGGCCAGGTTCAGAGCCGAGGTTCCGCTCATCGACAGTCCGGCCACCGCGTTGTTGACGTTGTCGCTGCCGAACCGATCGGCCATGAACGGAGGCAGCTCCTGGGTGAGGAACGTTTCCCACTTCACCCGTCCGAGCTTGGGGTCGTCGCGCTGCCAGTCGGAGTAGAACGTACCGCCGCCGCCGAACGGGATGGCCACATTGACGTGCTTGTCGGCGAAGAAGCTCTCGACGTCGGTCTCGATGAGCCAGCCGTTGTCGTTCTCGGGCGCACGCAGGCCGTCGAGCAGATACAGAGTGGGTGCGGGGCCGCCGCCTGCAGCTTTGAGCACCTTGACCGGGATGTTCTTGTCCATCGACGGCGAGTAGACGTAGACGAGCTCGGAGTCGGCCTTCGCCACACCGGTCCCCATCAGCACCGTTGCCATCGTGGCGACCAACACCGCCACCACAGCGAGCACCAGACTTCGTATCCGAGCATGCAGCATCGAGATTGTCCCCTTGTTCGTATCCGGCCGACCGTCTCGGGGAGGGTAACAGCCCGGTCACGGCATCGCCTCTTCTAGCGCAGCGGGTTGTCGACGATCCACCACGCCGCGTACGGCGGCAACCACACCGAGCCGGTGTCGTCGACCTGCAGATCGTGCTGCGAGAGAACCTCGACCGGGGCCGGAATTCCGAGTTCGATCAGCTGCGCGTGCGGGAACGACCGGTGTTCGGCCGTGACGTTGTAGAGCGCGACGAGAGTGCCGCTGGGATGCCGCCTGCGCACCACGAGCAGACCGTCGTCCGACTCGCTCTGCACGTCCACCGGCGCCTCGGCGTGCAACATCGGCAGTCCGGCGCGCACCTTCGCAATCCGCGCGATACCGTCGAACACTCGTTGCGCGTCGCTCCCCTGCTGGAATCGGCCGGCGCGGTCGGCGTCGGTCACGCGCGGCCGGTGCACCCACCGGTTGTCCTCGGCATGAGCTGGTTCCTGGGCCCAGTTCGGATCTCCCGGGGAGCCGAGCTCGTCGCCGCTCCACACCACCGGGATTCCGCCCCATCCGGCAATGATGGCGTGCGCCAGAAAGATTCGCCCGAATCCGCCGTCGGGATCCAGACGGGACGGGCCGAGACCGGTCAGCGCTGCCGCGGTTCCGCTGATCCGGCGGTCGCCGGTGTCCGGGTTGTACTGGAACACCAGGCCTTCGGCCCACGAGCCGTCGAATTCCCCGGAATACCAGTCGGCCAAGAAGTGGCGGTGCCCTGCGCCCGAGAGTCCGAGAGACGCCGCGTCGCCGTCGTCGATGGCCCAGCCGATGTCATCGTGGCAGCGAACGTAGGTCACCCAGGTGCCGCTCGGCGGTGTCGGGGGCAACGACGCCAATGCGTGTCGCGCCAAAGCCGTACTGCCCGTTGCCAACATCGACCACACCTGCACCATCAGCGAGTTGTGGTAGGCGATGTCCGAGACCCGTCCGGTATGCCGCCCCTGACCCAGGTACGGCAGCAGATCGCGGGGTCCGACGATCGCCTCGGCCTTGAACAACGTGGCCGGAGCAGCGAGTCGAGCGGTGGCGCGCAGGGCCTGGGTGACCGCATGCACCTCGGGTTGGTTCTGGCAGTTGGTACCGAGCCGTTTCCACAGAAATGCGATCGCATCGAGGCGAAGCACTTCGACCCCGAGATTGGCCAGGTGCAGCACGATGCTCGCGAACTCTTGCAGCACAGCAGGATTGGCCCAGTTCAGATCCCACTGCCATTCGTTGAACGTCGTCCACACCCACTCGCCGAGAGTGTCGTCGAACGTGAAGCTGCCGGGCGCGAAGTCGGGAAACACCTCGGGGAGAGTGCGCTCGTACGAGTCCGGGGTGGTGCGATCGGGATAGATCAGGAAGTAGTCTCGGTACTTCGGATCACCCGAGCGCGCCTTCTCGGCCCATTCGTGTTCGCGAGCAACGTGATTGAGAACCAGGTCGACCACGAGGCTGATGCCGCGTCCGCGCAGCGTCTCCGCGAGCGCCCGCAGGTCCTCGTTGGTACCGAGATCCTCGCGCACCGCTCGGTAGTCCATCACCGCGTATCCGCCGTCGTTGTCGCCGGGCCGCGGTTGCAGCAGCGGCATCAGATGCAGGTAGGTGACGCCCAGATGGGTCAGATGGTCGAGCCGTTCGCCCACCCCACGCAGCGTCTGTCCGTACCGGTCGACGTAACAGGCGTAGCCGAACATGTCCGGCTGCTGAAACCAGTCCGGTTCGAGCAAACGGCGCTGATCGAGCCGGTGCAGATCCTCTGGGCGGGCGGCATAGGCGCGCGCAGCGATCTCCACCAGGGTCGCCGCCACGGCGTCGGGATCGGGGTAGACGGCCGTGACCGCGTCGTGCAGATCGGGAAACCACTGCTCGAGACGCAACTCGAACGTCTCGCGTCGGTGTGCGGGAAGTTCGGCGAGGATCTCGCGGGTGACATCGGAGACGGCGGGGTGAACCATGCACTCATTCTGGCATCGACCCCGGCGTGCGGACGCGCATACATCCGGTTACCGCGGGGTATCAGAGCTGCATGTCATTGCTGACCCGCACGCTGGACACGATCCTCGACCGAGCAGTCGTTCCCGGATACTCCCGCATCGGCGCCACGGTGCGGCGACGATTCTGGGCCGCGGATCCGACGCCGTTCCCCTCCCCCATCGACATGGTGGTGACCGGTGCGTCGTCCGGTCTGGGAGCTGCCACTGCGAAGGAACTTGCGCGGCTCGGGGCACGGGTGCACCTGGTCGGCAGGTCTGCCGATCGGCTGGAGTCCGCGGCCGCCGCCATCCGAGCCGAGGTTCCCGACGCCTCCCTGGTGGTGCGTGAGTGCGATATCAGCAACCTCGACTCGGTGGCCGCCTTGGCCGCGGCGCTGGCGTCCGAACTCACGTCGGTGCACGCGCTCGTGCATTGCGCCGGGGTGATGCCGGACGAGCGGCAGCTGTCCGCGCAGGGGCACGAATCCGCTTTCGCCACCCATGTTCTCGGACCGGTCGCGCTGACGGTGGGACTGCGCGAGCTGTTCGACGCCGGATCGCGGGTCGTGTTCGTCTCGAGCGGCGGCATGTACCCGGTGCCGTTGCAGTCGGCCGACTTCGAGTTCGAGAACGGCAGATACTCCGGTATGACGGCATACGCCAGGACCAAACGTATGCAGGTGGTCGTGACCGAGCAACTGGCCGAACGCTTTTCGCTCGAAGATGACCCGGTGGTGCACAGCATGCACCCCGGCTGGGCGGCCACTCCCGGGGTCACCGGGTCGATGCCACTGTTCGGTTCGGTGATGAAGCCGATTCTTCGCAGCGCGCACGACGGGGCCGACACCATCGTCTGGCTCGTCGCATCCGATCAGGCATTGACCAGTACCGGTACGTTCTGGCACGACCGGGCCCCGCGTCCGACGCACTACCCGTCGTGGCGTGGAGATTCACCTCGCGTGCGAGATGCACTGTGGGCGAGCGTGGTCGAAGCAACGGGCGTCGAGCTCTGACTCGATTCACCGCTCGGCTGTCGGCCGCTTCAGCCCACCGACCGCGTTCCGAACGAGCACCAGCAGGGTCAAGCTGGTTCCCCAGCCGATCATGCACAGAATGACACCCACGCCCGATTGCCCGGTGGCATCGGTGCTCGCTTCGATGCAGAACGCCGTCGAGAACCCCGCCGTCGTGCCCAACGCAGCGACGTGCCCGCCGGTCTTCGGCCATCGTGACAGATGCGCGGCCAGCAGGAACAACAACACCACCGTCGCACCGCACGCGGCCACCTGCCATGACGGGAACGCGTTCGGGGCAGGGAGCCCAGGTCCACGGAACTCGCCCCGTTGATCGGCAGACCAGCTCAACCAGCCTGCACACGCGGCGAAACCCGATGCGACAGCTATCGATCCGGTGGCCCACAAGCCCAGCGGGCCGGTCCCCGCTCTCTCCCTGCGCTTCCTGAACCGGGCCCACAGCAAGAGAGCCCAGAGTGTCGACGGCACACCGACGAAAACGAAGACTATCCACAGAAATCGAGACCACGAGAAGTCGACTGCCATCCCCCGACGCTATCCGACGAGCACCGATTCGCTCGGATCACAGACCCAGCAGGTCGGCCGATCGTCGCAGGCGCATGAGCACCTGGAGATCGAGAGCATCGTCCGGGTCACGCCACTGCGTACCGATCAACCGGTCGATGGCTTCGAGCCGTTGGTAGAGCGTGTTGACGTGCACCCCCAAGCTCGACGCGGTAGCCGAATGATGGCGGCCGTGAGCCAGATACGTCGACAACGTCTCCATCAGCGGAACCCCGCGCTTGTTCTGCTCGGCGAGCAGCGGCCCGAGCTTGTCCTCGGTGAGTTCGTCCAAGTGCTCACGGGCCATGTGGCTCAGCAGGATTCGATAGATCCCCAGGCCGCGCGCCGAGGACACGTCGCCATCCCTGCCGAGAGTCGTCAGTACGTCCACTGTTTGTTGCGCTTCTCGGAACGCCGTCGCCAGAGCGTCGGCACCTCGTGCGGGCTCGGAGATTCCCACGGTCGCACGGGTGACGAGCATACGGCGTACAGCAGCCGACTCTCGAGCAGGAACCACCAGCAGAACCCTCGATCCTTGCTCTGCCACAACAGAACCCGGCGGCAGTGCGATGGACTCCAACTCAGGTCTCGACGCGTCTCCCTGCGCAACCGCGACGCAGTACGTCACGTCCGGTGCCAGTCCGGCACGGTGGAACTGCCTGCGTTCGTCATCGGGTGACGAGGTTGGATGGAGGAGTAGGTCGAGCAAGAATGCGTCCTGTGCCCGGCGTGCGGATTCCGCTGCCGCACGCTCCTCTGCGAGCGACAGTGCGATGGCCGGCACAGCTCGATCGAGAAGTAAGTGAGTCTGATTGTCGTCCCGTCCGACGGAGATCAACACCCCCAGAAAGTTGCCGGCTGCCACCACCCGACGAGCTGTCATGTCGCCGTCGACGGCAGTGTCCGCGCCTGCTCTGCACCGTTCGACCATGGCTTCGACCTGGGCGGACCGGCCTTCCAACGCAGCCGGTACCGACGCGCCGTCGGCCAGGAAGTGCGCCGGGCGTCCGGTGGCCGTCGCCACCTCCCGAACCAGACTCCGCACGCCGCCTCCGCGGAGGACGACCTGCGTCAACGTGCGGTCCCATTGCAGCGTCTGCTCCAATTCCGCAGTGCGAAGCGATAACTCGGTGTTGAGAGTTTCGAGCTTGTCGATCGCCCGCACGTTCTCGATGGCGATGGCCGCGTGTGCGGCCAGTGCCGACAGCAGAGCGATCTCGCTGTCTGCGAAGTCGCGCTCCTGCCGCTTGCACGCGAACAATGCGCCGATCACCCGGTCGCCCACCCGCAGCGGTACGCCCAGCAAGCCGCGCATGTTCTCCGACCGCGCCGCGCTGTCTGCCCCGGTGATATGCCGAAACGCCGGTTCGCTCTGGTAGTCGGGGGTCCACGACGGCGAGGCTCCGCGCACGATGAGGCCGACGAGACCCTCGTCCTGCGCGAGCCTGATGCCCACGAGCTTCGGCGTCAGTGCACCACTGGTGACCTCGATGACGAACTCGTCCCCGTAGACCGAACCCATGTAGGCCAGATCCACGCCGAGCAGTCTGCGCGCCTGGTCCACCACTTCCTGCAACAGAATCCGGTTGTCTCGCACCGTCGTCAGACGCACCGCGATGTCGTTGAGCGCCGACAGCTCGGTGCTGCGCTGTTTGCGTTGATCGAGCAGGGTGCGCAGCCGTAGTGCCGCATGCGCCTCGGCACCGGGAAGGTCCCGGCGATGGGCTTCCAACTCGTCGACGGACGCGTCGTCGAGCAGCAGTTCCATCCATGACTTCGCAGGCGACATAGAGAAAACCTACATTGGCCGAGATGCAGGTCACAGCTAGAGTCGAATCATGTCGCTCGTCGAACAGTTGTCGGACTCTCTCCCCGCGGACCGCGTCGTTGCCGATCCCGACGTCATCGCGTCGTACCAGCACGACGAGGCGGAATGGGCCCCGTTTGCGATGCCTGTTGCCGTCGTGCGCCCCCGCACCGCCGAGGAAGTGCAGAGTGTCGTCCGTGCATGCCTCGCTCACGGCGCACCCGTCGTCACTCGCGGGGCGGGCACCGGACTGTCCGGCGGCGCGAACGCCACCGACGGATGCGTCGTCCTCGCTCTCGACGGCATGGACGCGATCAAGGAGATCGACCCGCTCGAGCGCTACGCCGTCGTCGAACCAGGGGTGGTCAACGACCACTTGCGGGCAGCGGTCGCCGAACAGGGTCTCTGGTACCCACCGGATCCGGCCAGCGCGCCGTGGTCGACCATCGGTGGCAACGTCGCCACCAACGCCGGTGGACTGTGCTGCGTGAAGTACGGCGTCACCCGCGATTACGTCATGGGCATGCAGGTGGTCACCGGAACCGGAGAGCTGGTGAGACTCGGACGTAAAACCGCCAAAGGCGTTGCCGGATACGATCTTGCAGGTCTGATGGTCGGGTCGGAGGGCACTCTCGGCATCATCACCGAGGTGACCCTCAAGCTGCGCCCGCTCCAGGATCCGCAGCGGACCGTTGCCGGCTACTTCGATTCGATCGTCGACGCCGGGCGTGCCGTCGCCGCGGTGGCCGCCGCCGGATTGACGCCCTCCGCGTTGGAGCTGATCGACAAGCAGTGCCTCATCGCCGTCGACGCCTGGAAGAACATGGGACTGTCGGTGGAGGCGAATGTGGTGCTGCTCGGGCGGATCGACGATCCGGGACTCATCGGAGACCAGGAAGCCGAGAAGATGCTCTCGTGCTTCGAAGAGGCCGGGGCCACGTGGTCTGCGGTCTCGACCGATCAGGAGGAGGCCGACGCGCTGTTCGCGGCCCGGCGGTTGGCGTATCCGGCGATGGAGCGCCTGGGGCCGGTATTGACCGAGGACGTCTGCGTGCCGAAGAAGCAAGTGCCCGAGATGCTCTCACGCATCGAGCAGATCGGCCTGCGTTACGAGACGACGATCGCCAACATCGCCCACGCAGGCGACGGAAACCTGCACCCGTTGCTCATCACTCCACACGACGACCTTCCGGCTCGCGAGCGGGCCCAGGCCGCCTTCGCCGAGATCATCGACGCTGCATTGGAACTCGGTGGCACCGTCACCGGCGAGCACGGAGTCGGGCTGCTCAAGATGGACGGCCTAGAGCAAGAACTCGATCCGGTGGTGTTGGACATGCACCGCGCGGTGAAGAAGGCGCTCGACCCGCACGGAATCCTCAACCCGGGCAAAGTATTCACAGCCTGACAGCGCTGAGATCCTATGTTCGAGTGCGCAGATTGCCGTTGTGCAGCACGGTCACCAGCAGGCTAGGCAGTCCGTTGACCAGCACAAGAACCGCAACCACGACGCCTATGGCCAGCCACGGCTCGGTCAGCCACCACGTTATGGACGACCCGAGCGCAGGTCTACGGAGAAACCACCCACCGAAGACGGAAGCCTGAGGGCGAAGTCTCCAGCACTTGCCACGGGCCGCCGTGTTGCAGTCGACTGCCCACGCTGCGATTCTGTGGTCGTGCGAGTAGCTCTCATAGCCGACATTCACGGCAACATCACGGCGCTCGACGCCGTGCTCGAGGACATCGAACGCCATCGCGTCGACTCGGTGATCAATCTCGGCGATCTGCTCTCCGGCGGCCTGCATCCGCGTCGAACTGCGGATCGACTCATGGCCTTGGACATGCCAACGATCGCAGGCAACCACGACCGCTATCTGCTCGAGCAGGCTCCCGATTCCATGGGCAGTTGGGATCGGCACGCCCATGATCGACTCGACGACGAGCATCGACAGTGGCTGGCCTCGCTGCCGTTCTCACTCGAGCTGGATTGCGGAATCCTCGCAGTGCACGGAACGCCCACCGATGATCAGCAGTATTTTCTGCACTCGGTGGACCTCGACGGCTCTCGCGAGGCAACCGAAGCCGAAATTCTCGACAGAGCAGCAGGTTTCACCGACAGAGCTGTCATAGCCTGCGGCCATACCCACCTGCAGCGACGATGGACTCTCCCCAGCGGCACACTCGTGGTCAATCCGGGGAGCGTCGGCGCGCCCGCGTACGACGACGATCAGCCCCACCCGCACGTCATGGAATCCGGCTCTCCGCATGCGCGCTACGCGGTACTCGACGATCACGGCCGTGGCAGCTGGACAGTCTCGTTCGAGCTGGTCGAGTACGACCACGTCGGTGCAGCCGCCGATGCCCGCGCGCACGGGATGAGCGACATCGCCGACGCACTTCTCACCGGATTTGTCGGCCCTGCGCCACAAATGCCGTCACACTGATCGCGTGAAGATCACCGACGCTCAGCGCCGACACCGGCTCGTCGCGCAGCACTTCGCCCGTGCATCGACCACCGAAGCGGTGGTGTCGTCACTCCTCGCGTTGCATGCCACCGATCCGGCGACGGTGTATCTGTCGGTGCTCGCCCGCGCTCGAACACTGGGGCTCTCGGATGTTCGTGATGCGATGTACGAGCGCCGGAGCCTGGTGCGGTTGATGGCGATGCGGCGCACGATGTTCGTCGTCGCTCACGACGACGTTCCGATGATTCACGCTGCGGCGAGCCTCGGGGTTGCGCGCACCATGCGGGCGCGCCTGATCAAACAGGTCTCCACTTTGCCCACCGAGCCGGTGATCGACGACGTCGAATCTTGGCTCTCCGCAACCGAAGCCGAGACCGACTCGGCGTTGCGATCGATGGGAACTGCCACCGGTGCAGAACTGTCCTCTGCAGTTGCAGGCCTCAAGACAGCGCTGCTACCGACCACCGACAAGGTGTACGACGTCAAGCGGTACGTCACCTCCGAGGTGCTGGTGATGATGGCCGCCGAGGGGAAATTGGTGCGCGTCGAACCGCGGGGCGCGTGGACATCCCGACGGCACGCGTGGGCACCGATCGATCACTGGTGGCCGGACGGGATTCCCGAACTCGACGAGACCGAGGCCAGAACGGACGTGGCTCGACGGTGGCTCGAGGTGTTCGGACCTGCGACCCTCGACGATCTGCAGTGGTGGACGGGCTGGAACAAGACGCAGACTCGTGGGGCGGTCTCGAGCCTGGACACCGTGGCCGTCGAACTGGCCGAGGGCGATGGAATCATGTTGTCCAGCACTGTTTTCGAGAAGCATTCCGGTACGAGCGTCATGCTGCTACCTGCGCTCGATCCCACGCCGATGGGATGGAAGCACCGCGCCTGGTATCTCGGCGAACACAAGGCACCGCTGTTCGACACCTTCGGCAACATCGGCCCGACCATCTGGTCCGGGGGTCGCATCGTCGGCGGTTGGGCGGTGACCGGTTCCGGAGAGGTGGTGACCGAGTTCCTGGAGGGCGTCGGATCGACGGTGTCGAAAACCGTTGCAGCCGAGGCAGAACGACTCACTGTTCTGCTCGACGGCACCCCGGTGGTCCCATCCTTCCCGACACCGCTCGAGAAAGAACTGCGTGGGAAGACGTAGCCGATATCTGCCTGGGCAGCGGGGCACGTGACCGAACGGCGCCCGAATTCGCGGTAGGGTCAGACCGTGCCGATCAGTCTGGTTTCCATCGTCCTCCCCGTGTACAACGGTTTGCCCGATCTGGATGAGCAGCTCGAAGCCATCGCCGGACAGGACTACACGGGCGATGTCGAGCTCATTGTCAGCGACAACGGCTCGACCGACGGCCTGCGCGCACACCTCGAAGAACTCTCTCTGCCTCTGTCGATTCGTAGGGTCGACGCCTCCGCCAAGCGTGGAGTCTCGTACGCCAGAAACGTCGGAGTGAAAGCCGCACGCGGTGACATCGTTGCCGTCGTCGACCACGACGACGTCGCTCATCCGACCTGGCTGACTGCAATGGTGCGCGCACTCGACAGTGTCGACGCGGTGGGCGGCGCGCTCGAGATCGAATCCCTCAATTCGGGGGACGTGGCGGCATGGCGAAATGTCCCGCCGCCCGGCGCTCTGTTCCCCACTGCCTACCTGCCGTACGCACCGGGCAGCAACTTCGCGATGTGGCGGGAGGTTTTCGAGAAAGTCGGAGACTTCGACGAAGACCTCGTCGGCGGGGCCGAGGACGTCGACTATTCGTGGAGGATTCAGCAAGCGGGATTGACGCTCGGACATGCCGCCGATGCGTTGGTCGCTTACCGCATCAGAACGACTGTTCGCCGATCGTTTATCCAAGGCCGCGCCTATGGACACACGTCGTACCTACTGTCGACGAAGCACCGCGCATCGGGCTGCCCGCACCCGTCGTCGTTCGTCCGCATCCCCGTACATGCGGTGTCGATCCTTTATCTTGCGACAGTTCGTAATCCGTGGTTACCGAAGATACTGAGACCGATGCCCGTCGGTTTGTGGGCTCACTACATCGGGATCCACTACGGCGCACTGCGGATTCGAGTGACGACGCTCGGCCGACGACAGCGACCGAGCCTCCGATGACACGCGAGACCATCGATGCGATCCGCGAGGAGACTCTCGCCGTCCTGAGGCCTCACGCGTCACCGGGAGATCGTGTGGCTCACTTGGACTTTCCGAATCATTACAATGCCGGTGACTCCCTCATCTACGCCGGTGAAGTCGAGTACTTGAAGCGGTTGAACGTACACGTCGACTACGTGTCGGATCCGTTCACCCACAACGATGCTCTTCTCGAAGAACGAATCGGTGACGGGACCCTGTTTTTGCAAGGCGGGGGGAATTTCGGTGACCGCTGGCCGATCGACCAGAAATTTCGTGAGTCGATCGTTGCGCGGTTTCCTCGGAACAAGATCGTCTGCCTTCCCCAGAGCATCGACTTTGCCGACACCGACGCCCTTACAAGGACCGCGGCGCTGTACGCAGAGCACCCGGATCTGACTCTCATGCTGCGTGAAAGGCGTTCGTACGAATTGGCGCTCGCCCATTTCCCGGGCAACCGCGTCGAATACTGTCCGGACATGGCGTTCGGTGCCGACGTCGCTCGAAGCGCCGAAGGCTCTGCAGTGGACGTCGTGAAGCTCCTGCGCGCCGATTCGGAAAGCCTCGGCCACGAATCGGTGAAGATCGACGCGTCGTCCGTGCAATACGATTGGGGCCTGCGCGGAACGGATCTGGCGATCTCGACGGCGGTGATGCTGCCGACTCTGATCGCGCAACATTTCCCCAAAGCGAATCGGCTGCTCTACCCCGCTCTTCTACGCTCGTACGAGCAGACAGCGAAGCTCAACCTTCGTGTGGCTCAACGTATTCTGAACCTTGGTCCTGTCGTCCTCACCGATCGACTGCACGCTGCCGTGCTGGCCGCAATGATGGGCAAGCGTGTCGTGGCGATGGACAACGCGAACAAGAAGGTATCCGGTATCTACGACGCCTACCTGCACCGCTTCGACAACGTCCGCTTCGCATCGACCACCGACGAGGCCGCCGAGTTGGTTCGGCAGGCCGTGTCCGACAGTCGTAGATGAACGCTGGTTGGAACCGCACGGAGCTTCAGAAGGGGTAGCGGCCCTCGGCCCAGGCGCGAGCGGCCGGAGGTGTCACCGCGTCGACAGGTTCTCCGTCGCGGAAGTACTGCGTGTGCAGAATCCGACCCGTGTCGATCGCTTCCTGCCACGCCTGGGTGGGGCCTTCGCCGAACCAGAGCCACGGGGTGATGTCGTCCATGATCACGACCGATTCTGCGGTAGCGAGCGCACGTAGATCGTCGAGGTCTGCGCGAGCACCCTCCACCGAGTGGTCTCCGTCGATGAAGATGACGTCGAACCGCATGTCCGGGTGTTCCTGCGCATAGGCCGCGATGGTGGCGTGCGAGTCACCCTGAATCAGGGTGTGTCGGCCCGGAAAGTGTTCGTCGATATGGGCTTTCGCGGCGTCACTGTAGGCATAGGCGGCCAGGTCGAAGGACACGACGGTCGTATCAGGCGATGCGTCGAGGAACGCCCAACTCGAGAAGCCGGCATTGAACCCGACCTCACAGATCAGCTTGGTACTCGGCCGGGCCGCAAGCGAAGACAAGTATGCCTGCTCCGCCTCATCGGCTCCACGCTCGAAAGGTTCCCCAGCAGTGGCTGTTCGGTGCACCAATGCTTCGAGTTCCTGCAGACCCATCTACGTTCTCCCATCCTCTGATTCGGAGCGTAGTCAACATCGTTGGGCGGCGCAGACGACGACGCCCACTCGCAGAACATGCCGCGATGATCACCGACAGACGTCCCGCCGATGAGCAATTGCGATCACTCGCACCACAACTCGGGCGTCGTAGATGTGGTGGACGACACCCGATTTGCGTTGCGAGTGACAGCCAGAACGGCTGTTCGAGCTACACGTTGAAGCGGAACTCCACCACATCGCCGTCGGACATGACGTAGTCCTTGCCCTCGATGCGCACCTTGCCTGCAGCCTTGGCCGAGGCCATGGAACCTGCGGCGACGAGGTCGTCGAAGGAAACGATTTCGGCCTTGATGAAGCCGCGCTCGAAGTCGGTGTGAATGACGCCCGCTGCCTGGGGCGCGGTGTCACCCCGATGAATGGTCCACGCGCGAGCCTCTTTCGGGCCTGCGGTGAGGTAGGTCTGCAGGCCCAGAGTGTGGAAGCCGGCGCGAGCCAACGCGTCGAGACCGGGCTCGGTCTGTCCGACGGATTCGAGCAGTTCCGCTGCCGATTCCTTGTCGAGTTCGAGCAGCTCGGACTCGATCTTCGCGTCGAGGAACACCGCGTCGGCGGGAGCGACGAGGCGAGCGAGTTCGCCGATCTTCGCATCGTCGGTGAGCACCGACTCGTCGGCGTTGAAGACGTAGAGGAACGGCTTGGTGGTGAGCAGCTGGAATTCACCGAGCAGCTCGAAGTCCAGCTTCGCCTTGGCCGAGAACAGCGTCTTGCCGTCGTTCAGCACAGCCTGCGCTGCCAGCGCCGCGTCGAGTGCAGGCTTGCGATCCTTCTTGATCCGCACCTCTTTCTCGAGGCGCGGGATGGCCTTCTCGAGGGTCTGCAGATCGGCGATCGCGAGTTCGGTTTCGATGACCTCGATATCGGCGGTCGGGTCGACGCGACCGTCGACGTGCACCACATCGTCGTCGGCGAAGACACGAACGACCTGGCAGATGGCGTCGGCTTCACGAATGTTGGCGAGGAACTTGTTGCCCAGACCTGCGCCCTCGGACGCACCCTTGACGATGCCGGCGATATCGACGAACGACACCAGCGCAGGCACGAGCTTCTCCGAACCGAACACCTCGGCCAGCTTCCCGAGCCGGGGATCCGGCAGCGCGACCACACCGACGTTGGGCTCGATGGTGGCGAACGGATAGTTCGCGGCCAGCACATCGTTGTTGGTCAGTGCATTGAAGAGGGTGGACTTGCCGACGTTGGGCAGTCCGACGATTCCGAGGGTGAGGCTCACGGTCTATGGAGTCTACTTTGACGACACCACCAGCTCGGACAGTGCCCGGCCAGCAGCGATGCTCGACGCGCCGAGCGGCGCAAGAACGACGTGATCCGCCCCGGCCTCGTGGTGGGCGGCCACCCGCGAAGCGATCTTCTCGACGCTCCCCCACACCACCAGCGCGTCGACCAAACGGTCGCTGAGCTGGTCGACGTCGGCCCCTGTGAATCCCATGCGCAGAAAGTTCTGCCGATAGCCAGGGACGGTGGCGAGAAAGCTCAGCGGCTTCCGTGCCGCAGTACGGGCTCGATCCGGATCGGACTCCACGACGACGAACTGATCGACCACCAGCTCGGCCGTCCCCAGAGAGTGGCGCGCCTGCGCCGTCCACTCGGGCGCGACGAGCAGCCCGATCGCGCCGGCAGCGCGGTCTCTGGCCATCTCCAGCTTCTTCGGCCCGAGCGCCGCGAGCAGAATCCGATCCGACGGCACAGCCAACTCGTCGAGGTAGCGATGCAGCCCCGCCAATGGCCGCGCGGTTTGCGGCCCACCCAGCCCGAGGACGAAACGACCGCTGGGCGAGAGCTCGTCGAACAGCTTCCCTGTCTGCGCAGGCGAGTACACATCGACCGGCACGATGCCCGGAACGACGGTCGCTGTCTCGGTCGCCCGAACCAGATCGGTCAGCCTGCCGAGTCGATCGATTTGCCCGCCCGGCAGCCAGAACGAGGTGAACCCGAGTGTCTCCAACTCGCGCACGTCGTCGAGATACGACGGCGATACGTCGATGGAAATGCCGAGTCTGCCGAGGCCGAGTGTGTCCATGCCCGCGACGCTAGAACCTCGAGTTATGTCGAGGTCAAGGGTCGGGACCTAGTACGAGTTGGCGACGACCAGTGCAATGAAGGCGAAGTACAGAACTATGAGGACGACGAATATCCCCAGCGACAGTTTCCCGAAGAACCCGGCACGATTCGACGAGTAGAGCGCGCCCTGAGCGTCACCCATCATCCACAGCGGGTACACCTTCAGTGCGTGATTGAACGCCGGGATGGCCAACGGCCA
Source organism: Rhodococcus sp. 15-2388-1-1a (assembly GCF_002259145.1). Taxonomy (NCBI): domain Bacteria; kingdom Bacillati; phylum Actinomycetota; class Actinomycetes; order Mycobacteriales; family Nocardiaceae; genus Rhodococcus; species Rhodococcus sp. 15-2388-1-1a. The sequence continues at coordinate 136,672 of NZ_NPFP01000048.1, read as the reverse complement.
GAAGAAGATGATGGCGACCACGGCCCATCCCGCATTGGACGACGGCAGAGTCGGTGCCTGCACATAGGGCTGCGCTGCCGGATAAGGCTGCTGGGTCTGCTGGAACTCCGACTGCTCGTACGGATTCGACATGATCATTTCCCCCGATTGTTCGATGACGGACAGCTAGTTGGACGCTGCACCGACCCGTTGGGTTCCATCGCCGGAGACGGGAATCTCAGACCAGTTCGGCCGTAGCTGTCGCGAGAGCGACGATGGCATCCCAATCTTGTTCTGCTACAGCCGCGGCCGGAGTGAGCCACGATCCCCCGACGCATCCGACATTCGGCAGAGCCAGGTATGCCGACGCATTGGCGGTCGAGATGCCACCCGTCGGGCAGAAGCGTGCGGCCGGGATCGGCGAGTGGATCGACTTCAAGAAATTCGCACCACCGGATGCTTCGGCGGGGAAGAACTTGAGCTCGGTGTAGCCGGCTTCGAGGAGGGTGAGCACCTCGGACACCGTTGCGGCACCGGGCAGATGCGGTAATCCGGTATCTCGCATGGCCTTCGTCAGGGAAGGCGTGCAGCCCGGCGACACCAGGAACTGAGCGCCCGCGTCGGCGGCCTGCTTGGCCTGGCCGGGAGTGATGATGGTGCCGGCACCGACGAGGATCTCGGGGACCTCCGCTGCGATGCGCTCGATGGCGTCGAGCGCCACCGGAGTCCGCAACGTCAGCTCGATGACGGGCACTCCGCCCGCCACCAGGGCGCGGGCGATCGGAACGGCATGATCGAGGTTCTCGATGACAACGACGGGGATGACGGGCACACGGTCGAGCAGAGATGCAGTCACGTTCTTACCTTCTTCTGGAGTTACAGGGACTCAGCGCATGACGAACATCGCGCCCTCGTCGGCAGGGCCGACGAGCGCACGCATGCCCGAGAACAGATCACGACCGGTGCTCGACCACTCGTCGGCGTCCAACACTCGACCGGTGACCGGCCGGGCCTCGAACTCGGCCAGCGGTACGTCGATCGACAATGTGCCACCGAGGGAATCGAGGGTGATCATGTCACCGTCGAGAATTTTCGCAATCGGCCCACCGCTCGCGGCCTCGGGCGTCAGGTGAATTGCCGCCGCGACTTTGCCGGAGGCACCGGACATCCGGCCGTCCGTGATCAGCGCGACGGACCGCCCCTTGTCCTGCAGGATTCCGAGAGCCGGGGTCAGCTTGTGCAACTCGGGCATACCGTTGGCCTTCGGGCCCTGATAACGCAGCACGGCAACGAAGTCGCCGTCGAGAAGCCCTGCGTCGAACGCCTCGAGGAAATCGGCTTGATCGTCGAAGACTCGCGCCGGTCCGGTGACCACGCGGTGTTCGGGTGCCAGTGCAGAAGTCTTGATGACGCACTTTCCGATCGGACCGGTCAGCATCTTCAGTCCGCCGTCGGCACTGAACGGCTCGTTCGCGCCACGTAACACGGTGTCGTCGTGGCTCATCCGAGTACCGTCCTGCCACATCACCCCGTCGCCGTCGAGCTTCGGCTCCTGCGTGTAGCGCCGCAGACCCGGCCCGGCAACGGTTTTCACATCCTCGTGCATCAACCCGGCATCGAGCAGAGACCCGATGACGAACCCGAGTCCACCGGCCGCGTGGAAGTGATTCACGTCGGCCTTGCCGTTCGGGTAGATCCGGGCCATCAGCGGCACAACGGCCGACAGGTCGGACAGGTCCTGCCAGGTCAACGTAATTCCGGCGGCCTTCGCGATGGCGACGAGGTGCATCGTGTGATTGGTCGAGCCGCCGGTGGCCAGCAGTGCAACGCAGCCGTTGACGATCGACTTGACGTCGACGACCTCCCCCACCGGGGTGTAGTTGTCCCCGAGAGACGTCAGACCGGTGACGACGTGGGCGGCCTCGCGGGTCAATGCGTCGCGCATCGCGGTTCCGGGGTTGACGAACGACGAGCCGGGCAGATGCAGGCCCATGACCTCCATGAGCAGCTGGTTGGAATTGGCCGTTCCGAAGAATGTGCACGTGCCACTGCCGTGATACGACGCAGCCTCGGCGTCCAGTAGTGCTTCTCGGCCAACCTTGCCCTCGGCGTAGAGCTGGCGCGCTTTTGCCTTCTCCCCGTTGGGAAGTCCGGAGGTCATCGGCCCAGCGGGCACGAACACCGCAGGCAGATGGCCGAAACTCAGTGCGCCGATGAGCATTCCGGGGACGATCTTGTCGCACACCCCGAGCATCAAGGTGGCGTCGAACATGTCGTGGGACAACGCAATTGCCGTCGACATCGCAATGATGTCCCGACTGAACAGAGACAGCTGCATGCCGTCGCGGCCCTGGGTGATGCCGTCGCACATGGCGGGGACGCCACCGGCGAACTGCGCGATGCCGCCCGCATCGATGACCGATTTCTTCAGCACGGCCGGGTACGTCTCGAACGGCTTGTGCGCCGAGAGCATGTCGTTGTAGGCGGAGACGATCGCGATGTTGGGTTTGACCATGCCGCGCAGCGCCTGCTTGTCGGCCTTACCGGAGGCCGCGAAGCCGTGGGCGATGTTGGCGCAGGCGAGTCGGCCACGGGCCGGGCCCTGATCCCCGGCAGCAGCGATTCGAGCGAGATATGTGGTGCGGTCGGACTGGCTGCGGTCTGCGATGCGGTCGGTGACCTGACGCAGGACCGGATGAAGTGTGTCCATGAGTATCTCCGATGTTCGGTCTCTCACGACCCAGCCTAAAGCCGGTTAGGTCCATCAGCAACCCAACTTATGCTTTTCGAAGTCATAAGTGACACTTCTTAGGCTGTTGCCGTAAAAGTTGCCAGTTGGTTGAATGGCGTCTATGTCCATGCCGCGCCTGACCGCTCCACCTGCGACGGCAGGTGAGATCTTCGCTCTCGTGCGCGACAGAGACGCCGAAACCCGCGCGGAACTCGGACGGATCACCGGCCTCTCCCGATCGGCCGTTGCCTCCCGCGTCGCCGCGCTCACCGAGCTCGGCTTGGTCATCGAAACCGAGGACACTCAGTCGACCGGCGGTAGGCCCCCGGCGAGACTGTCCTTCGACATCGACGCGGGTGTCGTGCTCGCCGCCGCGATCGGACGCAGCCGCTCCCAACTGGGCGTCTTCACCCTCGGCGGTGAGTTGCTCGCGAGCGACACCGTCGACCAGGAGATCGGCGTCGGACCGGACGAGCTGATGCCGCAGATCACCAAGCGGCTGCAGGTACTTCTCGAGGAGTCGCACCGAACCGGACATCGCATCCTCGGGGTCGGGCTGTCCATCCCCGGCACCGCCGACACCGCCAGAGGTTGCAGCCTGGACTCGCCGATCATGCACGGCTGGGACGGGGTGCCGCTCGCACCGTTCTTCGCCGACACCACGTCGGCTCCGGTGTTTCTCGACAACGACGCCAACGCGATGGTGCTGGCCGAACGCCGCGACAATCGAGATCGCTTCCAGAACGCCCTGTTGGTCAAGGCCTCGACGGGTCTCGGAGCCGGGATCGTCGCCGGCGGCGCACTGCAGCGCGGATCATTGGGCGCTGCAGGCGAATTCGGCCACACCAAGACCGCAGCAGCCGCAGGGGTCGCGTGCAGGTGCGGCGACAGCGGCTGCCTCGAGGCCATCGCGGGTGGCTGGGCTCTGGTGCGCGCACTGAACGAGCAGGGCCGCGAAGTCGGCCACGTGCGCGGCGTCGTCGACCTCGCGGTCAGCGGTGACCCCGAAGCGCGCAGACTCATCCGCGACAGCGGACGCCACATCGGCGAAACCCTGGCCGGGGCCGTCAACCTGCTCAACCCCGAGGTACTCATCATCGGCGGCGACATGGCGAACGCCTACGACATCTTCGTCGCAGGACTGCGCGAGACCGTCTACGGCAACGCCACCGCGCTCGCCACCAAAGCACTGACCATCCAGGCCACCACCCACGGCGACCTGTCGGGTGTCATCGGCAGCGCAGCGCTGGTGTTGGATCAGGTGCTCAGCGCCCGGGCCGTCGACGAGGCTCTCGGTAGCTGACCACGGGGATGCGTCGTCGCCCCCTCCGCTCGTCGCACTCCAGCGACCGCCGGGCGCACGACGATGTGCCGATTCGAGGACGCACACCCGCGGCGCACATAGGGTGATCGCAGTCACAAACTGCGAGCATGGAGACCCCACACATGTCATTGAAAGCGCCCGACGATCCACACGTCGAATTGCTGAAGACCGACCCCGACCTCCCACCCGTCGGGGTCGTCGACTCTCATCCCATGACGCCGATCAAGCGTCTGATGCTCGTTGCCATCGGCCTACTCGGCGGTGTCGCGTGGACGATCATCGCGATCGTCCGCGGAGAGAACCCCAACGCCGTTTGGTTCGTCATCGCCGCGGTGTGTACGTACATCTTCGCTTTTCGCTTCTACGCCAGGCTGATCGAACGCAAGATCGTCTTCCCACGCGACGACAGAGCGACACCGGCCGAGATCCTGGAAAACGGCAAGGACTACATGCCGACGGACCGTCGGGTGCTGTTCGGCCACCACTTCGCCGCGATCGCCGGAGCAGGCCCGCTCGTCGGCCCCGTCCTCGCCGCTCAGATGGGCTACCTGCCCGGCACCATGTGGATCATCATCGGCGTCGTGTTCGCCGGTGCCGTACAGGACTTCCTGGTGCTGTGGATCTCGACGCGTCGGCACGGCCGCAGCCTCGGCCAGATGGCCCGCGACGAACTCGGCGTCGTCGGCGGCACCGCCGCTCTGGTCGCGGTGTTCGTCATCATGATCATCCTCATCGCGGTGCTCGCGCTCGTCGTCGTCAACGCACTCGCCGAAAGCCCGTGGGGCGTCTTCTCCATTGCACTGACCATTCCGATCGCACTCTTCATGGGCGTCTACCTGCGCTTCCTGCGACCGGGCAACGTCACCGAGGTCTCGCTCATCGGCGTCGTACTGCTCCTGCTCGCCATCGTCGCCGGCGGCTGGGTTGCCGAAACCGACTGGGGCACCGATTGGTTCACCCTCTCCAAGGTCACCGTCGCGTGGCTGCTGATCGGCTACGGCCTGCTCGCCTGCATCCTGCCTGTCTGGCTGCTGCTGGCACCTCGCGACTACCTGTCGACGTTCATGAAGGTCGGCACCATCGCTCTGCTGGCCGTGGGCATTCTCATCGCACGTCCCGAAATCCAGATGCCTGCGATGACAACCTTCGCCACCGAAGGCAACGGACCGGCGTTCGCGGGATCGCTGTTCCCGTTCCTGTTCATCACCATCGCCTGCGGTGCGCTGTCCGGCTTCCACGCTCTGATCTCCTCCGGCACCACGCCGAAGTTGCTCGAGAAGGAAAAGCAGATGCGCATGATCGGCTACGGCGGCATGCTCACCGAGTCGTTCGTCGCCATCATGGCTCTGATCACCGCATGTGTCCTCGATCAGCACATCTACTTCGCACTGAATGCTCCGGCCACCCTGACCGGCGGCACTCCCGAGACCGCAGCGACCTACGTCAACGGACTGGGACTGAGCGGCGGCGACATCACCCCCGCCGAACTGAGCCAGGCCGCAACCGATGTGGGTGAGGAATCGATCATCTCCCGCACCGGCGGCGCACCGACACTCGCGTTCGGCATGTCCGAGGTACTGCACCAGGTGTTCGGCGGCGAATCACTCAAGTCGTTCTGGTACCACTTCGCGATCATGTTCGAGGCATTGTTCATCCTCACCACGGTCGACGCAGGCACCCGCGTCGCACGCTTCATGCTCTCCGACAGCATCGGCAACCTGCCCGGAGCCTCGGCCAAGAAGTTCAAGGATCCGTCGTGGCGTCCCGGCGCCTGGATCTGCTCGCTGATTGTCGTCGCAGCCTGGGGCGCAATCCTTCTCATGGGCGTCACCGACCCGCTGGGCGGCATCAACACCCTGTTCCCGCTGTTCGGTATCGCCAACCAGCTTCTCGCCGCCATCGCATTGACGGTGGTGATGGTCATCGTCGTCAAGCGTGGCCTCTACAAGTGGGCCTGGATTCCCGGGGTTCCGCTGGCGTGGGACCTCATCGTCACCATGACGGCGTCGTACCAGAAGATCTTCTCCTCCGTCCCGGCCATCGGCTACTGGACTCAGCACTCGCAGTTCCGCGACGCCAAGGCTCAGGGGCTCACCGAATTCGGCAGCGCCAAGACCCCCGAGGCCATCGACGCCGTCATCCGCAACACCTTCATTCAGGGCACGCTGTCGATCATCTTCGCGGTGCTCGTCCTGGTCGTCGTGTTCGCCGGAGTGTGGGTGTGCATCAAGGCAGTTCGAGGAGACACCTTGCCCGACAACGAGGAGCCCGAGGTGCCGTCGAAGATCTTCGGCCCCACCGGTTTCGTCCTCACCCCGGCCGAGAAGAAGATTCAGGCCGAATGGGACGAGCTGATCGAGGCGGGCACCGTCCGTCGCCCCGGATCGGCGCATTAGATGCGGGGCCTGTGGTGGTGGATCACCTCGGTGATGGGCGACCACGATTACGACCGCTACGTCGCCCATCTGGCCCGCCACCACCCGGGCCAGGAACCACCGACCGTGCGGCAGTACTGGAAGGACCGGCACGCGGAGGCGGACCGAAACCCGGGGGCTCGGTGCTGCTGACACGGTGATGTCCGATTTCCGCTAGCACCGACGCGTCCGCGCTGACACAGTAGGTGCATGAGCAGTGAACGGCAGGTGCAAGAACTGGACTTCGATCGGTGTTATCGCGCGGTCTCCTCGCGCGACGCACGGTTCGACGGCCAGTTCTTCACCGCCGTCTCCACCACCGGCATCTACTGCCGACCCTCCTGCCCGGCCCGCACCCCCAAGCCGGGCAACGTCTCGTTTCTGGCCACCGCAGCGGCGGCCCAACAATCCGGCTACCGCGCCTGCCGCCGCTGCCAGCCCGACGCCACCCCCGGTTCCCCACGCTGGAACATCCACTCGGACCTCAGTTCTCGCGCCATGCGGCTGATCTCCGATGGAGCCGTCGAACGCGGTGGCGTCGACGGCCTCGCCAGCACCCTCGGCTACTCGACCCGGCAGCTGACCCGCGTGCTCACGGCCGAGGTCGGTGCAGGACCGCTCGCCCTGGCCCGCGCGCACCGCGCTCACACCGCCCGCACGCTGATTCAGACCACCGACATGTCGATGGCCGACATCGCCTTCGCGGCCGGCTTCTCCAGCGTCAGGCAATTCAACGACACCATCAAGGAAGTCTTCGCAGTCGACCCGTCGACATTGCGTCGAGAAGCACACCGCACCGCCGTACCGACCGCGGGCGGAACCGTCACTCTGCGATTGCCGTACCGACCACCGCTGGACCGCGGCTGGATCGAGTGGTTCCTTCGAGGCCACGTGGTCGAGGGCATCGAGTTCTTCGCCGAGGACGGCGAATACGTACGTTCCCTGCGACTGCCGCACGCAGCCGGGCTCGTCGCACTACGGGTGATGGACGGATTCGTCAGCGCGGCAGTGACATTGCAGGACATGCGAGACCTGGCCCCTGCCGTCGCCCGAATCCGCCACCTGCTCGATCTCGACGCCGACCCACTCGCCGTCGACGACGCACTGCGCTCGGACCCGCAGTTGGCACCGAGCGTCGACGCCCACCCGGGCATCCGCGCACTGGGTGTGGTCGACGGCGCAGAGATGTTGCTGCGCACAGTGATCGGGCAGCAGATCTCGCTGAAGGCTGCGGCCACCCACACCGCCCGGCTCGTCGACGCTCTCGGTGCACCGGTCGATCTCGGCAACGACACCGTCACCAGATTGTTTCCCGAACCGGCCGTCATTGCCGAACGCGGTCACGAGGTTCTCACCGGACCGGCCGCCCGTGTGCAGACCGTCATCCGCGTCGCCGACGCCATCGCGTCGGGAACCGTCGTGCTGCATCCCGCGCGAGAAGGGCCGGAACTGGAGCGAGAACTGCTCGCGCTCAAAGGAATCGGACCCTGGACCGCCCGGTACGTCGTGATGCGCCTGCTCGGTGATCCCGATGTTCTGCTCGATACCGATCTCGTCGTCCGCCAAGGTGCTCAGGCACTCGGCATCTCGTTGAACGATTCCGCCCGCTGGGCTCCGTGGCGTTCGTACGTCTCGATGCACCTGTGGGTCACCGCACTGGAAAGAAGACAGCCATGACAGCCACCGCCGCCACCCAGGACACCCCGATCGGGCCGTTCAGCACCATCGTCGACGAAGATCAGCGCGTGCTCGCGTCCGGCTGGACCGCCGACGTCGAAGAACTCCGCGTCCTGATCCACCCGACGATGCGACCCGACAGCGTGCGCACCGCGGCCGATCTCGGCAATGTGACGCGCGCCGTCGAGAACTATCACCGCGGTGAGCTGACCGTCATCGACTCCGTTGCCGTCGCGCAACGATCCGGCGAATTTCTCATGCATGCCTGGGGCGTCCTGCGCACCGTCGAACCCGGTGCGCCGGTGACCTACTCCCAGTTCGCAGAACTGTCCGGCAGACCGGCAGCAATCCGCGGTGCTGCGTCGGCATGCGCTCGCAACGCTGCCGCGCTGTTCGTGCCGTGCCACCGGGTGGTTCGAATCGGCGGGGCTCTCGGCGGTTTCCGCTGGGGACTGCCCGTCAAGGAATGGCTGTTGGCACACGAGGCGGCCTGACCGGCCTCGCCTTGGACGGCGGTGGCACACAGCTGGGCAGGCCGAGACGTTATGGTTCTTCACGATCCGCCATCCGCCGAATGTGAGGAAGCCACAGTGACCGAATCGGCAGTGCCCGGTAGTACGTCGAAGTCCAAGACGTCCGGCAGTGATCGTGGTGACCTCATCGGGGTCGGCGGCCTGTGGCTGGCCAAGTGGTCGCTGATCCTCATCTCGATCGCAGCCGGGGCGTGGGTGTTGGGCTGGCTGATCGGGCACCTCTGGGTGATCCTGCTGCCGGTCCTGCTCGCCGTGATCGTCGCGACGGTGCTGTGGCCGCCGGCGAAGCTGATGATGCGTCTGGGATCTCCGCCCGCCCTGGCCGCGTCGGTATCGCTCGTGGTGTTCTTCGTCGTCATCGGCGGCATCATCACCTTGATCGTTCCGTCGGTCGCCGAGCAGGCACCGGAGTTGGTCGACCAGGCATCGGGCGGTATCGCGCAGGTACAGGACTGGTTGAAGGGGCCGCCGCTGAACATCGGCGACGACCAGATCGACTCGGCCGTGTCGGCGATCGTGTCGCGTCTACAGGACAGCGGCGAGGTCATCGCCACCGGCGTGTTCACCGGCGTATCCGCCGCAGGCTCGCTGCTGGTCACCCTGGCGCTGGTGTTGGTGCTGACGTTCTTCTTCGTCAAGGACGGACCGAAGTTCCTGCCGTGGCTGCACGGGTTCTCCGGCGGCCGCGCCGGAACCCATCTGGGCGAGGTGCTCTCGCGGATGTGGGGGACCCTCGGCGGATTCATCCGAACTCAGGCCATCGTCAGTTTCATCGATGCATTCTTCATCGGTCTCGGACTGGTCATTCTCGGCGTTCCGCTGGCCCTGGTACTGGCGACCCTGACGTTCATCGGTGGCTTCATTCCGATCGTCGGCGCGTTCGTCGCGGGCGCACTCGCCGTCCTCGTGGCCCTGGTCGCAAACGGGCTCACCACGGCGCTGATCGTGCTCGCCATCATCGTCGCGGTGCAGCAGTTGGAAGGCAATGTGCTGCAGCCCATTCTGCAGAGTCGCAGCATGAACCTGCATCCGGCGATCGTGCTGCTCGCCGTGACGGCCGGCAGCTCGTTGTTCGGCATCATCGGCGCGTTCCTCGCCGTCCCGGCTGCCGCGGTTGCCGCCGTGCTGATCAGGTACCTGTCCGAGCAGATCGACGCGCGCTCGAACGAACCGGATCAGGACGAACTCGAAGACGAAATCCCGCCGCCCGAGGGACTGACCGACGAACAGGCCGGCCTCGACGACCAGGACGAGTCGAAGTCGGACAAGCAGGCGTCAGGTCAGGACGCAACGACCTGAAGCGTCGAACCGGTGCGCTCACGCTTGACGTGGAGGCGGCTGGGAATGCGTTGACGCATCTCGTCGACGTGGCTGACGACGCCGACGACGCGTCCGCCTGCACGTAGTTCGTCGAGAACCGCCATCACCGATTCGAGGGTGTCGGCGTCGAGCGTGCCGAATCCTTCGTCGATGAACATGGTGTCGAGGACGACACCGCCGGATTCGGCGGCCACGACATCGGCGAGGCCCAACGCGAGCGAGAGCGACGCGAGGAACGCCTCACCGCCCGACAGGGTCTTGGCCGAGCGCACGACGCCGGTGTAGTCGTCCCGAATGTCCAGTCCGAGACCGCCCCGCTTGCCGCGGACGCCGGCCTCGTCGGAGTGCACGAATTCGTAGCGCCCCGAGGACATTCGACGCAGCCGCGCGGAGGCGGACTCGGCGACGTCCTCGAGGCGCGACGCGAGGACGTACGAGCGCAACGACATCTTGCGAGCATTCTGCCCCCGCCCTGCCACCACGTCCGCGAGGTTGGCGAGCTCGTCGAATTCGGCACGTTGTGGCGCGATGGCCTGGGCCGCGGTGAACAGTTCGGCGATCAGCCGTTCCAGATCATCTGCGCGCCTTCGACATTCAGCCACCCCCGCGGCGGCCGCCCGGACCGCGTCGTCCAGCTCGGCGCACGCCTGCTCCAACGGACCCAGATCCACCGGCGGCCGACCGGCCACGTCGACGATGGCGGGCTCGCGCAACACGTGCTCGGCATGCGCACGCGCCTCCTCGGCGGTGCGCAGCTCGGTCTCGATCTGCTCGACGCGGTCGGCGGCCAACACTGCCCCGGCCGCAGCGTCGACGGACTCGAAGCTCGACGCCTCCACCCGTCGGTCCAGTTCGGCTGCCAGTGCATCGGCCCGCGCAGTGGCGTCGAGCCAGGCGATGCGCGCCTCCTGAATTCGCCGGGCACCGTCGATCAAGGCCTCCCGCTCCGAGATTCGGTCTGCCAGCGACGCGCCCTCGTTCACTTCCTCGGCCACCGACGCACGCATCTTCGCCAGCGATTCCTCGGTGGCCGAGATGCGCTCGTCCACGGCACCACGCGAGGCGACCAGGTCGTGGAGCGTGACCGTCAGCGCGTCCGATTCGCTCCGCAGGCGATCGAGTTCCGCGGTTGCCGGTTCGACATCGGCGGCACGCGCGCGGGCGTCCCGCAGTGCGGCGGTCGCGGCATCGAGCATCTGGGTCAACTCCGCAGCGGAGGCCCCACCGGTGCGGTCGTGCAGCAGATCCACGTCCCGTTGCGCTCGAGCGACAACCGCGACCGCGTGATCGAGCGCAGCGGCGGCCTTGCGTTCTGCAGCGGCGGCCTTGTCTTCCTGTGCCCTGGTCACCGTCGACGTCGACGGTGCAGCGGGATGCGGGTGCACCTCCGATCCGCACACGACACAGGGCTCGCCCGCTTCCAGACGCGCCGCCAACTCGGCAGCCATCCCGTCGATGCGTCGCTCACGGAGGTCGAGCAGGTGCGACCGGGCTGTGTTGTGGGCTGCTCCTGCGGTGTCTCGGGCACGTTCGGCCTCGGCCAGAGTCGCTCGCTTGCGTACCAGTTCGAGTGCAGACTCGGCTGCCACGCGGGCGCGACTGCAGCGCTCCTCGAGGCCGGGCAACTCTGCCGCAGCCGAGGAGGCTCGTGCCATCCGTGATTCGACCGCGGCGATCTGCTCGGGCATCGAGGCCTGCAATTGCACGGTGCGTTCGATCGCCGCTGCGGTAGTGCGCTGCTGCGCACGATAATCGGCGAGGGTGCCGTCGAGTCGATCGGCTTCACGGGCGAGACCGAGCAGGGACTGCAACCGCGCGACATCGGTGGTCCAGTCACGCACGAACTGTGCAACGACCGTGCGCTCGGCCGACGGATCCGCCGGCGCGGGTGGCCAATGCAGCGCGGCGTGGAAGCGTTGTCCCTCCGCCGTCGTCGGTAGCGCACGCTCCGCCGCCGCGAGTGCGGAGGTTGCGGCGTCGGTGGCGAGGCGTGCCAGGCGGAGGTCTGCGACAGTGGCCGCGATCGGCCCTGCGGCCGCGGAATCGGCGAGCTCGCTTCGGCGTGCTGCTCGTGCCGTCTCGCTCTCCCGGTACTGCGCGAGCTGACCCTCGGCGAGAGTACGTCGCCGCTGCAGATCGAGAACGGTGGTGGCCTTCGCCAGAGCTGCCGACGCACGCCGAGCTGCCGCGTCGATCAGTACCGCCCGACCTTGTGCGAGGGTCCGATTCTGCCGGGCATCGTCGAGGACGTCGGCCGCCCATTCGAGCGGGTCCGGCTGCTCGCTGTCCTCGCCCTCGGGCTCGGGCACTCCCGACGCCTGCGACACCCGGCCGAGCATGATGTCGATGGCGTGGTGGGCGTCGGCGAGCTCGGCGGCGAGCTCCCGGCGGCGCTGTGCGAACCACTCTTCGACATCACCGAATCGGCCTGTGTCGAAGAGCCTTTCGAGCAGATTGCCGCGTTCGTCGCTGTCGGCTCGGAGGAATCGCGCGAACTCACCCTGCGGCAACAGCACCACCTGGAAGAACTGATCGGCACTCATCCCGAGCAGCGCGTTGACGGCGTCGCCGATCTCGCTGAGCCGGGTGAGGTTCTGTCCTCGGCCGTCGAGCCAGGTGAGACTGGCCTTGGCGTGTTGCTTGGTGGTGCCCGTGCTGCGGAGCTTGGGCCGCAGGAACTCCGGACTGCGCACTATTCTGATGCGCCGCCCACCGAGTGTCGCCTCCAACGTGACCTGTGGCACCGCACCCTTGGCTGCGTGATCGGACAGCAGGCGCTTGCCCTCCCGACGAGCTCCGGGCACAGTTCCGTACAGCGCGAACGCCACCGCGTCGAGCACCGTCGTCTTGCCGGCTCCGGTCTGACCGTGCAGCAGGAAGAGCCCGTCGGCCCCCAGTGCGTCGAAGTCCACCGTCTCGGTGCCCGCGAAGGGGCCGAAGGCGGTGATCTCGAGCGAATGCAGCCTCATGCAGCACCGCGGTCGGCTGTGGTGGCCGTCCCGCGGGTGGCCTCGGTCTCGCGTTGCACGGTGGCCAGAGCGCGAGCCAGGAGCGCGGACTCCGCTGCCGTCGGCACGCTGCGCATGTCCGTCACGAACGAGGTGGCGATGTCGAGATCGCTACGGCCGCGCACACGGTCGCGGTAGCGAAGCTCGCCGGATCCCTCGGGGCGACGCCATTCCAGATGGATCGCGTGCGGGAAACGCTGCTGCAGCGCGCGCATTGCGTCCACCGGACGTACCTCGTCGGTGAGCACGGCGGAGACGTAATGATCCTCGAACTCGCAATACGCTGTGTCCGTTGTCAATTCCTCTACCGTGCCTTCGATGCGGGCGAGTCCGCGCACCACCGGCAGATCGACGCGCTCGACACTGCCGAGCCCGTCCGCGTCGAGATCGAGAATCCATACCGCCTTGCGATGCGACCGCTCACCGAACGAATACGGCAGGGGGGAACCGGAGTACCGCACCCGGTCGCTGAGGATCTGGGGCGAATGCAGATGTCCGAGCGCCACGTAGTCGACACCGTCGAACGCCGACGCCGGTGCAGTTTCGATGCCGCCGGAGGAAATCGATCGCTCCGATCCGGTCGCCTCACCGCCGACGATGAAAGCGTGGGCGAGCACGACCGAGCGAACATGTTGCCCTGCTTCGCTTCTCGTCGCGAGGTCGCCGCGTACCCGATCCATCGCGGCATCGAGCACCTCGGCATGAGTACGCGCAGTGGGAACGTCGAGTTCGAGGCGAGTGGTTTCGGGCTCGAGGTACGGAATGCCGTAGAACGCAACGGAGCCGTGCTCGTCCTCGATGACGACCGGAGTGGCGACGTCGCCCACCCGCGTCATCAGATGCAGCCCTCCTGCCGAGGCGAAAGCAGCGCCTGCGCCCAGCCGCGCGGGTGAATCGTGGTTTCCCGACGTCGCGACGATCACCGCACCGGCCGCTCTGATCGCCTCCAGCCCGCGATTGCAGACCAGGACGGCGTCGGCGCTGGGAACAGCGCGGTCGTAGATGTCGCCCGGCACCACCACCACGTCGATCGATTGTGCCGCAACCAGTTCCGCGATGGACCCAAGCACAGCGCCCTGATCGGCCAACAGGTCGACACCGTGAAAGGTGCGACCGATGTGCCAGTCCGAGGTGTGCAGGATTCTCATGCGTTCGACGCTATCGGGAACCACCGACAAACTCCCCGAGGTGCCTCGGCCTGTCGGACGTGAGCTCGGTCCACAGGCTTCGCGCACCGAAGTTGTCGGTACCGTCCTGCATCATCTGCTCCATGAACATTCTCACCGCGTTCGGCCTGCTCGTCGCTCTCGGTATCGGCGCGGTCGTCGGCTGGTTGTTGCACGCCTCGCGGATGGGCGATCGTGCGGTCCGAGCCGAAGCCCAACTGGCCGCGATGCGCGAGCACGAGGGCATGCTTCGGCAGTCACTGAGTGCGGTCAACGAGGATTCCGCGCGGCGCAATTCGACCGTGATCGGCCAGCAGGTCTCACACCTGGTCGAGCCGTTGCACGATGCCGTCGACGCTCTCTCCGAGCACGTGCGGCAGGTCGAGCACAACCGCATCCGGGCATACGCGGGACTGTCCGAGCAGGTCACCGGTATGCATCGAGCGTCGATGCATCTGTCCACCCAGACCGGTCAGCTGGTCACGGCACTGCGCGCACCGCAGATCCGCGGCCGGTGGGGCGAGATCCAGCTCGAACGTGTCGTCGAGCTGGCGGGCATGCTCAAGCACTGCGATTTCGACACGCAGGTCAGCAAGGACGGCATCAGACCCGACATGATCGTCCGTCTCGCCGGCGGTCGGCAGATAGTGGTCGATGCCAAAGTGCCGTTCGCGGCGTACCTCGATGCCGCTCAGGACGAGGATCTCGGCGCGCGGGAGAAGAATCTGCGACGCCACGCCAAGCAACTACGGACCCACATCGACCAATTGGCCGACAAGGCGTACTGGCAGGCATTCGAGCCGACACCGGAATTCGTCGTGCTGTTCGTTCCCGGCGACCCGTTTCTCGACGCGGCTCTGACGTCGGACACAGGCCTGCTCGAGTACGCCTTCGGCCGGAACGTGATCCTGGCCACCCCGACCACCCTGGTCGCGTTGCTACGGACCGTCGCCTACACGTGGAAGCAGGAGTCTCTGGCCGAGGACGCTGCGCGCATCCAGCAACTGGGACGCGAGCTGTACACGCGAATCGGTGTCGTCTCGACGCACCTGGACAAGCTCGGTGCCCACCTCGGCAAGGCCGTGGAGTCGTTCAATTCCACCGTCGGTTCCGTCGATACCAGGGTGAGCGTGACGGCGAGAAAGCTGCACGAGCTCGAGCTGTTCGACGCCGAGCCGGTGGACATCGCCCGAGTGGACGAGCGACCCAAACTGTCCGATTCGTCCCGCTACCGGCACGACTTCGGTCATGTCAGCGATGCAGTGGGCTGAACAACGGCTAACCTCGGGGGGTGTCTACCTCCCAACGTGCCCGCTCCGGGGTACCGCTGGATCACCGATCCATACTCGCGACCCTGCCCGGCGTTCCTGCATGGGGTGCCGTCGCGATCGCCGCGGGACTGACTTTTCTCGGATTTCTGATCGATGCCGCACGCGGTACCGAGCTGACCGGTGCGTTCGCGTTCATGTACGTCCTCGGCTGCATCGCCGGCGTCCTGCTCGTCCGCTTCCGCGGACTGTTCACGGCGATGGTGCAAGCCCCTCTGATCCTGTTCGTGGCCGTGCCGCTGTCGTACCAGTACTTCACCGACAACGCCGGCACCAGCCTCAAGGACATCATCCTCAACGTTGCCATTCCGCTGGTCAACCGCTTTCCGCTGATGTTGCTCGGCACCCTGGTCGCCGTCGGACTCGGAGTACTGCGCATCGTGCTCAAACGGCAGAACACGCACGCCCCTGCTGTTCGACGCAGTCCGAAGCCCAGCGACGACAAGCCCACCAGAGCACAGCGTCGGGCACAGGCAGAGCGCCCCGAACGATCCCGCAGGCGGGCAGCCGCAGTCGATCGCAGCACCGACTCTGCGGCCGAGGCCACCGACATCGTGCCCGGGCCGTACGTCGGTCGCCGAAGCACCGATTCTCGTCCGCGTCCCGATACCGACCCTCGCGCGAGTTCGACCCCTCGCCCCGGCTCGCGTACTGCAGCGGATCCCACCGCGAGCCCCCGACGATCGGCTGCGTCGGCACCGGCACCACAGACTCGATACGCCGCCACCGACTCCCCCCGGCACGATTACAAGCCCGAGTACCAGAAGCCCGACTACTCGCGAACGCAGTATCCGCAGGCACAGTCTCGGCAGGTGCCGCGAGAAGCACAGTCCCGGTACTCGACCGAACCTCGTCGCGAGCGATCGGACCGGGTACACGCTCCTCGCGAGGTCGCCGATCCGTACAACACCGGAGCCAGGCCCGTCGTGACTCCTCGGACGAGCGCCCCCGCGAGCGGTTCCACTGCCGCCGACTCCACCGCCGGTAGCGGCCAGGGCAGTCATTCGCTACCAACCCCGCACCGGGACGACATTCCCCCGCATCCGGTGCCGAAGGTTCGCTACCGCGACCGTCACAGCGACTAGCCCGAACACGAGAAACGCCCCGTATCGGTTTTCCTGCTCCTGCGCAGGAATCCCGGTACGGGGCTTAATTCGTTGCCCGACCTCGCTGCTAGCGAGCTGGGCGCAGCTCGCGGGGCAAGGAGAACACCAGAGTCTCGTTTGCGGTCGTGACCGGCTGTACGTCTGCGTAGCCGTGCTCGGCGAACAGTTCGATGACGCCCTGCACCAGGATCTCCGGTACGGATGCACCCGAGGTGATGCCGATCGTCTCGACTCCGTCGAGCCAGGCCAGGTCGATTTCCTTGGCGTAGTCGACGAGGTAGCTCGCCCGTGCACCCGCGCCCAGTGCGACCTCCACCAACCGCACCGAGTTCGAGGAGTTCTTGGACCCGACGACGATCACCAGATCGCATTCCGGGGCCATCGCCTTCACCGCGACCTGACGGTTCTGCGTGGCGTAGCAGATGTCGTCGCTCGGCGGGTCCTGAAGCGTCGGGAAGCGCTCACGCAGTTTGGCGACCGTCGTCATCGTCTCGTCGACGCTCAGCGTGGTCTGGGACAGCCAGATGACCTTGTTCTCGTCTCGGACGGTGACGCTGTCGACCGAATCCGGGCCGTCCACCAGCTGAATGTGTTCGGGAGCCTCGCCTGCGGTGCCCTCGACCTCCTCGTGGCCCTCGTGACCGATGAGCAGGATGTCGTAGTCGTCTCGGGCGAAGCGCTTGGCTTCCTGGTGCACCTTGGTCACCAACGGGCAGGTGGCGTCGATGGTGCGCAGGTTTCGCTCGGCCGCGGAGGTGTGCACGGCGGGTGAGACGCCGTGCGCGGAGAACACCAGCAGCGATCCCTCGGGAACCTCGTCGGTCTCCTCGACGAACACCGCGCCGCGATCGGACAGAGTCTCGACCACATGCCGGTTGTGCACGATCTCCTTGCGCACGTACACCGGCGCACCGTGCTGTTCCAGCGCTTTCTCGACGGTCTCGACCGCGCGATCGACGCCCGCGCAATAGCCCCGCGGCTCCGCGAGCAGCACTCGCTTACCCCCGGCGTAGGCGGACTTACCCGCACCGGCGGACTGTGCAATACCAAGATTCAGTGGAACAGCCGAAGACATACTTCCCAGGATACGTGCACCGAGCTCGCCCGCCTCTTTTCCACGTCCCTCAGCCCCGGCTGAAGAGGGGCGTACAGCCTGTCGGCTACCCAAAGTTCACCGTTTCGGGCAGTCTGGTGCACATGACTCGAGTCCCCTTTGCAGCGCGTGTGGCTGCAGGCGTCGCCGTGACCGTCGTGGAAGAGGCTCGCAAGCTTCCCGGTTCCGCCCTGATGCTGCCGATGACGGTCGTCAGCGAGGCACTGGCGCGCAGCATGCGATTCCAGCAGCAGGTGACGGCGTTGGCCATCAAGGGCGATCTGGTCATCGCGAGCCTGCCGGTCATCGGCACCCCGACCGAGGAGCAGCCCTCCTGGGCCAGCTTCGACGAGGACGAAGACGAGAACACCTTCCTCGCCCCCGTGATCACCGACGACGTCGATGTCCCCGACGCCCCCGTGGCCGAGCCGGTCGCGGCGAACGGTCGCTTCGCTCTGTACTCGACGCCTCCGCTGGACGAGCCGGTCCAGGACACCTCGGCCAAGCGCGCTCGATCCGCCGACAAGCCCGAGATCGTCGAGATGATCGACTTCGACACCCTTGCCCTTGCACAGCTGCGCGCCCGACTGCGCACGCTCTCGATCGAGGACCTCGAAACCCTGCTCGACTACGAGAACGACACGCTCTCCCGCGCGCCCTTCCAGACGATGCTCGCCAACCGCATCACCACCGCCAAGGCCAAGTGAGCACTCCCCCACCCCAGTCCGGTCCCACCCAGCCAGGCGCGAGCACCGCCGAACAGCCATGGCCGGTGCGTACCGTCGCCATGAAGGTTGCCGGCTGGATCGACAAGCTCGGCTCCATCTGGGTGGAAGGGCAGCTCACCCAGATCAATGCTCGCCCCGGCACCAGGACTGCCTTTCTGACGCTGCGTGATCCGTCGGCCGACATGTCGCTGTCGGTCACGTGTTCGCCGCAGTTGCTCGAGCGTTCACCCGTTCCGCTGACCGAGGGTGCGCGCGTCATCCTCTACGGAAAGCTGTCGTTCTTCACCGGTAGGGGAACGATCTCGCTGCGCGCCACCGACATTCGTGCGGTGGGGGTCGGCGAGCTGCTGGCTCGCATCGAACGACTCAGAGCCCTGCTCGCCGCCGAGGGGTTGTTCGACCCACGCCTCAAACGTCCGCTGCCGTTCCTGCCGGGCACCATCGGCCTGATCACCGCGCGCGCCAGCGCGGCGGAGAAGGACGTACTGACCGTCGCGCAGAGACGTTGGCCCGCGGTCCGATTCGAGGTCCGCAACACCCCGGTCCAGGGCCCACAATCGGTGCCGGCGATTCTGGACGCGCTGAAGGAACTGAACGACGACCCAAGCGTCGACGTCATCATCCTCGCCCGCGGCGGCGGTAGCGTCGAGGATCTGCTGCCGTTCTCGGACGAGGCTCTGTGCCGCGCCATCTCTCGCGCCACCACGCCGATCGTCAGTGCCATCGGCCACGAGCCCGACAGCCCTCTGAGCGACCACGTAGCGGACCTGCGGGCCGCAACCCCCACCGATGCCGCCAAACTCGTGGTGCCCGACGCCGTCGCCGAACAAGCTCTGGTCTCGGAACTGAAGTCGAGAAGCGCTGCAGCGCTCCGCAATTGGGTCGAGCGCGAGGCACGCGGCCTGGACATGCTCCGACACCGGCCGGTGCTGGCCGACCCACTGGCCTCGCTCGAGCAACGGCGCGAGGAGGTTCGGCGGCTGCTCGACGCGGCCCGACGCGACGTTCAACGCGAACTCACCACCCAGGACACGCTCGTCGAACACCTGCGGGCCAGGCTGTCGACGCTGGGACCTGCTGCCACACTTGCTCGGGGCTATGCCGTCGTACAGCGGGTGGTCGCGGGTTCGGATCCCGAGGTTCTGCGTTCGGTCGAGGACGCGCCACCGGGTACACAGATCAGAGTGCGCGTGGCCGACGGTGCCGTCACCGCCGCAGTCATGGGGCGAGTCAAATGACAGAAGGAGTACGGATGAGCGAGAACGACAAGCCGGTATCGGAACTGGGCTACGAAGAGGCCCGCGACGAACTGGTGGGCGTGGTGAAGATCCTCGAGCAGGGCGGCCTCGATCTCGACGCCTCCCTGGCCCTGTGGGAGCGGGGAGAGCAGCTGGCCACTCGCTGCGAGGAACAGCTCGCCGGTGCC
Source organism: Rhodococcus sp. 15-2388-1-1a (assembly GCF_002259145.1). Classification (NCBI taxonomy): domain Bacteria; kingdom Bacillati; phylum Actinomycetota; class Actinomycetes; order Mycobacteriales; family Nocardiaceae; genus Rhodococcus; species Rhodococcus sp. 15-2388-1-1a. The sequence goes on along the minus strand of NZ_NPFP01000048.1, from coordinate 116,839 downwards.
CGCAAGCGGATCGAGACCGCGCTCGCGAGCACCGAGAAGGACAGCTAGGGCGCGAGCGGTTCGGTGACCTCGAGCGACTCGGCGAGCGTGGTGAAGTCCCCATCGTTCGCGGTACCGCCCAGCAGGATCCGCACATCGCCGAAGTCCGAGACCCAGTACTTCCGCGAGCCTTCCTCGCCGTAGACGACCCAGTCTCGACCCGACACGTTCTGCGCGCCCGACGCGTACACCGTCTCGTCGCCTGCCACGAAGGGAACCAACACCTCCTCGACGGCGCTGGTCTGGGTCAGCTGCAGATACGCACCCGATCCGGTGATGTATCCGACAGTCGACACCGGTCCGCCGTTGTCGCCTGCGATCGTCGGGCGACTGCCCGAGTTGGGCGTCCAATCCTCGGGAACAGCCGGATTACGCACCGGAAAGCCGATTTCCGACGCGTCGTACTGCAATGCGGTGTCGATGTCGAAGTTGGGGATGGGGCCCTGCTGGGGCCCGCCGGGGCTCAGCGAGCACTGACTGGCGATGCCCGCAATCAACAAACACGCGATGACCAGCGGAATGAGCGACCACACCATGTCGCGACTGTTGTTGAGAATCCGAGGTTTGCTGTTTGCCACCCCACCAGTATCCCCTCTGCGCAGCAGTGCTCGATCGGCGCGTGCCTCACAGACGACCCGACCCCACCGCGGGCATCACAGAAGTGAGATAATCGCGCCTGGGTAACACCCCACCAACCAGGAGGCTACAAACCGATGACGGCCAGCACCGAGTCCACTCGCGCCATGGCGCCAGATCGCAACCTCGCACTCGAACTCGTACGCGTCACCGAGGCCGGTGCGCTCGCCTCGGGTCGCTGGGTCGGTCGCGGCGACAAGGAAGGTGGCGACGGAGCAGCAGTCGACGCCATGCGTCAGTTGGTCAGCTCGGTCTCGATGCGCGGCGTCGTCGTCATCGGCGAGGGCGAGAAGGACGAAGCGCCGATGCTCTACAACGGCGAACAGGTCGGCAACGGCAACGGACCCGAGGTCGACTTCGCCGTCGATCCCGTCGACGGCACGACGTTGATGGCCAAGGGCATGCCCAACGCCATCTCGGTTCTCGCCGTCGCCGAGCGCGGCGCGATGTTCGATCCGTCCGCCGTCTTCTACATGAAGAAGATCGCCGTCGGACCCGACTTCGCCGACGTCATCGACATCACCGCACCGGTCGCCGAGAACATCGCCCGCGTCGCCAAGATCAAGAAGGGATCCACCTCCGACGTCACGGTGTGCATCCTCGACCGACCCCGGCACGCCGAGCTGATCCAGCAGGTCCGCGACACCGGTGCCCGCATTCGACTGATCTCCGACGGCGACGTCGCCGGTGCCATCGCCGCCGCTCGCCCCACCTCCCCCATCGACATCCTCATGGGCACCGGTGGAACTCCCGAGGGCATCATCGCGGCGGCCGCCATGCGCTGCATGGGTGGCGTGCACCAGGGCATGTTGGCTCCGACCGACGACGACGAACGCCAGAAGGCGATCGACGCCGGACACGATCTCGATCGCGTCCTGTCCACCGAAGACCTGGTCTCGGGCGAGAACGTCTTCTTCACCGCGACCGGCGTCACCGACGGCGACCTGCTCCAGGGCGTCCGCTACTCGGGCGGCGGCGCGCACACGCAGTCCATCGTGATGCGCTCGAAGTCCGGCACCGTCCGCATGATCGACGCGTACCACCAGCTCAACAAGCTCAAGGAGTACTCGACCATCGACTTCGACGGCGACACCTCCGGTGCCATCCCGTCCTTCTGACGACCGCTCGACGAAGTTTCCGCTCCCCTACCGAGGCAAGAGGTCAATGACAGAGAACGAACAGCAGTTCCGGATCGAGCACGACACCATGGGAGAGGTTCGCGTTCCCATCGATGCGCTCTGGCGTGCCCAGACGCAGCGTGCCGTGGAGAACTTCCCCATCTCGGGCCGTCCGCTCGAGCGCACTCAGATTCGCGCGATGGGCCTGCTCAAGGCAGCCTGCGCGCAGGTCAACAAGGACCTCGGTCTGCTCGACGGCGCACTGGCCGACGCGATCATCGCCGCCGCCACCGAGATCGCCGACGGCAAGCACGACGACCAGTTCCCGATCGACGTCTTCCAGACCGGCTCGGGCACCAGCTCCAACATGAACGCCAACGAGGTCATCGCGTCGATCGCCAAGGCGAACGGCGTCGAGGTGCACCCCAACGATCACGTCAACATGTCGCAGTCCTCCAACGACACGTTCCCGACGGCCACTCACGTCGCCGCCACCGAGGCAGCCGTGACGTCGCTCGTGCCAGCACTGCGCCACCTCCACGAGGCTCTCGTGGTCAAGGCCACGGAGTGGAAGCACGTCGTGAAGTCCGGCCGCACCCACCTCATGGATGCCGTTCCGGTCACCCTCGGTCAGGAATTCGGCGGCTACGCCCGTCAGATCGAGGCCGGCATCGAGCGCGTCGAGGCCACCCTGCCGCGCCTCGGTGAACTGCCCATCGGCGGCACCGCGGTCGGCACCGGACTCAACGCACCCGACGGCTTCGGCCCGAAAGTTGTTGCAGCACTGGTCGAGTCGACCGGTATCGATGCACTCACCGCCGCCAAGGATTCGTTCGAGGCGCAGGCCGCACGTGACGGACTCGTCGAGGCCTCGGGCGCACTGCGCACCATCGCGGTCTCACTGACCAAGATTGCCAACGACATTCGCTGGATGGGATCGGGACCGCTCACCGGACTCGGCGAGATCACCCTCCCCGACCTGCAGCCCGGCAGCTCCATCATGCCCGGCAAGGTCAATCCCGTTCTGCCCGAAGCTGTTACGCAGGTCGCGGCTCAGGTCATCGGCAACGACGCCGCAGTCGCATTCGGCGGCGCGTCGGGCGCATTCGAGCTCAACGTGTACATCCCGATGATGGCGCGCAACCTGCTCGAGTCGTTCAAGCTGCTCGCCAACGTCTCGGTGCTGTTCGCAGACAAGTGTGTCGTCGGCCTCGAAGCCAACGTCGAGCACCTCAAGACCCTCGCCGAGTCCTCGCCGTCCATCGTGACGCCACTGAACTCCGCGATCGGCTACGAGGAAGCTGCCGCCGTCGCCAAGCAGGCACTCAAGGAGAAGAAGACGATCCGTCAGACGGTCATCGACCGCGGACTGATCGGCGACAAACTCAGTGAGGCCGAACTCGACAAGCGCCTCGACGTCCTCGCCATGGCGAAGGTCAAGGACTAGCTTTTCGGTTCGCCCGCCGGACCCCTGAACGCGTGAATGGTCCATTGCACCGCCGAGACGTGTGCAATGGACCATTCACGCTTTCGAAAGGGGCCGAACCTCAGGCGAGGTGAGCGAGTTCCTCGCGTGCCTTCAGCCCGTCCTCGCCCAGATCGGTGCGGTCGAAGATCTTCCAGCCTGCGAGCAGCGGCTTGAACACCTTGTCGCGTTCCTGATCCGCGTCGTAGATTCCGGCTTCGGCGAGCGCTGCGGTGCTGCTGCCCCGCTCGGGAAGGTCGACCTCGGGAATCTTGAACCCGTTGATCCGGTCCGCGATGGCGCGGGCGGCCTGGTCGGGCACCACGGCGAATGCCTCGTCGAGGATGCTGGCGAAGAATGCCGACTGCAGCGCGTCGTCGTCGGCGATCCGGCCGAGGATGGTGGCGAGCACGGGGTCCTTGCCGAGGGCGATGGTGTTGCGGTTACGCAGTGAGGCTGCGGCTTCCTCGATGGCGAAATGCGCGAGGATGTCGAGCAGATGCTGGCTGGGGGCGTCGTATCCGAGCGTCATGTGCTCCATCCGGACGCGCTCGAGGGCGACCGGATCGACTGCCCGGGTGAGCACCAGGAAGTTGCGCAGCACGATCGACTGCCGGTTCTCCTCCGACGTCCACCGGCCGGTCCACTTCCACCAGGCTCCGAGGCCGGTGAGCGCGTGGGCCAGTTCGCGGTGGTACGCGGGCAGGTTGTCGGCCACCAACACGCCGACCGTGGCGGACAGGATTTCGACATCGCTGAGGTGCGACTGCTCCGGCGTCCAGTCCTCGCCGCCGAGGAACGCGAAGTTCTTGCCCTCGTCGAACGGCGCGAGATCGTGGGGATGCCAGTCGCTGGCAGCCTCGATGTGGCGTCGTAGATTCTCTTCGACCGCGGGCTCCAAACGGACCAGCAGATCACCGTCGGACAGGTTCGTAGACATGCGGTAACCGTAGCGCCTACACCTGAGCGCCCGACGTCGTGCCCCTGACCATTGTGAATTCTCCTAACACCAGGTCGTTGCAGGTCTATTCTCAGGTGCATCCAGTCATCGAAGTGAGGACTCCTCATGATGCGGTCGGGTCGAAATTTGCTGTGTCTTGCTGTTGTGTGCTCGATGGTCGTGCTGGTCGGGTGCTCGAACGACGCACCGACCGCAGACAGTCCACCGACATCCGAGCCCGCCCCGCCCAGCGACCTGTCCCCCGGTCAGGTCGCGGGCGTCGATGTTCCGACCGGCCGCATCGACGAGGCGGTCGGCAAGCTCGACGGCATCGCCGAGGAGCTGATGGCGTCGTCGAACATCCCCGGTATGGCCATTGCCGTCGTGCACGGCTCGGACGTCGTCTACTCGAAGGGCTTCGGCGTCCGCGAAGTGGGTAAGGACGATACGGTCGACGGCGACTCGGTGTTCCAGTTGGCCTCGCTGTCCAAATCGGTCGGTGCGACGGTCATCGCGTCCCAGGTGGGAGCGGGCGTGGTCGACTGGTCGACGCCGGTGGTCTCGCAGTTGCCGTGGTTCGCGCTCGACGATCCGTGGGTGACCGAGAACGTCACGGTCGGCGACTTCTACGCGCATCGAAGCGGGCTGCCCGAGCACGAAGGCGATCTGCTCGAGGACCTCGGCTACGACCGGCGCCAAATTCTCGAACGCCTTCGGGAGGTGCCCCTCGACCCGTTCCGCTCCACGTACCACTACACCAACTTCGGGATCACGGCCGCGGCCGAAGCCGTCGCGGCGGCGTCGGGCAAGGACTGGGACACCCTCAGCCAGGACACGATCTACGGCCCGCTCGGCATGACCTCGACCAGCTCGTCGTTCGCGGACTACATGTCGCGGGCCGATCGGGCCGTACCCCATGTACTGGTCGACGGCGAGTATCAGGCGAAGTATCAGCGGGAACCCGATCCACAGACCCCGGCCGGTGGCGTCAGCTCCTCGGTGAACGACCTTGCGAAGTGGCTGACTATGCTCGTCGCCGACGGCACCCACGACGGACGAGAGCTCGTCGATCCCGACGCCCTTCTGCCCGCCGTCAGCGCGCAGATCGTGTCGAGCCCGTCGGCGACACCGGACTCACGCGCCGGCTACTACGGCTTCGGATTCAACGTCTCCACCAGTGCGGCCGGCCGCACGACGGTGAGTCATTCGGGAGCGTTCGCTCTGGGAGCGGGCACCAACTTCGTCTGGATTCCTTCGCTCGACGTCGCCATCGTCGTACTGACCAATGCCGCACCCCTCGGCATCGCCGAAACGGTCACTGCCGAGTTCGCCGACCTCGTTCAGTTCGGTGAGGTGCGGGAGGACTGGCGAACGCTGTACAAGAATGCCTTCGCCGGCATGAGCGAACCGGAAGGCGAGCTCGCAGGCAAGACCGCTCCAACGAATCCCACTGCGCCACAACCTCTCGCGTCGTACGTTGGGGTGTACCAGAACAGCTACTGGGGGCCGGCGACGGTGGCGGAGGTCAACGGTGAGTTGGTGTTGTCCCTCGGACCGAACTCGACGTCGTACGAGTTGTCACCCTGGGACGGTGACACGTTCACGTTCGAGCCGACGGGCGAGAACGCACCGGACGGAACCATTTCCCAGGCGACGTTCAACGCGAATACGCTGACGCTCGAGTTCTTCGACGGCGATGGATTGGGGCGGTTCACCAAATGACCGAGACACAGCAGGCAACCGAGACCGTGATGGATCTGTTCGACGCGTTGCGAAGTCGAGACACCGATCGCGCGATGTCGCTCCTCGACGACGACATCGTCTGGCACAACGTCGGATTACCGAAGGTGCGCGGCACCTCGAACGTGGGCAGGTACATGGCGATGCTCGCCAAGCCTGCGTTCGGCTTCGACGTGATCGTGCACAACATCGCGGCCGACGGAAACATCGTTCTCACCGAGCGCACAGATGTGCTGATCTGGCGTCGGCTTCGGATCGAGTTCTGGGTGTGCGGAACCTTCGAGCTGCGCGACGGCAGAATGGCGGTGTGGCGAGACTACTTCGACACTGTCGACTTCCTGAAAGGTGTTGCACGAGGAGTATTCCGGGCCGCAGTCGGCCGGTGACCCTTGTGAGCGGAACCTCGTGGTGGACTAAGAGGCAGGAGTGGAGCCTGCGGAACGACCCGCAGGCTCCACGCTCACGAGGGGGTCAGGCTCCCGACGGCCCGAACTCTTCGAGCATCTCCGTCACCAGTGCAGCGATCGGTGAACGCTCACTGCGAGTGAGGGTGATGTGTGCGAAAAGTGGGTGTCCCTTGAGCTTTTCGATCACTGCAGCCACGCCGTCGTGTCGTCCGACTCGTAGGTTGTCTCGCTGAGCGACGTCGTGGGTGAGTACGACCCGTGAGCCCGAACCCAGTCGGGACAGTACCGTCAGCAGGACGTTGCGCTCGAGTGACTGTGCCTCGTCGACGATCACGAAGGAATCGTGCAGCGATCGGCCGCGAATGTGCGTCAGCGGCAACACTTCCAGCATTCCGCGGGCGATGACCTCCTCCATCACCTCCGGGCTCGCGAGCCCTTCGAGGGTGTCGAAGACCGCCTGTCCCCAGGGGCCCATCTTCTCGCTCTCGCTACCGGGGAGATAGCCGAGCTCCTGACCGCCGACGGCGTAGAGCGGCCGGAAGACAACGACTTTCCGATGCGAGCGTCGTTCCAGGACGGCCTCGAGTCCGGCAGTCAGCGCCAGAGCGGACTTACCGGTGCCGGCCTTTCCACCGAGCGAGACGATGCCGATGCTCTCGTCGAGCAGAAGATCCAGCGCCACTCGCTGTTCTGCCGAGCGACCGTGCAGGCCGAACGCCTCTCGCTCACCGCGTACGAGTTGGATCTGCTTGTCGGGCGTGACGCGCCCCAGCGCACTCTGCCGTCCGGCAAGCAGTCGAACTCCTGTGTGGCACGGCAGGTCTCGCGCCTCCACCAGGTCGATGACACCGTCGTTGAACAGTGTGTCGACCGCATCGGACGGCACATCGAGCTCGGTCATACCGGTCCAACCGGACGGCACGACGTCGTGAGCGTGGTACTCGTCGGCGGGAAGACCGACGGCACCGGCCTTGACGCGCAACGGAATGTCCTTGCTGACGAGCACGACGTCCTTGCCTTCGGCCGCCAGGTTCAGGGCGCAGGCGAGGATTCGAGAATCGTTGGAGTCGGTGCGGAACCCGACGGGAAGCACCGACGGATCGGTGTGATTGAGCTCGACTTGCAGTGTGCCACCGGATGTTCCGATGGGAACCGGCTGGTCGAGTCGGCCGAACTCGACTCGCAGGTCGTCGAGCATGCGCAAGGATTCCCGCGCGAACCATCCCAATTCGTGATGGTGGCGTTTGCCCTCCAACTCGCTGATCACGATCAACGGAAGTACCACATTGTGCTCGGCGAACCGGATGACTGCCCAGGGATCCGAGAGCAGGACCGAGGTATCGAGCACGAATGTCCGAAGAGGGGCGGAAACGGAGCGTGAAGTGGTCACGTGGGGCTCCTACGTCTGCGCGGCACCGCGCAAACTCTGTCGCTCGGCCGGTCGGGTCCGATGTGTCAGGTGACACGAGGACCGGGTACCGGCCCTCTCGCGCTCACTAGCTCAGTCACGTATCAGAACCTCCCGCACAGGTAGCTTCCCCGCTGCCTGTTACTGCCGACGGTACCGCCGAAATCCGGTATCGGCTCGCTGGAAGTCTGGCGTGTCGGTGAACAACGCGTTACGTCGACATCGACCCTGGTCACCGGGCGACCGGTATCGAAAATGCCCTCCCCCGGGTGAATCAATGCGACTTCGTTGCACTCAGATCGACTGAAAGCCACATTGATCCGGCGCGGATGGGTGAATGGACCACTGCACACGTCTGAGCGGTGCAATGGTCCATTGACGCGGACCGGGGTGCTGCGTGAATGGACCACTGCACACGTCTGAGCGGTGCAATGGTCCATTGACGCGGGCGGGGTGGGCGCGTCGATCAGCCGAGCAATCCCCAGTCTTCGAGGCCCTCGTACAGTGGCTTGCTCTGTGCCAGTTTCACCACGCGGTCCTTGAGGGAATCGCTGGCCTCGCCGGTGGCCAGGGCGGTGGCGATGATGTCGGCGACCTCGGTGAACTCGGCTTCGCCGAATCCGCGGGTTGCCAGTGCGCCGGTGCCGATGCGCAGGCCGGAGGTGACCATCGGCGGGCGTGGGTCGAAGGGCACTGCGTTGCGGTTGACGGTGATGCCGACCTCGTGCAGGAGATCCTCGGCCTGCTGGCCGTCCATCTCCGAGTTGCGCAGGTCCACCAGTGCCAGGTGCACGTCGGTGCCGCCGGTGAGGACCGATACACCCTTGTCTGCGACGTCGGCGCCGGTGAGACGCTCGGCGAGCAGTGATGCACCGAGGAGGGTGCGCTCCTGGCGTTCCTTGAACTCGGGCGTCGCAGCGATCTTGAACGCAACTGCCTTGGCGGCGATGGCATGCATCAGCGGGCCGCCCTGCTGGCCGGGGAACACTGCGGAGTTGAGCTTCTTGGCCCATTCCTTCTTGGCCAGGATGATGCCGGAGCGGGGTCCGCCGAGGGTCTTGTGCACGGTGGAGGAGACGACGTCTGCGTACGGCACGGGTGAGGGGTGCACGCCTGCGGCGACGAGTCCGGCGAAGTGCGCCATGTCGACCCAGAGCAGTGCGCCCACTTCGTCGGCGATGGAGCGGAACGCGGCGAAGTCCTGGTGACGTGGGTAGGCCGACCAGCCGGCGATGAGCACCTGCGGCTTGGCGGCGATGGCCTGCTTGCGCACCTCGTCCATGTCGATCCGGTGGTCTTCCTTCGACACCCCGTAGGACTCGACCTCGTAGAGCTTGCCCGAGAAGTTCAGCTTCATGCCGTGCGTGAGGTGGCCGCCGTGGGCGAGGTCGAGGCCCATGATCTTGTCGCCCGGGTTGATCAGGGCCATCAGGACCGCGGCGTTGGCCTGCGCTCCGGCGTGCGGCTGCACGTTCGCGAACTCGGCACCGAAGAGTTCCTTGGCGCGGTTGCGCGCGAGATCCTCGACGATGTCGACGTGCTCGCAGCCGCCGTAGTAGCGGCGGCCGGGGTAGCCCTCGGCGTACTTGTTGGTCAGGACGCTGCCCTGGGCCTGCAGCACCGCGCGGGGAACGAAGTTCTCCGAGGCGATCATCTCCAGCGTGTCGCGCTGACGCCCCAGCTCACCGGCCATCGCTTCGGCGACCTCGGGATCGAGTTCGGCCAGTGACAGGTTGTTGACGTCAGTCATAACAGGAGTCTCCAAGGGACAGCAGAATAAAGGGGGCCAGGCCAGTTTACGAGACGCGCAGTGCACCGGGTGTCAGTGGCTCGTCGAGCAGCCTGCCGAACAGTTGCGCGCGCTCACTGGCCGTCTCACCTCGGTCCAGCCAGCCGGCGAGCAGCTTGTAACCCTCGACGTAGGTGCTGATGTACGCCCGCCACAGCGGGGAGGACAGAAAGCGCAGGCTGTGCCGGGCGCGCTGCGGCGATGCCAACGACCATCGCTCCAGGTAGGCAGCCACGTCGTCCTCGCTCTTGTGCTGATCGTGCAGGAGCAGCGCGGCGTCCTGCCGCACCCCGAGCAACTGGCTCGACGCAGCCGAGAGACGCTCGGCCTTCTCGCCGTCGAATCGCAGTCCAAGGTCGGCGTAGATCTCCTGCGCCCACAGACCCCAGCCTTCGCCGACGACGGCCCCGAGCGCGTGATCGGCCAGGCCCTCGGCCATCAGACACTGCGGGGTGTTGACCAGGAACAGCGTCTGCTCCAGTTGGCCTGCGCCGACCAACCCGGTCTCCTTGCGGCAGTGCTCGGTGTGGTGTCCCGGGTAGGACTCGTGCGCGATCAGGTGCGGCAGATTGGCCATCTGCTGCTCGATGTCGGAGTTGATCGCGACGGTGGACCGGTAGTCGCCGAGGTAGTAGTTGAATCCCGACCACGGCTTGTCTCCGACGACCTCGTAGGTGACCTTCTCGGTGTCGGGCAGCGTGTATTCGGCGCGGACGCGGTCGCGCAACGCGGACGAGAACGCCTCGACGCAGTCCTGCAGTCGGTCGGCCGGAACGACGTCGGCACGGCGATGCGCGATCAACCGTTCGCCGAGCGACCCGGGACCGGAGAGAACCTCGTCCATCTTGCGGTGTGCCTGCAGGTACTGATCCTGATCGCCCGCGGAGATTCGGACGTCGAAGTAGGCGTACACCTCGTCGACGAAACCGATGTCCTCGCCTGCGAACTTGCGCGCCGAGCATTCGAATGCGCGCAGGTGGACGTCGAGGAACGTCGTGCGCTCGGGTGTCAGATCGACGTTGCCGAGCTCGGCACGCAGAGTCTGTGCTCGACGGATCAGCTCCCGCGGCTCGGGCGCGGGGGCGTTCTCGGTGATGCGACGCAACTCGGGATCGCCGGTGTATGCATCGACGAATCCGTCTTCGAGCCGGTCGAAACTCAGGCCCAGCAGCAGGTATTCACGAACGAGGGAAGCAGCATCCATATCCGAACCCTAGTACGGCGAACGACCCCGCCCGTGCGCGATCGACCGGCACCGAGCACAATCTGGAACCATGCGACTCGCGCTCGACAGGAGCTCAGCCGAACCCTCCGCAGCTCTGACGTGGCACGAGTGGAGCCTGCGGAACGACTCTGGTCGGAGCTGTGCGTGAGCGAGTCCAGTCCGTACGTCGAGTTCGACCGTGTGCAGTGGCGCACGCTACGTCAATCCACGCCGTTGGTGCTGACCGAGGAAGAGCTCGTCGGTCTGCGTGGTCTGGGTGAACAGATCGATCTCGACGAGGTGGCCGAGGTCTATCTGCCACTGGCACGACTGATTCACCTCCAGGTCGCGGCTCGGCAACGACTGTTCGCCGCGACCGCGACGTTCCTCGGCGAGAAGCACCCCGACCGTCAGGTCCCGTTCGTCATCGGGGTCGCGGGGAGCGTCGCCGTCGGAAAGTCGACGACGGCCCGTGTGCTGCAGGCACTCCTGGCCCGATGGGACCATCATCCGCGGGTCGATCTGGTCACCACCGACGGATTCCTGTACCCGACGGCCGAGCTCATGCGTCGAGGCATACTGCATCGCAAGGGATTTCCCGAAAGTTACGACCGGCGCAAGCTGCTCAGGTTCGTCACCGAGGTCAAGTCCGGGACCGAAGAGGTCGGCGCACCGGTCTATTCGCACGTCTCGTACGACATCGTCAAGGGCCAGTACCACATGGTCCGGCAGCCCGACATCCTGATCGTGGAGGGGCTCAACGTATTACAGACCGGACCGCGGTTGATGGTCTCGGATCTGTTCGACTTCTCGATCTACGTCGACGCGCGGATCGAGGACATCGAGAGTTGGTACGTCAAACGCTTTCTCGCATTGCGTAAGACGTCGTTCACCGATCCGTCCTCGCACTTCCACCACTATGCAGGCCTGTCCGACGACCACGCGCAGATCGCGGCCGAGGATCTGTGGCATTCGATCAACCTGCCGAATCTGGTGGAGAACATCCTCCCGACGCGACCGCGAGCGACGATGGTGCTGCGTAAGGACAACGATCACGCGATCAACCGGCTGCGGCTTCGTAAGTTGTAGACCATAATCCATCGATGGCGGTGGAAAAGCGGTCGATCGGCGAGGTTCCGCTGATCGGTCGAGACGGCGAGCTGCAGCGAATTCTGCATGCCGCCGGCAGGTACGGCGGCATGGCCGTCAAGGCCGCGCCCGGTGTCGGCCGAACTCGCCTGTTGACCGAGGCGGTGCGGTCGCTGGTGAAACTGGGATGGCACCCCCACCGAGTGGTGACGGTGATGCCGACCGGTACCGGATTCGTCCCCGTCGAATCCGATCGAGCTCTGGCCGCCACGCTGGCGGACGCGCACGGCGGTCGACGCACCGTCGTGGTCATCGACGACGCCCAATGGCTGGCGGATTCGACCATCGAGCTTCTCGCACGGCGCGTCGGATCGAAGGATCTGTTCGTGCTGGCCAGTGTCAGCGCGGGTCGACGCCGCACCCCCGTGCTCGACGCCCTGTGGAAGGACGGTGTGATCGACCGCATCGATCTCGAGCCGCTCACGCTGCAGCAGTGCCGATCGCTGATCGAGTCGATGCTCGGTCGCAACGGCGAAATAGTCGACAGCGCAGCAGTGTTCGCAGTCACCGCATTATCCTCCGGCAACCTCGTGGCGCTGAGAGATCTGGTGGCAACGGCGCTCGAGCGCCGCGCGTTGACGGTCACGTCCCACGTGTGGCACCTGTCCGCTCCCCTGCCCGTGTCGGCCGGTCTGGCCGATGTGGTGCGTGATCATCTGGCCGAGGTGATCGCGCTCGCCGACTACGCCGGTGCTGCCGAAATCGACGACGCTCTCGACATGGTCGCCGTGGCCGGTTCGCTGGCGTTCGGAGCCGCAGCCGCCGTGATGGATCCGCGTCTGATCGAGGAACTCGAATCGGCGGGCGTGCTGACGATCCGCGCCGAACAGAACATCGACCGGGTGACGTTCTCGACGCCCATCACCGCACAGGTGCGCACCGAGGACATGGCCACTTTGCGCAGGCGTCGTCTGAGCCTGACGGTCGCCGACGCCCTCGACGCCTCGACCGACGGGATCGGCCCCCGCGAACGCGTCACCGCTGCACTGCTTCGTATCGACGCGGGCGTCTCGCTCGATGCCCCGACTGCGGTGGAGGCGGCTCGGTTGTCGTGGCGCTTCGTGCCCCCGGAGACGACGCGCAAGCTGGCCTCGGCCGCTGCGGCGGCCGGCGGCGGGTTCGATGCCCAGCTCGTCCTCGCGTCCGCGGAGAGCCAGCTCGGCATGACCGAATCCGCACAGCAGCGGCTCGACGAGCTTCTTCGGGGGGCCGACAACGACATTCGACGCGCGACGGCCGTGCGCGCGTGTACCGACAACATGGTGCTGCGGCTGGCGGATCCGGCGCGGGCGCTGGCGCTGAACTCCAGTACCGAACATGCCGTCGTCGATCCCGCCATCCGCACGCAGCTGCGAGCGCAGCGCGGCCTGATGATGCATGCGATCGGAGACACGGCGGGTTCGCTGGCCTTGCTCGAACCTCTGATGGACGACCTCGTCGGTGCAACGCTGATCTCGGCCAGCTTCGCCGTCGCTGCCGGGGCCACCGTCGCAGGGCGATTGTCGACAGCGTTCTCCGCGCTCGCCCGAGTGCAGCCCGAGCCCGACAATCCGGCGGCGACGGTGCTGGATCTGACGCGGTGTTTCACGATTGCGTGCGCAGGCAACTTCGAGGAGGCCACGTCCCTCGCTCGCTATCGGTACGACGAAGCCGTCGAACAGTTCTCACCGCTGCAGCAGGCGTGGTTCGGGTGGGCGCGCGGAGGTCTGCTGCTCTCCCAGGGCCATGCGGCCGAGGCGATCCGCTGGTGCTCGGAGGCCTACACGCTCGCAGGCACACTCGGCCAGCGATCGATGGAACCGATGGTGGCGTGCGATCTGGTCCGCGCCCTCGCGCTCGACGGGCGACCCGAGGAGGCGTCGGACCTCATCGAGGCCGCGGACCTCGACAACCCGGCCTCGCCGGCGTTGTTCGGTGCTCGCGGCACGCGTCTGGCAGCGCTCGGCTGGGCCGCCGCTGCCCGCGGTGACGTCGACGAGGCCTGCGAGCTGCTCATCGCCTCGGCCGAGGCCCATGCCGCTATCGACCACCACCTGCCCGCCCTGTTCTCCTACGTCGATGCCGCTCGGTGCGGAGCGGCCGCTGCCGCGCTGGCTCCCGTCCACCAGCTGGCAGGTCTGATCGAAGGGGACCTGGCCCGCACCGAAGTACGCATGGTCGAGGTACTCGCCGCATCGTCCGGGCCGAACACCGCGGTCACCGAGCAGGTGGTGGCCGTGGCCACGAGCGCCGAAAAGCACGGCCTCGATCTACACGCGGCCGAGATGTACTTCTATGCCCGAAACCTGTTGCTGCGCAATAGCCCTCGTGCCGCAGCAACAGCGGGGCGGCAGGGCCGGGTATTGGCCGCGCGCTGCGGACATCCCAGCACGCCGCTGCTGAACGGAACACGAGACCCGGCTCTGACGGCACGCGAAAGCCAGATCGCGTCCCTCGCCGCATCCGGCCTGTCCAACCGCGACATCGCCGCCGCCGTCGTGCTGTCGATCCGCACCGTCGAGACCCACCTCAATCGCATCTTCGGAAAGCTGGGCATCAGTACCCGCGCCGAACTCACATCGCTACGAGGCTCTCTGCTCGATTGACCGAACCGCCGGTGTACAGCGAGGTCTCGATGTCGAGCAGGTACTGCGACGGAGCCACCCCGAGTTCGGTCCGCAGAATCGCCTCGGCCCGCCGAAAGGCGACCACGGCCTCGGCCGTCCGATGTGACCGGTCGAGAGCGATCATCAGCTGACCCCACAGGTGTTCGCGCAACGGGGCGGCCCGCAGCGCGCGCTCGATCTCGGCGATCACCGTCTCGTGTCGACCGAGCTGCAGACGGGCCTCGAACACCGATTCCAACACCACGGCGTGCACCGCGTCGAGATGTACCCGCTCGTCCACGGCGAAGGCCAGATCACCGAATTCGACGAGCGCGGGGCCCCGCCACAGTGCAAGGGCACGACCGAACTGGCCATCGGCCTCGGCGAACCGGCCGCGACCGAATGCCTCACGCCCGCGCGTGGCCAGCATCTCGAACTGGCGCAGATCGAGTCGGTCACTGCCCAGATCCAACCGATAGCCCCAGGACGTCGTGACGAGCCGAGCGCCGTTCTCCGCGCCGAGGACCCGACGCAGATTCGCCATGTAGGCACGCAGTGACGTCAGAGCCTTGGCCGGCGGACGGCCGTTCCAGACGAGATCGATCAATCGGTCGAACTCGACGACGTTTCCCGCGTCCACGAGCAGCACCGCCAAGACGGTCCGCTGCTTGAGCCCACCGAGCGCCTTCACGCCGGCCCCGTCACGCACCACCATGGGTCCGAGCACGTTGTAGTCCACGATCGGAAATTCTCCGAGCCTCGGAACGACCGCGCCATCGTCTACGTAGCGGTACAAGCACAAGTACGTAGTGGCTTCGGGTCGTGAGTGGAACTTCGTGGCAGGTCGAGAAGTTCCGTGTACGTCAGATACCGAAGCGTCGGTGCCTGGCCGCGAAGTCACGGAGTGCGCGCAGGAAGTCGACGCGTCGGAATTCGGGCCAGTAGGCCTCGGTGAACCAGATTTCCGAGTACGCGCTCTGCCACAGCAGGAAGCCGGAGAGTCGCTGTTCGCCCGAGGTGCGGATCACCAGATCCGGGTCGGGTTGGCCGGAGGTGTAGAGGTGACTACCGATCTCGTCGACGTTGATCGAGGCCACGAGTTCGTCGCCGCTGACGCCCTCGGCGATCTTCTCGGTCACCAGGGACTGGACGGCGTCGGCGATTTCCTGCCGCCCGCCGTATCCGACGGCGACGTTGACGTGCGTTCCCGACCGTCCCTCGGTGAGCGCAGCCGCTTCTTTGAGTCGACGCGCGGTCGACGCGGGCAGCAGATCGAGGGTGCCGACGAGTTTGACGCCCCAGTTCATCTCGGGTCCGCAGATCTCCTCGACGACGTCGGTGATGATGTCGAGCAACGAATCCAATTCGTCCGCGTCTCGGCGGAGGTTCTCGGTGGAGAGCAGGTAGATGGTGGCCATCTCGATTCCGGCGGCATCGCACCAGCCGAGCATCTCGGCGATCTTCAGTGCGCCCATACGGTGCCCGTGCGCGACGTCGGTGAACCCGTTCTCGCGCGCCCAGCGGCGATTGCCGTCGCACATCACTGCCACGTGCCGCGGGTGCTGAACCCCTTCGAGTTGGCTCAGCAGACGCCGCTCGTACACGTTGTAGAGAACGCCGCGGACCTTCTGCGGAATGATCACCACTGCTTCGTCACCGCTGCTCTCATCACCACGAAGGATCACCTTACGCCGACGTCTGCGAGCCGGTCGCCGGTACAGTAGCGTCAGAACCTACGGTGGCGTAGGTTCACGCGGCGGCACGGGAGGCAATCGTCATGACGATGTTCGGACTCGACGAGATACCCGTCAAACCTCGAATGCGCGGCTGGATTCACCTGTACGCGTTCGGCGTGGCGGTGGTGTGCGCGATCACTCTCGTCACACTCGCGTTCAGCATGGTCTCGGTCAGTGCGGGTGTGGCCGTGAGCGTGTATTCGATCACCGTCTGCGGAGTGTTCGGGGTCAGTGCCACCTACCATCGCGTGCACTGGAAGACCACCGCGTCGCAGATCTGGATGAAGCGCGCCGATCATTCGATGATCTTCCTGTTCATCGCAGGTAGTTACACCCCGTTCGCCGTGCTGGGTCTACCCGCCTCGACCGGACGCACGTTGCTCGTCGTCGTGTGGATCGGGGCCCTCGCCGGGGTGGCCCTGAAGATGTTGTGGCCCACCGCTCCCCGATGGGTCGGGGTACCGCTGTACCTGCTCCTCGGCTGGGCGATCGTCCCGGTCGCACCCACGCTGATCGACCACGTCGGCTACGCACCGTTTCTGTTGCTGCTCGTGGGCGGTGTGTTCTACAGCGTCGGGGCCGTGCTGTATGCCACCAAGTGGCCCAATCCGTGGCCGACGACCTTCGGCCACCACGAGTTCTTCCACGCAGCAACGGTATTGGCGGCAACCTGCCACCTCGTTGCCGTGTGGCTCGTCCTGTTCTGATCGCCCTCAGCTGCTTCGGGCTGCCTTGTCTCGATACATCAGCGCGTCGGCGCGCTGAATCAGCCGGTCTCTCGACTCCCCCGGCTCACGCACCGCAACGCCCACGCTCACCGACACCTCGAGCAGATTCGATCCGAACGGCACCGGCTCGCCGCAGATCGCCGACCGCACCGATTCCGTGAGTTCGGTGCTGTCGAGCCCCTTCGGCCGGTCGAACGTCACCGCGAACACGAACTCGTCCCCCGCGTATCGACCGACGACGCTCCCGCGCGGCGACCACTGCTGCAGTCGCCGTCCCGCTGCCTCGAGCATCGCGTCACCTGCCGGGTGACCGTGCGCGTCGTTGATCGACTTCAACCGATCGACGTCGACGAAGGCCAGGGCAACCGGCAGGTCCGCGAGAATCCATTCGTCGACGTGGGCGAGCAGGGCACCTCGTCGCAGCAATCCGGTCAGTTCGTCGCGCTCGGCGCGATCGCGCCAGTGAACGGTGTCGTCGGCGACGGGATTGACCAGGTCCAGCAGTGCGACGATGAACCGTCGCCCGGCGATCGTCGAGAGCCCGACATGCATCCAGCACGAGACGACCTCCCCGTCGCCGCGTCGCACTCGACGCAGAGCTCCGATCGGTCGACCGTGTTCGGTTGAGCCCGCGGCGGGGTAGCGCTGCTCGAGCTGGACCGCCATGCGCGTCGCCGACGCGCGATCCCCGAGCGGCACGAAATCTGCCACCGGGCGACCCACCATCTCGTCCACGGTGCACCCCAGCACGCCCTCGCAGAGGATGTTGGCCCCGACCACCTCGTAGTGCAACGAATGCACCATGGCCGCCATCGGCACCGCGGCCACGAAATCGGCGACCGCAGCGCGCTGCGCGTCGGTCACCGCCTCGCGCACGGTGCCTGCACGCACCGCACCCTCATTCATGACACCTTCACTCATGACACCGTCGATCCATTGCTAGACGTTCGACCACCCCAGGCCGAGGAAACTCCCGGCCACAGTACTGTTCTTCCGTCGAAGCATCGACGAGCGTGGTCACCTCTGCAATACGAACGGCAATTCTTCGGCAGAGGTCACAGGACGGTCGCACACGAAGCCACGACACACGTATGCCGTCTCGAGCCCGTCGACGGGTGGACGGTCCATCAGCAGCACCGACGAATCCGTCACGCCTGCCACCACCACCGAACCACCCGGAGCCAGTGCCCGCACGGTCGAGAGCAGGTCACCGCCGGGTGCCGTCGACACCGCGACCTGAATCGGGCCACGAACGGACGCTTCTGCGACGGCCAGCCAGTGCCCACCGGACCTGGGCGCTCGTTCGAGAATCGAGGCCGACCGCGCCAACGACGCGGCCGCGAATTCGCCGTAGCGCGCCGAGGAACTGTGATCGACCAACGCGGCTGCGGTGAGCAGCGCCTCGGCCATCGTGGATGCGCCCGACGGGGTGGCCCCGTCGATCGGGTCACGAGGCCGGGTCACGAGAGTCTCGGCATCGTCGGCGGTGTCGAACCACCCGCCGACGTCGTTGGGGTCGGCGAAGTGGTCGATCGCCGCATCGACGATCGACGTCATGCGCTCGATCCAGACCGTGTCTCCGGTGGCCTGGAACAGCGCGGCCGCGGCGACGGCCAGGCACGCGTAGTCCTCGAGCACTCCGGTGGCCTCACCGACTGCACTGCCGAGTGAGGCGCGCCGTACCCGCCCCGACTCGACGTGTGTGGCGAAGAGCTGCTCGCCGCATTCGACTGCCGCGTCGACCCATCGCGGTTGCCCGAGCCCGGTACCGGCCTCGACCAGTGCGGTGATCGCCAAGCCGTTCCACGCGGTGACGACCTTGTCGTCGCGGCCGGGTTGCGGCCGCGTCGCGCGAGCGGCCGACAACGTGCTGCGCACCCGGGCGAACCGCTCGTAGTCCTCGGGTTCGGCGGGCAGCTGCAGTACCGACATGCCGCCCTCGAACGTGCCTGCCGAGTCGACCGCGAACAACCCGGCTGCCCAGACACCGTCCTCGAAGCCGAGTGTCTCGGTCAGTTGCTCCGGCGTCCACGCATAGGTCAGACCCTCGACGCCTTCGGTGTCGGCATCGAGTGCCGCCGCGAAACAGCCGTTCTCCGTGCGTAATTCGCGAAGCATGAACTCCGCGGTGTCCGACGCCACCCGCCGGGCGAGCGCATCGTCGTCGACCCGGGCGGCGTGCGCGTAGAACCGCAACAGCAGAGCGTTGTCGTAGAGCATCTTCTCGAAGTGCGGGACGATCCACTCGGCATCGACGGAGTAGCGCGCGAATCCCCCGCCCAGCTGGTCGTACATGCCCCCGCGCGCCATCGCCGACGCGGTACGGCGAACAACACCGAGGACCTCGGTGTCGCCGGTGCGCTCGTAGTGCCGGAGCAGACCTTCGAGCAATGCACCGGGCGGGAACTTCGGTGCCCGGCCGAAGCCGCCGTATGTGGTGTCCTCGTCGGCGCAGATCGCAGAGACCGAGGCCGCCAGTGAGTCGGCGTCGATCGGGCGCCCGCCCGCGGGCACGCCTGCGCTGTGCTTGCGCAGTTCGGTGACGATGTCGGCGGAGGCGTCGAACACCTCCTGGCGCCGCGTCGACCAGGTGTCGGCGATCGCGGTGAGCAACTGCTGGAACGACGGCATTCCCTGCCGCGGGGCCGGCGGGTAGTAGGTACCACAGTAGAAGGGTTCGGTGTCGGGCGTCAGGAAACACGTCATCGGCCAGCCGCCGTGGCCGGTCATCGCGACGGTGGCGTTCATGTACACCGAATCGAGGTCGGGTCGTTCCTCGCGATCGACCTTGATGCACACGAAGTGCTCGTTCATCAGTGCCGCGGTCGCCTCGTCCTCGAACGACTCGTGGGCCATGACATGGCACCAATGGCACGCCGAGTACCCGATCGACAGCAGGATCGGAACATCGCGATCGCGGGCGGACTGCAGAGCCTGCGGTCCCCACTGCTGCCAGTGCACCGGGTTGTCCGCGTGCTGCCTCAGATACGGGCTGGTGGACTCACCCAGGGCATTGGCGTCGAGCATCAGGGCTCGTCGGAAACGGCGGGTTTCGGTCGAGTCTGTCCCGGTGGAAGCGGATCCGCTATCCCGCCCCGATCGGTGCCCTCGTCGAGGGCCTGGTCCAACGTCGGATCCTCTTTCTCGAACGTGGCGGGCAGACGCTTGATCTTCTTGTTCATGGACCAGATCAGCAGCGCCGTTCCGACCAGCAGCGCGACCAGGATCACCAGACCGATCGGCGAGGACTTGCCGAATTCGGGACCGGTGGGCTGCTGGGCGAGGATCGAAACGATCATTTGTCGGTCTCTTCTATTCCGGCGAACAGGTCCGTCTCGGGCAGCGACGTCGTGACCCGAGTGCGGGCCAGCTCGAACTCCTCGGTGGGCCACAACTTCCGCTGGACGTCCAGCGGAACGGCGAAGAAGGACCCGTTGGGATCGATCTGCGTCGCGTGCGCTCGGAGTGCGTCGTCGCGCTGCTCGAACCAGTCGCCGACGGTCACCTGAGTGGTGATGCGGCCGATGATCTCGTCGCGTTGGCCGTCCCATCGCTTCAGCCAGTCGACGAACGGGCTTTCCTCGCCGCGGTCGATGAACCAATCGTGAAAGAGCTGCATGCGCTTACGAATGAAGCCGTGCGAGTAGTAGAGCTTGAGCGGAGTCCAGGGCTCACCGGCGTCGGGGAAGCGCTCGGGATCCCCCGCTGCCTCCCATGCCGCCATCGACACCTCGTGGCACCGGATGTGGTCCGGGTGCGGGTAGCCGCCACGTTCGTCGTACGTGGTGATGACGTGCGGCTTGAACTCGCGCACCACCTTCACCAGCGCCTCGGTGGAGACCTCCAACGGGACCAACGCGAAACAGCCGTCGGGAAGAGGCGGGAGCGGATCGCCCTCGGGCAACCCCGAGTCCTCGAAACCGAGCCAGGTCTGCTGCACGCCGAGAACGCGAGCGGCCTCGGCCATCTCCTCACGCCGAACCTCGTGGATGCGCTCGTGCACCCCCGGAATGTCCATCGCCGGATTGAGGATGTCTCCCCGCTCGCCACCGGTGAGGGTGACGACCAGAACATCGTGTCCTTCGGCCGCGTAGCGAGCCGTTGTCGCAGCGCCTTTGCTGGATTCGTCGTCGGGGTGGGCATGTACTGCCATGAGCCGCAGTCCGGACACGTTCTTCCTCACCTCGGATTCGCCTGATTCTTGCCTGCCCCTATAGTTCCATCTGACGCCGACAGGCCCCCAGCGGCACCCCCGAATCGATCCCGAGAGCGGCCATGACCAACGCACTTCCCGCAGGTAGATACCCGTCGGGTTCCGGTCCCAGCGGAATTCGGCAGGCCCCGAAACGTGCGACGAAGATCGCACTCGTGGCCCTGGTCCTGCTGGTCGGGCTGGGCGTGGCCTACTACGCGTACAGCAAATTCTCGGTCAAACCCATCGAAGGCAGTCAGCTCTCGTTCGACATCGTCGACGACTCCACGATGTCGATCCGTTTCAGTGTCACTCGGCAGGATCCCGAGCAACCGGCCGTGTGCATCGTCCGCGCTCGCTCGCGCGACGGCTCCGAGACCGGCAGGCGCGAGGTGTACATCCCACCGGAGTCGGCGTCCACCACCGTGGAGATGACCACCGAGGTGACGACGTCGGCTGCCCCTGCCGTCGGCGACGTCTACGGCTGCAGCCTCGATGTTCCCGAATATTTACGAGCTCGATAGGCGAACTGCCTGTTCGTGGTAAGGTCGGGTCATACACGGCCACCGCAGAAGGTGCCGTGTATTGCTGCATTGCGGGCAGGGTTCACCTGCGAACGATGACGACGGCTCCAGGATGTGGGCCGACCAAGGGGATCCAACCATTGGAGTCCCCTGTTCGTTGCGTGCCCTACCTGCTCAGAAACCGGAATCCGAGCTCGAGATTCCGACTACGAGGGAGTGATCGAGATGACCGAGACCCAGGTGACCTGGCTTACCCAGGAATCACACGACAGGCTCAAGAGCGAACTCGACCAGCTCATTTCCAATCGCCCCGTCATCGCCGCCGAGATCAACGAGCGTCGCGAAGAGGGCGATCTGAAGGAGAACGGCGGCTACCACGCTGCGCGCGAGGAGCAGGGCCAGCAGGAAGCACGTATCCGTCAGCTGCAGGAACTGCTCAACAACGCGAAGGTCGGCGAGGCACCCACTCAGTCCGGTGTCGCACTGCCCGGCTCGGTCGTCAAGGTCTACTACGACGGCGACGAGTCCGACACCGAGACGTTCCTGATCGCCACCCGCGAAGAGGGTGCCCGTGACAACAAGCTCGAGGTGTACTCCCCCGCGTCACCGCTGGGTGGATCGCTCATCGACGCCAAGGTCGGCGACACCCGCGAGTACACGCTGCCCAACGGCAAGACCATGAAGGTCACGCTCGTCAGCGCGGAGCCGTACCACACGTAAGCCTTCTCACCGAAGACGAAGAAGCACCCCCGGTCGCCGAGCGACCGGGGGTGCTTGTCTGCGTGGATGTCAGGCGGTCATCGTCTTCTGGTACTTGCGTACCGACAGCGGCACGAACACCACGAGCATCAACACCACCCAGATCAGGGTGTACAGCACGGGATTCTGCAGGGGCCACACCTCCGGCGGCGGTGCCGTCGGATTGGTGTTGCCGAACTGCTCTCGCACCGCCAACGTCACCGACGAGATCGGATTCCACTCCGCGATCGTCTTGAGCACGCTGGGGAAATTGTCGATGGGGACGAAGGTGTTGGCGATGAACGTCAACGGGAAGATCACGATGAACGACGCGTTGTTGAAGATCTCCGGCGAACGCACGATCAGTCCCACCAGAGCCATCACCCACGAGATCGAGTACGCGAACAACAGCAGCAGTACATAGCCCAGCAGTGCGTCGAAGAACGAGGACGTGATGCGCCAGCCCACGATCAGTCCGGTGATCGACATGATCGTGATGGTGACGATGTTGTTGCCGACGTCGGCTGCCGTGCGTCCGATGACGACGGCCGATCTCGCCATCGGCAACGACCGGAACCGGTCCATCACGCCCTTCTGCAGATCCTCGGCCAACGAGGACCCGGTGATGGAGGCACCGAAGATCATCGTCTGGACGAAGATGCCGCCCATCAGGAAGCTCTTGTAGTCGATACCGGGCACGTCGATCGCACTGCCGAAGACGTACGCGAACAGCAGGACGAACATGATCGGCGACAGCGTCGCGAAGAACAGCAGATCGGGAACTCGCTTGAGTTTGATCAGGTTTCGCTTGGTGATGATTGCCGAATCCAGGAGAACGTTGCTCATTTCTCTTCCTCCGCAGCCTCGGGTTCGCCGGTGGTCTGACCGGTCAGACTCAGGAACACATCGTCGAGATTCGGCCGCCGCAGACCGACGTCGACGACTCCGATTCCGTTTTCCTCCAGCTGGGCCAGCGCCGTGGACAGGTCCTTCGATCCCCCGTTGACGGGCATGACGATCCGGCCCACCTGATCGTCGAGCGTGGGCGGTTCGACGCCGATCGGAGCGAGGATCTGCATCGCTCGATCCGCCTGGGACCGATCGGTCAGCACGAATTCGACTCGCTCGCCGCCGGTTTGGGCCTTGAGTTCGTCCGCTGTGCCGCGGGCGATGATCTTGCCCTTGTTCAGCACGATGATCGAATCGGCCAGTCGGTCGGCCTCCTCGAGGTACTGGGTGGTCAGCAGAATGGTCGTGCCGTCTCGGACGAGATCTGCGATGAACTCCCACATGGTGATTCGGCTGCGTGGATCGAGTCCGGTGGTCGGTTCGTCGAGGAACACCACCCGTGGTCGGCCGATCAGGCTGGCCGCGATGTCGAGTCGCCGACGCATACCGCCCGAGTACTGCTTGGCGGTGCGATCGCGTGCGTACTCCAGATCGAAGCGCACGAGTAGCTCGTCGGCGCGCTTCTTGGCCTCCGCCTTGCGCAGGCCGAACAGTCGGCCGACCATCTCGAGATTCTCGTACCCGGTCAGGTATTCGTCCACGGCCGCGAACTGACCGGTCAGTCCGATCGTGCCGCGAACCTCGTTCGCCTGCGTCGCGACGTCGAGCCCGAATATTCTGGCCGACCCGGATGTCGCTTGTAGCAAGGTGGCGAGAATACGCACTGCCGTGGTCTTTCCGGCACCGTTGGGACCGAGCACACCCAGCACCGTGCCCTCGGGAACGGTGAAGTCGATCCCGTCGAGCGCGACGTTCTTGCCGTACCGAAGTACGAGGTTCTCTACTTCTATAGCGTTCGCCATTGCCCTGTCCCCGTTTCTCTACTGGTCGGTGTTAGGACTTCCGAACGCGTAGAGATTAACCGGTCTTGATCGGACCGGGCGTCCACAGACCCGAACGCTCGACCTCTTCGGCTGTGATCTGCGCCGCCTGCGCCGACTCGTCGTACGGCATGTACTGCTCGATCGACCCCCAGTCGCGGTCCCAGTCGCCGGACAGATACGACGGGATGGTGCGGGCGGAGGCGACGATGTCGATCCACCCGAGCGGCCCACCGCCGAAGTGGTCCTGCCACGCGTTGGTGATGACGGCACCGCTGCGATCCGGCAGCACCCGGTACTGCGGAACTTCGGCAACCCCGAGGCGGTGATCGAACGGACGCTGGCAGGGGAAGTTGAAGCCGACCTCCCAGTCCAGCATCACCGGAGCGTCACGGCCGACGACCTCGTTCAACGTCTGGGTACGCGGAACTCGGGGCGGGGTGATCGCCAACCACTGATCGGAATCTCGATCGGTATCGGAGAGCACCAGGCGAATCGTGTTGGCACCGGCGGGAATCTGGTCCATCGGGACTCGCAGGTTGCGCCACGACGGCGTCGGGCCGATGTCGATCGGCGTCACGCGCCCCTGCGCCTGTCCGTCGACTCCGTACTCGAGTTCGAGGCTCTGGCCGTACGTGACGATGCCGTCGGAATCCACCGAACGGATGCGTCCGGCAGCGGCGATCGAGATCAGGTCTCCGGGATCGGCAGGCAGCGCGTACCAGCCGGTGGTCAACGTGGCAGGAGTATCGGACCCGAACGAACCGAGCACCGGCACAGTGGCCGGATCGAGGCCGAACGGCAATGCGCTACCGCCGGTTCCTGCCCCGGTGGTCGACGTCGGCTGCTGCTGCTCGTCGGTGTCGACGGTGTTCGAGGTACCCGACGCCGAGGATTCCTTGTCGGCGGTGAGGTCGCCCGCCACACCATCGGGGGTGAACCCGTCGTTCTCTGCACCGAGCGCGGCGAAGGCGTCACCGCTGACCGGTTGCAGCACATCGGCATTGGGATCCGTCTCGAGCAACACGTCGTTCGCGAGCCCGCACGTGTCCCCGGTCAGCGCCGAGAGATTCGATTTCGCGACCGAGTACGACGGCCATTGCGCCACAGCACCCTTGGCCATCGACGCGACGGCCACCAGCACCATCAGAGCCGCCCCGACGGCGATCGGCGGCACCGACCACCATCGCGCCATCGGTTTGTCGGCGCGCACATAGGGCGCGCGGAGATGGAACCAGACGGCAGCGAGCAACAGCAGCAGGGTCAGGCCGAGGAACATGGTCGAGATGCCGAGACCGGCAACGAGGATCGGCTTGTCCCAGAACGGGACTCCCCACGCCGAGACGTACCAGTAGCCGTTGGTTCCGGTGAACGCGACGGCCAGCAGAAACGAGACCGACGCGGCGAAAAGGAGTCGGTTGCGCCGCGATCGCAGTACCGCCGCACCGGTCGCCACGGCTGCCAGTACCGCAACCGATGCGGCGAGTCCGGCGAAGACACCGAAATGGTGAGTCCACTTGGTGGGGGTGATCATCATCAAGGCCATCGCCCCGACGGTGATGCCGACGATCCGGCGGGCCGGCCCCGTGGCGGTGCCCGGGATCTTGCCACCCTTGCGCAGCATGGCGACGACCACCGCGATCAGCGAAACGACCATCACGAACACTCCGAAGCGGCGCGCGAGCGAGCCGTCGATGTCCATGTTCATCAGCCACTGGTAGCGCAGGTACTCGTCGAACCAGGCCTGGCTCGGTCCGGCCGCGTTGTGCACCCGCTGCATCTCGAGCATGCCGGCCACGGTCTGGTTGCCGAATGCGAACACCAGCACCACCGTGCCCGACGCGATCAGCGGGGCGAGCAGTGTCAGCGCGCCCAGTGCGGTACTGCCGAACTCTCGGGCGCGGGCGACGACGATCTGCAACACCGGCCGAGCCCCGGCGATCAGCGGTGCGAAGCAGATGAAACCGGAGGGGCCGCAGGTGACCGTCAACGCCGCGATGAGTATCGCCGCGGCCGCGGGCAGCAACCTGCGGGTCGCGATCGAGCGCTCCACCGAACACCACGTCAGCAGCACCCCGAGCGCCACGAACGGTTCCGGGCGCAGGCCGTTGTTGTACGGCAGCCAGAACGCGAGCAGGACCAGGCCGCCCGTCCAGAGCGCGGTCTTCGAAGCGCGAGCAGCCGCACCGAACCGCGGGATCACCTCTCGACTGATGACGAGCCACGCCACGACGGCGCAGATCAGCGTCGGCAGACGCATCCACACACTGGCCGTCGAGACGTGCGACATGAGTCCGAACATGTCGTACAGCGGCGTCCCGAACGGTGTCTCGGGCACCCCGAAGTAACGGAAGTAGTTGGCCATGTACCCGGCGTGATCGGCCGTGCGCGCCATGCCCAGCTGGTAGCCGTCGTCGGAGGTGTTCGCGCCGATCAGATGCCACACCAACAGCGTCCCGATCACCACCGCATCGGCAGCGCCGAACGTCCACCAGCGACGCGGGAGGAAGCGTCGGGCACGTCGGCCGTCGGAGAGGTCGAGGCGGTGCAGCGCTGTCAGCGAGATGCCCGTGGCGAGTACGCCGACGATCATCGCGAACCACTTCAGCGCACTCGGGGTCGACGAGAATCGACTGTCGAGCTGCGCGGTCAGTGTCAGGCCGCCGACGCTGCCTCGAAGATCGCTGAAGACTCCGACCAGCTGTGGTCGGACATCACCCTCGCGCGTGGTGGTCTCGGCACCGGTCAGCCCGACGGTCGTCGAGGTGCCGTTCGAGGTGATCGTCAACGCACAGTCGCCCGCAGTCGAAGGGCTCAGTTCCGATACCGGCTTCTCGAGCAGGACGGAATCACGCAACGTCACCTTCAGTTGCGATGCTTCACCGCCCGTGACCTCGGCAACGAGACCGTAGCGATAGGCGTCGGGCGATCCCTTGGGCGAGGTGGACACCAACAGCCCGCCGTCGGGCAACAGATTCGCGGCAGCACACGGAACCGTCGCATCGACGTCGATCGGCGTGTAGGCGACGAGCGGAGCCTCGACACTGGCGATCGTGTCCGACTGCGGCCACGTCAGGGAGGACTGCTGCTGCTCGATCGGCAACAGCGGTATCGCGATCGTCAGCAGAATTCCCAGGACTGCGGAGACGATCGCGACGAGCCGAGCCATGCAAATATCTCCCACCGATGTCCTGGTCCAGGTCGCTGATCAAGGTACCAGTCTGGTCCGAGCGGGCCGGGCGAGACGAATCCGGCCTGGACAACTCTCGCTGTGGCACACTCTTGACCGTGATCAGCCCGATGGCGGTGCATGTCGAAGGCATCGAAGCCGGACGCATCACCGCGCGGATAACGACCCCATCGGGCATCGAGACACGAGTGACGACGGAGTCGAACTATCCGCTCGACCATTCCGCCACCCCCTGGCTTCCGCCGCTCCTGACAGCCGGCATGCGCAAGGGTTGGGACATCACTTTCGACGGACCGGTGGATTCGACGGCGCTTCGCGGTGCGTCCGGGGCTCAGAAGGTCTTCCTCGACTGGTATCCCAAGCGTTTTCGTGAGGTATCGATTTCGGCCGAACCCGGCCGCGTCGCCACCGGCGCGACGGGAGTGGGTTGTTTCTTCAGCGGGGGCGTCGACAGCTTCTACTCGGCAATCATGGAATCGGACCGCATCACTCACCTGATCTTCGTGCACGGTTTCGATATCGACATCGACGACGAGAATCTGGCGGCCAGAGCCTTGGCCGGAGCCCGCGAGTCGGCGGCGGAGTTGGGCAAGCCGTTGATCGAGGTGAAGACCACGATGAGGTCGGCCTTCGCAAACCGGCTGCCTCTCGACTGGGGGTACGACTTTCACGGCGCCGCGTTGGCGCACGTCGGTCTGGCGTTGTCGCAACACCTGCGCACCGTCATCATCCCGTCCTCGAACTGCCGCGAGGAACTCACACCGTGGGGCTCTCATCCTGATCTCGACCCGTTGTGGTCTAGCGGCACAGTCGCGTTCGAGCACCACGAGCTCGATCTGCACCGTCTGGGCAAGATTCGTTACATCGGCGAGAACCGAACCGCGATGAACCATCTGCGGGTCTGTTGGGAGAACCTCGACGGGGCCTTCAACTGCGGCAGGTGCGCCAAGTGCGTTCGCACCCGGATCGGGCTCGCGGCCGCAGGTGCACAGTGCACGACCTTCCCCGACACCATCGATATACGCGCTGTTGCTCGCATGGATCTGAGAAGCCGCGATCGCGGCTACCTGCGAACCTCACTCGCCGCGATGCACGATGCCGGTGTCACCGACGCAGACCTGCAGCGGGCCGTGAACACAGCGATCCGACGAAGTTATTGGACACCGGCGCTCTTCTACATGCGTAGTGCAGGTTCGTATGTCGGCCAGGTGATCCGTCGAAGTCTGCGGCGTTGAATCGGCTGTGCCGACCGGCAGATCAGTTCTCCACGTGCACGGCGTACCCGGCCGCGCCGAGGGCATCGAGCACCGAACCGCGGTGGTCGGGTCCGCGGGTCTCGACGGTCAACATCACGTCGACCTCCTCGAGGCCCAGGCGTCCACCGGTACGGGAGTGGACGACGTCCACGACGCTGGCTCCGGCATCGCGCACCACCCCGAGTACGCCGGTGAGTCCGCCCGGCTTGTCCGAAATGGTCACGCGTACAGCGAGATAACGTCCACCCGCTCGAAGACCGTGGGTGATGACGTGCGTGAGCAGCAGCGGGTCGATGTTTCCGCCGGAGAGAACAGCGCACACCGAGCCGGTCAGTCCGAGTTCGTCCGCGGAATGCGTCATCAGCGCGGCCACCGCTGCCGCACCTGCCGGCTCGACGATGAGTTTCGCGCGCTCGATGCACAGCACCAGCGCCCGCGACAGCGCATCCTCACTGACGGTGACGACGTCGTCGACCCATCCCTGCACGTGATCGAACGGCACCGATCCGGGCAGGCCGATCGCAATGCCGTCGGCCATCGTCGACATCGACGTCAGCGCGATCGGGTGCCCCGCCTTCAGTGATGCGGGCCAGGCGGCAGCGCCCTCGGCCTGCACACCGACGATCCTGATATCGGGCTTGGTCAGCTTGACCGCGGCGGCGACACCGGCCAACAGTCCCCCGCCGCCGGTGGGAATCACGATGGTGCCGACATCCGGCATCTGCTGCAACAGTTCGGTGCCCAACGTCGCCTGCCCCGCGACGATGTCGAGGTGGTCGAACGGGTGAATGAGGGTGGCACCGGTACGTTCGGCGAATTCCCTCGCCGACTTCAGTGCCTCGTCCACCGTGTTGCCCACCAGATGTACCGTCGCGCCGTAGGCCTTGGTGGCGACGAGCTTGGGTAGCGACACTCCCACCGGCATGAACACCGTCGAGTCGATCCCCACCTGCGACGCCGCCCACGCCACACCCTGAGCGTGATTGCCCGCGCTGGCCGCCACGACCCCGCGGGCGCGCTGGTCGGCGTCGAGCCGGGCGATGCGGTTGTACGCCCCGCGCGGCTTGAACGATCCGGTGCGCTGCAGGTTCTCGCACTTGAGCCGCACCTCGTGGCCGGTCAGATCCGACAGAATGCGCGAGGCCACCACAGGGGTCCGGCGCATGACCGGCTCCAGCAGCTCCTCGGCCGACGCAATATCCGACGCGGTCACCCGCACAATTTCCGACACGGTCGCAGTATGCCAGGAACAATTACTCTCGTGACGTCATCCGTCAGCGGTCGTCACTACAGTTGGGGAGCGCGTGCCGCACCACAGCGAGCCGCGACAGGCGCAAAGGATTCTCTCGAGATGACGCAGGCTGGATCCGACGAGGTCGACAACGACCACGAGATGCGTGGCAGCGTCGAGATCAAGGATCGGGCGATTTCACGGACCGCCATCGCGGCGGCACTGAAGGATCCTCGGGTCACGCGCACCACCGGCGGCTTCTCGCGACTGACCGGTCGCGAACTCCCCCGCGCCGACGTCACCCTCGGCGAGGACACGATCGCCGTCAACCTCTACATCGGCGTGACCTGGCCGTCGCAGATCACCGAGGTGACCGAGTCCGTGCACGCCACCGTCGAGGCCGCGTTGGCGACGATGACGGGGCTGCACGTGCATCGGGTGAACGTCCTGGTATCGGACACCACACCGGACACCGGTTTCTCGTCCACCCCGAATACCGAAGCAACGCAGGCCATCCCACCTCGTCCACCCACGGCCGGGCCGGCCGCGATGCCGGTGGCACTGTTGTTCGGGTTCGCCCTCCTCGGTGTGGCCTTTTTGGCCGGCAGGGAATTCCTGATCGCCGGCGGCCACCTCGGCGGTAGCCCGTGGATCGCCGACGCTGTGTCCTGGATCGCCCGATTGCACTGGCAGAGTTGGATGACGGCCGCCGCGATCGGAGCAGCCTTCGTCGGGTTGTTCCTCGTGTTCATCGGGGTCAAGCCGCGGACGAAGACGCATTCCGGACTGGGCGAGTCGGCACCGACCGTCTGGGCCACGCCGACCGACATCGCTCGATTGTGCAGTGCTGCAGCGCAGTCCACGCGCGGAGTCGCGGATGCACACACCGTCGTCACGCGCAGGAAGATCGAGGTGCGAGCCGAGCGGGACGGGACTGTCGATGCCGAGAACGTCGACGCCGCCGTGCGCGAGGCACTCGCTCCGACACTGTCGGTTGCCGCGGGCGGACGACGGCTGACGGTGAAGCAGTCGGTGGCAGCTCCGACGAGGGTGTCGTGATGAAGACGTTCGTCGCCGGGGTCGATCGACTCCTCGCGATCGTGGCCGGGTTGGGATTGATCGCGGGAGGTAGCTTCGCGCTCGCCTGGCACTACGACGTGCAGTGGGCACGAGAGATGCTCTCTCGCTTCGATCGCGCGCGAATGTCGGCGCTACCGGAACAGGGCTGGTGGGTGCCGACGCTGGCTGTGGTTGTCTGCATCGCAGTGGTCATGGCACTGCTCCTGTTGATCGGCAACTTCTCTCCGCGCACGACGGGAACGGCAAGCGTCATCGAGGAGCCGCACTTCTCGGCACACGTGGATCTGAGTGCCATCGCATCGGGCGTCGCCGCGGAGTTGGCCCAGTTCCCCGGTGTTCGACGCGCCCGCGGTACGGCGATCGATGATCGAGGATTGCCCACCGTCGCTGTGTCGGTCCATGCTGCAGCAGATTTCGATGTCGTCGACTTCACCGCCCGAGCCGAATCACGTGCCGCTTTCGTGGCCGAATCCCTTGCCGGTACACACGTCGCCACCCGCATTCAATTGCATGTGGACAAACGTCGATAACAGTCCCGGCGGTACGGTGAAGCCATGGTTGCATCGACGCGCAGTAAGTTCCGGAAATGGTCCGGCGGCATGCCCCTCGCCGTGCCCGTCGCATTCGGAGCGGTACTGGTCCTTGCCTCCTTCGCCTCGAAGCTCGGCGGCAGTTCGGTGTTCTTCTACGCCCCACTGGTGTTCGTCGCAACCGGCACGATGATCTGGCTCAAAGCGCGTTCCGTCTCGGACCGAAGCGGCCGAGTTCACGCCGCTGTGGGATCGGCCCTGCTGATCGGATCCGGCGTCGTCGTCGCTGTGTGTGGTCTCGCGGGCGGCCTGATGCTGGACTCGCCGACATTCTGGGCATCGATCGCGGTTGCTGCAGCAATCGCGGCACCGATCAGCGCCGGCATCAGTCCGTTCTAGTGCCTGCGGCAGTGGTGTGGTTATGTGCCCCAGCGGGCACACAACCACACCACTGCCCTCGGCACCTACAGGCGCGGGTCGACGGGCTCGGATTCCAGTGCCAGGACGGCGAACACGGCCTGGTGGATGCGGTAGAGCGGCTCACCGCGCACCGAGCGATCCAGCGCCTCCATTCCCAGCGCGTATTCGCGTAGCGCCATCGACTGCTTGTGTCCCACGTTTCGGTTGCGCAGTGCAGTCAGTCGATCCGGGTCGGTGTAGTCGGCACCGTAGATCAGCCGCAGATACTCTCGACCGCGAACCTTCGTGCCGGGCTGCATCTTTCCGCGTGGAGCGTTCGCTGACGGTTTGACGACCATGCCCTCGCCGCCCTGCGCCGTCAACTCCTCCCACCACTTCTCCCCTGCCGCAACCGAATCCGGGGTCGACAGATCGACCTCGATTCGACGGGTGGTGGCGAACACCTCGGGAGCTGCTGCCACCAGTCGGTCGGCAACGTCGAGGTGCCATGTGTGCGGACGATCCGCATACGTCTCGACGTTGGACGCCAGCACCTGAAACGGCGCGATCCGAACCCCGTCGAGCCCGTCCGTCGGCCAGACGTACCGCCGATACGCATCGGTGAACTCGCCGAGATTGCTCTGCCTGACGGTGTTCCGCTCCAGCAACTCCTGCACGTCGAGACCGCGCGATCCGGCCGATGCCAGCACCGCCGCCTCGGCCCCGAGATTCGCCCGGGACACCGCAGCGACGGCGGCGTACTCGGCCTTGATCAGGCCCTCCGCTTTGGCAGACCACGGCAGCAGTTCGCAGTCGAGAATCAGCCAGCTCGAGGCCAACTCGTCCCACACACCGGCCTTCTCGATCGCGTCGGACACCCCGGTGATCAGCTCACCGGTGAGCGACTCGTCGAACACCGGACGCCCCGTCCGCGTGTACGCGGTGCCGAGCACTCCCTCCGGTGCATCGAACTTCTCCCGAGCGGTGCCTGCATCTCGACACACCACCACGACCACCCGCGAGCCCATGTGCTTCTCCTCGCAGATCACCGTCGACGCACCGAGCGCGCGATACGCGTCGAACGCCTGCGTCGGATACTCGAGATAGCCCTCGCGCTCCGATGTTCCACTAGGGGCCATCGTCGGCGGCAGATAGTGCAGCCACTGCGGAGCGAGCGCGAACCGACTCATCACTTCCAATGCGCCCGCGGCATTCTCCGGCCGAATCGATACGCGCCCCCGCAGCGACGTCTCGACGCCGGTCGGACCGATCACGTCGGACAGATCGAGCGACGCCGCATCCCGCGTGAACGCACCCATCGGGCGGGCAGGCTCGTACCAGACCTTCTCGGCCGGAACCGACACCACCTCGCGCTCCGGATAGCGCAGCGCCGTGAGCTTCCCACCGAAGACGCATCCCGTATCGAGGCACGCAGTGTTGTTCTCCCACTCCACTTCCGGCACCGGCGTGTGCCCGTAGAGCACCGTCGCCGAGCCCCGATAGTCCTGCGCCCACGGATACCGCACCGGCAGGCCGAACTCGTCGGTCTCGCCGGTGGTGTCTCCGTACAGAGCAAAGCTTCGAACCCTGCCCGACGCCCGGTTGTGGTACTTCTCGATCAGTCCGGCGTGCGCGACGACGAGCTTGCCGCCGTCGAGCACGAGGTGCGCGACGAGGCCGTCGCAGAACTCGAGAACCTCCCGGCGGAACTGTTCCGTCTCGGCGTCGAGCTGTTCGAGAGTTTCGGCCAGACCGTGCGAGGCAGTGACCTTCCGGCCGCGGAGTGCCTTGACGAGCTTGTTCTCGTGGTTGCCCGGAACCGCCAGTGCTGCTCCGGTACCGACCATTCCCATCACCAGCCGGAGTACTCCGACGGAGTCGGGCCCCCTATCGATGTAGTCACCGACGAACACGGCCGTTCGTCCGTCCGGTGGCGTCGCACCGACCGGGCGGCCGGCCTCGTCCCGCTCGATCGTGTAACCCAATGTCGCGAGCAGTCTTTCGAGCTCGACGAGACAGCCGTGAATGTCCCCGATGACGTCGAACGGTCCGGTCAGCTCACGTCGATCACTGCGCAGCGGGGTACGAACGAACGTCGCCGACGCCACCTCCTCGACACCGTCGAGTACATGGACCGAGCGGAAACCTTCCTTGGACAGGCCCCGCATCGAGCGCTGCAACTGGGACTGCTGGCGACGCAGCACGTCTCGACCGAACGTCCTGTCGGTGCGCTCGGCATTGCGCTGTGCACATACCGATTCCGGCACATCGAGCACGACGGCGACCGGCAGCACATCGTGTTCGCGAGCCAACGCGATCAACGCCTTTCGCGCCGCAGGTTGCACATTGGTGGCGTCGACGACGGTGAGCAGACCGGCTCGAAGCCTGGTTGCGACGAGAAATTCCAACAGCGCGAACGCGTCCTTGGTTGCGCTCTGCAGATTGGGGTCGTTGCTCACCATGCCCCGGCACGCGTCGCTGGACACCGTCTCGTACGGACCGAAGTGTCGCGCAGCGAACGACGACTTGCCGGAGCCGCTGATGCCGACGAGTACGACGAGGGACCGATCCGGAATGTCGAAGGTACTCATCGGGACTGCTCCTCTCGGGTGAAGACGGCCATCTGGGTCGGGGTGCCGTGCATGTCGTCGACGGGGCCGATTCCCTCGACGCGCACCTCATATGCGTGATCACGTGCCACCGACGAAACCCACTGCTCGAACTGCGAGCGGGTGAACTCGAATCGGTGGTCGACGTGACGGAAGCCTCCCGGTTCGAGGCCGGGATACAGCACGTTGTACTCGGAGTTGGGTGTCGTGACCAGAACCGTTCGCGGGCGGGCCTGAAGAAACACCGATCGCACCAACGCCGGAAGCCGATCGAGGTCGACGTGTTCGATGACCTCCATGAGCACCATCGCGTCGAATCCCTGCAACCGAACGTCGCGGTACGTCGCGGACGACTGGACCAGTTCGATGCGTGTCCGCTGCCGATCCGCCATGTCGTCCAGACGCAACCGGCGGTGTGCCTTGGCGAGTGCCCGATCACTCACGTCGGCACCGACGATGCGATCGAACGTGCTGTCCGCGAGCAGCTCTCGCAGCAAACGACCCTCACCGCAACCGAGGTCGATCACCGACTTCGCGCCTGCACCCGTCAGTGCCGACAGGACGGCGCGTACTCGCTGTTCGGCCAGCGTCGGATCTCGCGGGGCTGCGTCGTCCTGCGGCGCGTCGGGTACCAGTCGGTCGAGCGCCGAGGCCACCAGTTCGCGGCGGTGCGCCAGGTAGCGGGACGCGATCAGTGCCGACTCCGGGTGATCTCCCAGCCAATCCCCTGCTGCTCGAACGAGTTTGTCCGCCTCGTCCTCGCCCACCCAGTAGTGCTTCCCGTCGTCGAGGACCGGAAGAAGGACGTACAGGTGCCGCAGCGCGGCCGACAGCGTGAAGGTTCCGGTCAACACCAGATCGATGTACTCGGAGTTGCCCCACTCCGGCTGCCTCGAATCGAGCGGAATGGGCGTCGCGTCTACCGTCCAGCCCAACGGACCGAACATCCGTGACGCGAGATCAGCGGCACCACGTGACGGCGCGGCCGGCATCGAGATCGTCAGATCCATTGCAGCAGAGACTAATTCGGGCCTTCCGGTGCACACACCGGCCAGTGTCTGCTTGAACAGTCGCGACAGGGCCACGGCCAATCCGGACGCGGCACCGTCGTTCAACAGGACTGCGACGGTGGTGCGCTGAGCCGAGACTTCCGGATACAGCACGGTGGTGGTGCCCATCGGCAGGTTCCAGCTCTGCACGCGATCGGGGTGCTTGTGCAACAAATACCCGATGTCGGAGGTGTCCGGGAAATCGGTTGTGGCATTTGCAGTCACGGTCAGTAGCACCGCAGCGACGTTACGGGACCGCCGCGCCCGATGCGTCCCATTTTTCGGCCGCCACCTCGGGCCGCGTCAATGGACCATTACATACGTCTGGGCAGTGCAAAGGTCCATTCACCCTCTGGGGGTGGCCACCTCAGCCTGCGTGAATGGACCATTGCATACGTCTGGGCGGTGCAAAGGTCCATTGACGCGGGCGGCGGAGCCGCACGCACGCACGCAAAAGCGGCACCCACCCTTTCGGGTGAGTGCCGCTTCAGGTACAGCTGGTGGAACTAGATCACTTGATGATCTTCGTGACGCGACCGGCTCCGACGGTACGACCGCCCTCACGGATTGCGAAACGCAGGCCGACATCCATGGCGACCGGCTGGATCAGCGTGACGGACATCTCGGTGTTGTCACCGGGCATGACCATCTCGGTGCCCTCGGGAAGGGTCACGACGCCCGTAACGTCCGTGGTACGGAAGTAGAACTGCGGGCGGTAGTTGTTGAAGAACGGCGTGTGGCGGCCGCCCTCGTCCTTCGAGAGGATGTAGGCGTTGCCCTCGAACTCCGTGTGGGGAGTCGTGGTGCCGGGCTTGATGATGACCTGTCCACGCTCGACGTCTTCGCGCTTGATGCCACGAACGAGGAGGCCGACGTTGTCGCCTGCCTGACCCGAGTCGAGCAGCTTGCGGAACATTTCGATTCCGGTGACGGTGGTCTTGGTCGAGCCGGGGCGGATGCCGACGATCTCGACCTCTTCGTTGACGTTGACCGAGCCGCGCTCGATACGTCCGGTGACCACGGTGCCACGGCCGGTGATGGTGAAGACGTCCTCGACGGGCATGAGGAACGGCTTGTCGGTCTCACGGACGGGATCCGGAACGGAATCGTCGACGGCCTGCATGAGCTCCAGAACCGACTCGCCCCACTTCTCGTCACCCTCGAGTGCCTTGAGTGCGGAGACCTTGATGACCGGTGCGTCCTCGTCGAACTCCTGCGAAGCGAGGAGCTCGCGGACCTCCATCTCGACGAGCTCGATGATCTCGTCGTCGTCGACCATGTCGGCCTTGTTCAGTGCGACCAGGATGTACGGAACACCGACCTGGCGAGCGAGCAGCACGTGCTCGCGGGTCTGCGGCATCGGGCCGTCAGTTGCTGCAACGACCAGGATTGCGCCGTCCATCTGTGCCGCGCCGGTGATCATGTTCTTGATGTAGTCGGCGTGACCCGGTGCATCGACGTGCGCGTAGTGGCGCTTCTCGGTCTGGTACTCGACGTGGGAGATGTTGATCGTGATACCACGAGCCTTCTCCTCCGGAGCCTTGTCGATCTGATCGAAAGCCGAGGCCTCGTTCAGGTCCGGGAACTTGTCGTGCAGAACCTTGGTGATTGCAGCCGTCAGCGTCGTCTTACCGTGGTCAACGTGACCGATGGTGCCGATGTTGACGTGCGGCTTCGTCCGATCGAACTTCGCCTTCGCCACTGTGTGTCCTCCTGGACTGATCTGTGCGGACCCCGACGGGGCCGACACGCGTATGTGTTCTTACTTATTACAGGTCGAGCGTGGTCCAGCAAACGAAGAGAATTACTCTCCGTTGACCTTCGCGATGATTTCCTTCGCTACGTTCGCGGGAACTTCTGCGTACGAATCGAAGACCATGGAGTAGTTAGCGCGGCCCTGTGTCTTCGACCGAAGGTCTCCGATGTAGCCGAACATCTCCGACAGCGGAACCAGTGCCTTGACGATACGGGCACCGCTGCGCTCCTCCATGGCCTGAATCTGACCACGGCGGGAGTTCAGGTCGCCGATGACCTCACCCATGTAATCCTCGGGCGTGATGACCTCGACGGCCATGACGGGTTCGAGAATGACGGGGCTGGCCTTGCGGGCGGCTTCCTTGAACGCTTGTGAGCCGGCGACCTTGAAGGCCATTTCCGACGAGTCGACGTCGTGGTACGCACCGTCGAGCAGTGTGACCTTGACGTTGACCAGGGGGTATCCGGCGAGAACACCGTACTGCATGGCGTCCTGCGCACCGGCGTCGACCGAGGGGATGTACTCCCTGGGCACACGGCCACCGGAGACCTTGTTCTCGAATTCGTAGGTCGCACCGTCTTCGCCCTCGAAAGGCTCGAGCTTGATGATGACCTTCGCGAACTGGCCGGAGCCACCGGTCTGCTTCTTGTGGGTGTAGTCGTGCTTCTCGACCGTCTTGCGGATGGTCTCGCGGTACGCGACCTGCGGCTTGCCGACGTTGGCCTCGACCTTGAACTCGCGACGCATGCGGTCCACGAGGATGTCGAGGTGCAGCTCGCCCATTCCGCCGATGACGGTCTGGCCGGTGTCCTCGTCCAGCTTCACCGAGAAGGTGGGATCCTCTTCGGCGAGCTTCTGGATTGCTGTTCCCAGCTTCTCCTGGTCGGACTTGGTCTTCGGCTCGATCGAGACCTGGATGACCGGGTCCGGGAAGCTCATGGACTCGAGGATGATCTGGTTCTGCGGATCGCAGAGCGTGTCACCCGTCGTGGTGTCCTTGAGGCCGATGACGGCGTAGATGTGACCGGCAGATGCGGTCGCGATCGCGTTCTCCTTGTTGGAGTGCATCTGGAACAGCTTGCCCAGACGCTCCTTCTTGCCCTTGGTCGAGTTGATGACCTGAGCGCCGGAGTCGACCTTGCCCGAGTACACCCGGACGTAGGTCAGCTTGCCGAAGAAGGGGTGAGTCGCGATCTTGAACGCGAGAGCTGCGAACGGCTCGTCTGCGGACGGCTTGCGAGTGATCTCCTTCTCCTCGTCGCCGACGGCGTGTCCGATGGTCTCGGCAACGTCGAGGGGAGACGGGAGGTAGTCGATGACCGCGTCGAGCATGGGCTGAACGCCCTTGTTCTTGAACGCGGATCCACACAGGATCGGGTACAGCTCGCTGTTGACCGTCATCTTGCGGATGGCGCCCTTGATCTCGTCGATCGTGAGCTCTTCGCCGCCGAAGTGCTTCTCCAGAAGCGCTTCGTCGGACTCGGCCACGGTCTCGAGCAGCATGGTGCGGTACTCGTCCGCGCGCTCCTTGAGGTTTTCCGGGATCTCCTGGATCTCGTACTTCTCGCCGAGCTTGGTCTCGCCACTCCACACGAGAGCCTTCATCTGCACGAGGTCGATGACGCCCTCGAAGTCGTTCTCTGCGCCGATGGGCAGCTGGATGACCAGCGGCTTGGCACCGAGACGATCGATGATGGTCTGCACGGTGTAGTAGAAGTCCGCGCCGAGCTTGTCCATCTTGTTGACGAAGCAGATGCGCGGCACGTCGTACTTGTCGGCCTGACGCCAGACCTGCTCGGACTGCGGCTCGACACCTTCTTTGCCGTCGAACACTGCGACTGCGCCGTCGAGGACGCGGAGCGAACGCTCCACCTCGACGGTGAAGTCGACGTGACCGGGGGTGTCGATGATGTTGATCTGGTTGTCGTTCCAGAAGCACGTCGTGGCAGCAGAGGTGATCGTGATGCCACGCTCCTGCTCCTGCTCCATCCAGTCCATGGTGGCTGCGCCATCGTGAACTTCACCGATCTTGTAGGAGATACCGGTGTAGAAGAGGATGCGTTCGGTAGTGGTGGTCTTGCCGGCATCGATGTGGGCCATGATGCCGATGTTGCGGACCTTGAGTAGGTCGGTCAGCACGTCCTGTGCCACGAGTTAACCCGCCTTGGTGTTGGAAGAGGTATTGCCTGAGCTGATCAACGCTCCGGCGGCACCGGATAGTTCCGAATGCCGCCCGAGCGAGGAGATCACCAGCGGTAGTGAGCGAACGCCTTGTTGGCTTCGGCCATCTTGTGAGTGTCCTCGCGACGCTTCACAGCGGCACCGAGGCCGTTGCTGGCGTCGAGCAACTCGTTCGCCAGACGCTCGACCATGGTCTTCTCACGACGAGCGCGCGAGAACGTGACCAGCCAGCGCAGTGCCAGCGTGGTGGAGCGGCCGGGACGAACCTCGACGGGCACCTGGTAGGTGGCGCCACCGACACGACGGCTGCGAACCTCGAGGGCCGGCTTGACGTTGTCGAGTGCACGC
This sequence comes from Rhodococcus sp. 15-2388-1-1a, assembly GCF_002259145.1. Taxonomy (NCBI): domain Bacteria; kingdom Bacillati; phylum Actinomycetota; class Actinomycetes; order Mycobacteriales; family Nocardiaceae; genus Rhodococcus; species Rhodococcus sp. 15-2388-1-1a. The sequence goes on along the minus strand of NZ_NPFP01000048.1, from coordinate 76,983 downwards.
TTGAGCGTGACGACGGGGTCGGTGCCGGTCTTCTCGCGAGCCTGCTCGAGCGCCTGGTAGACGATGCGCTCTGCGGTCGACTTCTTGCCGTCGAGAAGGATCTTGTTGACGAGCTGCGTGACCAACGGCGATCCGTAGACCGGGTCGTTGATCAGCGGCCGCTTGGGTGCTGGGCCCTTGCGTGGCATATCAGCTCTTCTCCTTCTTGGCTCCGTAGCGGCTACGAGCCTGCTTGCGGTTCTTGACACCCTGGGTGTCGAGCGAGCCGCGGATGATCTTGTAACGCACACCCGGGAGGTCCTTCACACGACCACCGCGAACGAGCACCATCGAGTGCTCCTGCAGGTTGTGACCCTCACCGGGGATGTATGCGGTGACCTCGACCGAGGAGGTCAGGCGAACACGCGCGACCTTACGGAGAGCGGAGTTCGGCTTCTTGGGGGTGGTGGTGTACACGCGAGTGCACACGCCACGGCGCTGGGGACTGCCCTTGAGGGCAGCGGTCTTCAGTTTCGCGACCTTGTCGGTGCGTCCCTTACGGACCAGCTGGTTGATCGTTGGCATAAACCGGCTTTCTTCGTGTCGATAAACAGGGATCTAGCAGTTGGAGCAAGAGAACACTGCTCCTCACCCGGTACTGCTGCTGCTCCAGTACTGCTATCGCGGGTCTCTTGCACCCCGCGGTCGGGTGTGTCGCATACCCCCACACGTCCAGCCGGTTGCGCGCTCTTCGAGCGAACGTGCGCACGGCTGTACCTCGCATAGGCACACAAACGTTCCGGCCAGGCCGGACACGACCCATAACGATACCCGGCGGCGTCGCCTCGGGTCAAAACACCCCTCGCGTGGGTAGGCAACTAACGACTGAGGTTGAGCGTGAGATCGGCGAGCTTCGCCGCGGCCTGGCATGGATCGGGATGCGCGGCGTCCGGCTGGTACTGCACCCACCACCCGAAGATGCCGTCCCGATCCGCACCCGCCGAGACTCCACACGACGCGGAGTCGTCGGGACGCTGAGCTTGGATTGCCTTGCGGCCCTGCACCGTTGTGTCGGTGACGGTGTACATCATCTTCTCGTCGGCGGCCCGCTCGGCTGCGAGAGTGCCGGACTCGAACCAGTTGAACGTCACCTTCACCGTGCCCGCGGAGCCGACGAGATCCCACCGACAGATGGCCCCGAAGAAGCCGCGCTCGATCGCGTCGGCTCCGGTGGTCTCGGCGATCTGGTCGTCGGAGACGGCGTCGCACTCGGTCAACAATTCGGTGAATTCTTGGCCACCGGAGCCTGCGAAGCTCGCCGGTCTCGCGGTCCCCTCGACGGTCTGGGCGCACCCGGCAACGAGCAACAGGGTCGACGCCGCCGCGATCACTCGTGTGCGCGTCATTGCTTGCGCTCCACTGTCAGCGTCGCGAGTTCGTTTCCGACGTCGCACGGCGGGCGCGCGGCCGGTCCGAGGGAGTACGTGATCGACCAGTGGAAGAAGTCGTCGCCGAACTGCACGCCGATCTCGCACAGAGTGTCCTGCTCGGCCTCGAAGCCGGGGTTGCCGTCGATGTCGATGTCTTTCGCCGGACGGCCGATCAGCTCGGAACCGGCGCGTTCGCGTCCGATGGGGCTACCGCGGTACCAGGAGAAGCTGACGCCGGGCCCGCCGAACCCCGTGGTCTCCCACTGGCAACCGACGGAATTTCGGGTGATCTGCGCGAACGGGCCTGCACCGAACGCGGACTGCACCTCGGCGTCGGTGATCGATCCGCATTCGCCGAAGAAGGGGCCGGGCTCGTAGGCCGCGGTGGTCGGGGCGGTGTCCTCCGGCGCCGCGGCGTCGTCCTCCGCGCCGCCGCACCCGGCGATGAGCACAGCTGTTGCCGTCACGACCATCGCGAACCGTCTCAAGATCTGCCCCGGGCTCACAGCTACGGGGCCGAGAATCCGCCGACGCCCGGAATGTCGAACAGAATGCCGTAGGCGAGGACGTGTGCGGTGAACAGGACCGGTCCGCTGCCGGTATCGGCGACGACCGGTCCGGAGGGCTCGAACACGCCGTTTCCCTGCTGGCAGATCGGTGCGTTCACCGAGCCGGTGCGTCCGTTGGCGATGTTGACGAAATCGACCTGCAGGCTGGCGAAGTTCTGATAGGACGTGCAGATCCGCGGCTCGGCGGCGCGGCCCCAGATGTTGGTCAGTCCCGGCGTCTCGGTGCTGGCTACCTCGATCGTCCCGATCCACTGATCCGGCACGACGAGCCCGCCGACAGTGACTCCGAGGTTGGGGATCTGCAGAACGGGGACGGGAACCGGTCCCGGCGGGGGTGCAGGCGCGTTCTCGGTGGGTGCAGGCGGTGCATCGGCAGGCGGTTGGGCCTGTGCGACCGGCGCGAGGGCCATGGTGCCCACAGCCGCGAATGCAGCTGCGAGTAGACCGAATCGAGTCCGACGAGCCATACCTGTGTGTCTCCTGATCCTTTGGAAGCGAGTCGCCATACGTTACCGCGAAGCGGCGAGCTTCCGGCCCTGGACGTAGACGCCGACGATGGCGGGCTCGCGCATCGCCATCAGCAGAGCGAACAGGGTCTGGTCGCGGGCCAGCTCGGGGTCGTCGGCACGGACGCCGTGGTCGACTGCTGCCGCGAGCTGCGGCCATGCGGACGGATCGACCACGACGAAGTCGGCTTCCTTGCCCGCGTCGAAGTTGCCGATTCGGTTCTCCATGTCCAGCGCACGGGCCCCGGCGAGGGTTCCGGCGAACAGCAGCTCGGCGGGATGCAGGGACAGTCCGGCGTCACCGGCCTCGGAGATGTGCACCTTGAACGCGTCGGCGAGGACCTGCGGCAGCAACCATTCGTCACCGCCGCCGAAGTCCGACCCGATGGCGATGTTCACCCCCGCGGCAACGGTCCGCAGCCACGGCATGGTGCCCGAGCCCAGGAACTGTTGCGAGGTGGGACAGTGCGCGATGGACGTGCCGGTCTCTGCCATTCGCGCGAGTTCGACGTCCTGACAGTGCACCGCGTGCGCCAGGATGGTGCGCCGCCCCAGGAAGCTCTTCCCACCGACCTGCGAGCCCGGCAGGAACTTGCCGTCGTAGGTGTCGAGGTACGTCTGCACCCCGTAAGCGTTCTTGGTGGCGTCGATCTCGCCGGTTCCCGGCCGGTTGTTCTCGTTGAGGTGTGTGTGGAAGTAGACACCTCGCGTGCGGACGGAATCGTAGAGCTCGCCGAGGTTCTTCAGCGTCTCCGTCGTGACCGAGAGCGAGAACCGCGGTACGACGGCCACGTGCAGCTTTGCCGTGTCGACATCGCCGGTGTCGGCTGCGTGCCACTTCTCGATCTCCTCGGACACCAGCCGGATGGCCTCGTCCTCACCGGTGATCAGGGCCTGCGCCGACGCCGGGCCGGTGGTCTGGACCCCGCGGCCACTGACGATGCGCAGCCCGTGCTTCTCGGTCTCGGAGAACAGCGAGTCCTGCGCATGCGGGAACGCCGATCCGAACACCATCGCCTGCGTGGTTCCGGCTCGGATCCGCGCGGCGCAGAAGTCTCCGGCCGCAGCGGCAGCGAACTCGGGATCGGCGAAGCGCGACTCGGACGGAAAGATGCACGTGTTCAGCCACTCGAGGAGTTGCCCGCCGCCATAGGAATCCCCGGCGTAGGTCTGTGGGAAGTGAATGTGCGTGTCGACGAATCCCGGCAGTAGGAACCCGGGCCGATGGTCGGCAACCGCATGCTGCGCGAATTCGGTTGGGAGCGAGTCGAACTCACCACAGAACTCGATGATGCCGTCGTCGCCGACCACGAGGGCACCGTCGGGAATCGACACCAGCGCGGCGGCGGCGTCCACCACGGTGGGCGAGCCTGCGACGTGAAAGATGTGGCCGCGGTGCACGCGTGCGATTTCGGAAGTCACCCGCCAGACTCAAGCACAGGTCGATCGGAACTGCAGATCGTGCGGCTCTCTACTGCACTCCCGCTCCTGCCGCGGACAGCCGCGCGTTCAACGACGCATCCAATACCTCTGCCCACGACCGCACGACCTCGGCACGCCGTCGTGCGTCGTCGGTGAGCACATCGGCCAGACCCAGACCGCGGGCGAGGTCGAGGGTTGCCTGAACGAGACGGTGGGTGACGGGATCGTTGTCGTCGACACCGAGGTTCTCGACGGCCATCTTGTGGGCACGACGACCGAACCGTTCTTCGAGTGGGACGATCCGATCGCGCAACTCGGGATCGGCCGAGGCCGCTGTCCAGACCTGAAGTGCCGCTTTGAACATCGGCCCGGTGTAGTACTCGACGAGCCGTTCCACCACCAGTTTCGTCCGGCCCGGGCCCGCCGGAATCTCCTGCGCCTCGCGGCGAGCGCTGTCCATCCGAGTGTCGAACATGTACTCGAGCGCTCCGGTGATCAGATCCTCACGCGTCGGGAAATGATGCTGGGTCGCGCCGCGGGAGACGCCTGCACGTTCGGCGACCACGCCGACCGTCGTTGCAACCCAGCCCTGCTCGGCGAGCGAATCGATCGTCGCCTCCAGCAGTCGCTGACGCGTCACCCTGCTGCGGTCCTGCTTGGGTTCGCGCGCCATCACCATCGCCATACTCCCTACTACCGACGCTCTGCCGACCTGCTTCTCGGCCGCTCTACTTCTCGGCCGCCCAGGACGGGGGCCTCTTCTCCAGAAAGGACATCATCCCCTCTCGGGCCTCGTCGGACGCAAACAACCTGGCCGATTGCTCGGCGACGGCAGTCCCGCGCTCGTCCATCTCGCGCCTGATCGCGGCCGTGGTGAGGCGTTTCGACTCGGCCAGGCCCTGCGGCGAACACTTCCTGAACATGATCATGTAGTCGGCCACCGCGGCCGCGGGGACGGCTTCGGCCACGGTGACCAGACCGATCGCCTCGGCCGTGGCACCGTCGAACGTCTCCCCGGTGAGGAAATAGCGACTCGCCGCGCGAGACGTCAGCCGCGGCAGCACGGCCACCGAGATGACCGACGCGGCGAGGCCGAGGCGTACCTCCGTCAACGCGAACGAACTCTCGGGTCCGGCGACCGCGACGTCGCACGCCGCGACGAGCCCCATCCCTCCTGCCCGCACATGTCCGTCGATCTGCACGACGACGGGTTTCGGGGTGTCGATGATCAACCGCATCAAATCGAGCATCTGCCGGGTGCGCAGTTCCGGTGATGCTCCGGCTTCGCGGAGGTCGGCTCCGGCACAGAACGTCGTGCCGGTGTGGCCGAGCACGATCGTTCTGACGTCGTCGTCATGTGCAGCAGCGATCAGGCCCGCGGTCAGCTCTTCGACCAACACCGAGGACAGCGCGTTCCGGTTCTGCGGCGAATCCAACGTCAAATATGCTGTGCTGTTGCTCGACTCGACGAGAACGGCCATCAGTAGCTTCTCGGCAGTCCGAGCGAGTGCTGGCTCACGAAGTTGAGAATCATCTCCCGACTCACCGGTGCAACGCGTGCGATACGGGCGGCCCCGAGCATCGCAGCCAAGCCGTACTCACTGCTCAACCCGGCACCACCGTGGGTTTGGATCGCCTGATCGAGCGCCTTGATGCTGGCCTCGGCGGCAGCGTATTTGGCCATGTTCGCCGCCTCGGCAGCGCCGAAGTCGTCGCCGGAGTCGTAGAGCACGGCGGCCTTCTGCATCATCAGCTTGGCGAGCTCGAGTTCGATCTTGCACTGCGCCAACGGATGAGAGAGACCCTGGTGAGCCCCGATCGGCGTCTTCCATACGGTGCGTTCCTTGGCGTACTTCACCGCTGCATCGATGGCGTACCGACCCATACCGACAGCCATCGCGGCACCGAGAATGCGTTCGGGGTTCAGGCCTGCGAACAGCTGCATCAGGGCGGCGTCGGCCTCACCGACGAGCGCCTCGGCGGGGAGCCTGACGTCGTCGAGGAACAGCACGAACTGATGATCGGGCTCGACGATGTCCATCTCCATCTGCGTCTTCTGCAGACCGGGAGCGTCCGTGGGCACGATGAACAGGGCCGGCTTGAGCTTGCCGGTCTTGGAATCCTCGGTGCGTGCGACGATCAGAACCGCATCGGCCTGATCCACGCCGGAGATGTAGATCTTGTTGCCCTTGAGAATCCATTCGTCACCGTCACGACGCGCCGTGGTGGTGATCTGGTGCGAGTTGGATCCGGCGTCGGGTTCGGTGATCCCGAAGACCATGATCTTGGAACCGTCGGCGAGAGCGGTGAGCCACTCCTGCTTCTGATCCGGTGTGCCGTACTTGCCGATGATGGTGCCGCAGATGGCCGGGCTGACGACGACCAGCAGCAGACCGGCACCATGCGCGGCCAACTCCTCCTGCACGAGCGCGAGTTCGTAGATGCCTGCGCCACCGCCGCCGTACTCCTCGGGCAGGTTGACGCCGAGGAAGCCGAGCTTGCCCGCCTCGTTCCACAGTTCGGTCAGCGGCTCACCCTTGCGCGCCTTCGGCAGGACGTAGTCGATGTAGTTGTAGCGCTTGCCGAGTGACGAGACTGCGTTGCGCAGACCCTTCTGCTCTTCGGTTTCGATGAAACTCATACTTGCTCCACTCCCTTTTCGGTGACCACGGCCAGAACTGCGCCGACTTCGACTTGCTGACCTTCCACTACGTTCAATTCGGTGAGCACACCGTCCGCGGGTGCGGTGACCGTGTGTTCCATCTTCATCGCCTCCAGCCACAGGATCGGCTGACCGGCGGTGACGGTATCGCCCTGCGCAGCAGCGATTCTGATGACACTGCCGGGCATCGGTGCGAGCAACGAACCGGCCGCGACCTCGTCGGTGGGGTCGGTGAACCGCGGGGCCTTGATCAACCTGACCGGACCGAGTGCAGAATCGACGAACACGTCCGATCCGTAGCTGCTCACTTGAAAGATACGACGAATTCCGTTGTCGTCGAGCGTCACCGAGGTCGGCGTGTGCACGACGAGTTCGACGCCCTCGAGTTCGACGCCCTCCACCGAGGAGGTGAGTCCGCTGCGTCCGATCGAATATTCGACGGTGATGTCGTTGTACGTCTTGCGCTGCGGTTGGGACCGAAGATTGCGCCAGCCACCGGGCAGTCCCCGGTTCACCCGCGCTCGCGCGACGTTGCTCGCCGCGTCCGCCAACGCTGCCGCGAGAGCCGACAGTTCCTCGGCCCGGCCATGTGCGATCGGCTGAGCCAGGACATCGAGCCCGTGCCTGTCGAAGAAGGCGGTGTCGGTATCCCCGGCCAGGAATGCCGGATGCCGCAGGATGTTGACCAGCAGATCGCGGTTGGTCTTCAGGCCGTGAACGGTGGCCTTCTGCAACGCTTTCGCCAGTAGATTCGCAGCCTGATCCCGCGTCGGCGCGAACGAGATGACCTTCGCGAGCATCGGGTCGTAGTGAGTTCCCACCACACTGCCGGTCTCGACGCCGGAATCGACTCTGATTCCCGCTCTGTCCAGCACCTCGAACTGGACACCGGGTATCTCGAACCGGTGTACGGCACCGCTCTGCGGCTGCCAGTCCTGGGCCGGATCCTCCGCGTAGAGGCGAACTTCGATGGAGTGGCCACGCGTCTTCGGCTGCTCGGCGGGCAACCGCTCCCCCGCGGCGACCCTGATCTGCAACGCCACCAGGTCGAGTCCGGTCGTGCACTCGGTGACCGGGTGCTCCACCTGCAGACGCGTGTTCATCTCGAGAAAGAAGAAGTTGCCCTTCTCGTCGGCGAGGAATTCGACGGTGCCCGCACCCTCGTAGCCGATGGCCTCGGTGGCCAGCGTCGCCGCATGGAAGAGCTTCTCGCGCATGCCGTCGATGCGTTCGACGAGCGGCGACGGTGCTTCCTCGACGACCTTCTGGTGTCTGCGTTGGATCGAGCACTCGCGCTCGCCCACCGTCCACACCGTGCCGAATCTGTCTGCCATGACCTGTACTTCGATGTGCCGACCGGTCTCGATGTACCGCTCGACGAACACCGTTCCGTCGCCGAATGCCGAGAGTGCCTCGCGCCCGGCTGCTTCGAGCTCCGACTCCAGGTTCTCGAGGTTGCGCACGATGCGCATGCCGCGCCCGCCGCCGCCCGCGGACGCCTTGATCAGCACCGGAAGCTCGTTCTCGGTGACCGACTCGGGATCGAGCTGGGTCAGCACCGGCACTCCGGCGTCGGCCATCATCTTCTTGGACTCGACCTTCGAGCCCATCAGTTCGATGGCCTTGACGGGTGGCCCGATCCACGTCAGGCCGGCGTTCTGCACCTGCTGCGCGAAATCAGCGTTCTCGGAGAGGAATCCGTATCCCGGATGCACGGCGTCGGCTCCGGCGGCCGCGGCTGCCGCGATGACGAGCTCGCCGCGCAGGTACGTCTCGGCCGAACTGTTTCCGGGCAGCCGCACTGCCGAGTCGGCCTCACGCACGTGCGGGGAGTTCACGTCGGCGTCGGAGAACACCGCGACGGTGTCGATGCCTTCGGCGCGGCAGGTAGTGAAGACGCGGCGTGCAATCTCGCCGCGGTTGGCTACGAGGACGGACGTTACGGTCATGGCTTCACATCCGGAAGACACCGAAGTTGGCGGTGCCTTCGATCGGGGCGGTGGCGATGGCCGACAGGCACATTCCCACCACCGTGCGGGTATCACGGGGGTCGATGACGCCGTCGTCGTAGAGGCGTCCGGAGAGGAACATCGGCATCGACTCGGCCTCGATCTGGCCTTCGATCATCGCGCGCATGCCGGCATCGGCTTCGGCGTCGAAGGCTTGTCCACGAGCTTCGGCAGCGGCGCGTCCGACGATGGAGATGACACCGGCGAGCTGCGCGCCGCCCATGACGGCGGACTTGCTGGACGGCCAGGCGAAGAGGAATCGCGGATCGAATGCGCGTCCGCACATGCCGTAGTGACCGGCTCCGTAGGACGCACCGAGCAGAATGGAGATGTGCGGCACCGTGGAGTTGGACACGGCATTGATCATCATCGAACCGTGTTTGATCATGCCGCCCTCCTCGTACTCCTTGCCGACCATGTATCCGGTGGTGTTGTGCAGGAACAGAAGTGGGGTGTTCGAGCGATTGGCGAGCTGAATGAACTGCGTCGCCTTCTGTGATTCCTCGCTGAAAAGCACACCGCGGGCGTTGGCCAGAATGCCGATCGGATATCCGTGCAGCTCGGCCCAGCCGGTGACGAGCGATCCGCCGTACATGGGCTTGAACTCGTCGAAATCGGAACCGTCGACGATGCGGGCGATGACCTCGCGTGGGTCGAACGGGATCTTCAGATCCGTGGGGACGATGCCGAGCAGGTCCTCGGGGTCGGCCAACGGCTCGATGACCTCTGCGCGCGGCTCGGGGCCCTTCTTCTTCCAGTTCAAACGGGAGACGATGCTGCGCCCGATGCGGATGGCGTCCTGCTCGTCGACAGCGAAGTAGTCTGCGAGACCGGACTTTCGGGCGTGCATCTCGGCACCGCCGAGCGATTCGTCGTCCGAGTCCTCGCCGGTGGCCATCTTGACCAGCGGTGGGCCGGCGAGAAACACCTTGGAACGTTCCTTGACCATGACGACGTGATCGGACATGCCGGGTATGTATGCGCCGCCGGCGGTGGAGTTACCGAACACCAGGGCAATTGTGGGGATGCCGGCCGCCGAGAGCTGCGTCAGATCACGGAACATGCGACCACCGGGGATGAACACCTCCTTCTGCGTCGGCAGATCGGCTCCACCGGACTCGACGAGTGAGATGACCGGAAGCCGGTTCTGCGTGGCGATGTCGTTGCCGCGGAAACCCTTCTTGAGGGTCCACGGGTTGCTCGCCCCGCCGCGGACCGTCGGGTCGTTGGCCACGATGAGGCATTCGACGCCGCACACCACGCCGATACCCATGACGGTGCTGCCTCCGACGGGAAAGTCGCTGCCCCAGGCCGCGAGTGGGCACAGTTCGAGAAACGCGGAGTCCTCGTCGATCAGCAGCTCGATGCGTTCGCGGGCGAGCAGCTTGCCGCGCTTCTTGTGTCGCTCGACGTACTTCTGACCGCCACCGAGCAGAGCCTTCGAATGCTCGGCGTCGATCTCGGCCAGCTTGGTGTGCATGGCCTCGGTGGCACCGGAATACTGTTCCGACGCGGTGTCGAGGGTGGACTTCAGCACGCTCATGCCTGATACCCCAATCGTTTTGCTGCCAGTCCGGTGAGGATCTCGGTCGTCCCGCCGCCGATACCGAGGATGCGCATATCGCGGTACTGCCGCTCGACCTCGCTCTCGCGCATGTACCCGAGCCCGCCGAAGAGCTGCACCGCTTGATTGGCGACCCACTCTCCGGACTCGACGGCCGTGTTCTTCGCGAAGCAGACCTCGGCGATGAAGTCCTCGTTCGATTCGAGCGATCGCTCGACGAGGGAGCGGGTGTAGACGCGGGCGATGTCGATCTTGCGCGCCATCTCGGTCACGGTGTTCTGTACGGATTGCCGTGCGATGAGCGGCTTTCCGAAGGTCTCACGATCGCGGACCCACTGCAGCGTCAGATCGAGGCACCGCTGCGCGCTGGCGTAGGCCTGCGCGGCGAGGGCGATGCGCTCGGTGAGAAACGCCTGCGCGATCTGCGCGAAGCCGCTGTTCTCGGCACCGACGAGGTTGGCAACCGGGACGCGGGCGTCGACGAACGAGAGCTCGGCGGTATCGGATGCGCGCCAGCCCATCTTGTCGAGCTTGCTGGTGACCTCGAACCCGGGCGTGCCCTTCTCGATGACGAGCAACGAGACACCGGCTGCACCCTCGCCGCCGGTGCGGACCGCGGTGACGATGAAATCGGCTCGGCATCCGGAGGTGATGTACGTCTTGGATCCGTTGACGACGTAGTGCTCGCCGTCTCGGACGGCCTTCGTCCTGAGGTGGCCGACGTCCGAACCACCGCCCGGCTCGGTGATCGCGAGCGATCCGATCTTCTCCCCGGCCAGCGTGGGCCGCACCCACTTCTCGATCTGATCGGCGTCGCCCGCTGCCACCAAGTGCGGCAACGCAATTCCGCTGGTGAACAGCGATGCGAACAGTCCACCGGACGCACCGGCCTGATGCATCTCCTCGCAGATCACGACCGCGTCGGCCAGATCTCCACCGTCGCCGCCGACGTCCTCGGGGAAGCCTGCTCCGATCAGTCCCAGAGCGGCTGCCTTCTTGTGCAGGTCGCGCGGAATCTCTCCGTCGGTCTCCCACTGATTCATGTGCGGCGCGATGTCCTGCTCCACGAAACTGCGGACGGTCTTGCGCAGCTGCTGACGCTCGGGCGTCGTCCAGATGTTCATACGAGTTCTCCCTTGTAGGCAAGCGTTTCGGGGATGTCGATGTGCCGCGACCGCAGCCATTCACCGAGTCCCTTGGCCTGTGGATCGAATCGGGCCTGCGAGGCGACGCCTTGACCGAGGATGCCCTCGATGACGAAATTCAGGGCCCGTAGATTGGGCAGTACGTGGCGGGTGACGGTCAGCGGCTCTGCCTCGGGCAGCATCTGTTTCAGAGTCTCGACCGTCAATGTGTGCACGAGCCACGAGAATTCGTCGTCGGTGCGAACCCAGACTCCGACGTTGGCGTTGCCGCCCTTGTCGCCGCTACGGGCCGCGGCGATGGTTCCGAGTGGAAGCCGGATGGTCGCTTCGGGTGCTCTGGGTGCAGGCAGCACCGGTTCTTTCACGGGTTCCAGTACCTGCGTCTGCTGCGACGGAGCTACGGCACATTCGGTCCCGTCGGCCTGGTGCGCGACGTGTGGCACCTCGGCCGCGTCGACAAAACCTGCCGTGAACACTCCGTAGGGCGCTCCGTTTCCAGGGGGCGCGGTCACCGAGAATCCGGGATAACTGGCCAGTGCGAGTTCGACTGCCACGGCCGAGAACTGACGTCCGACAGCGTCGGGGTTGCTGTCGCGGGCAACACAGCGCAGCAGGGCGCTGGCCGTCTCCTCCGTCTCGGCATCCGGCTTGTCGGTGCGCACCAGGGTCCAGTCGAGCTCGGCGGGACGAGCCGTGAGCCAGGACTCGAACTGCCGTTGCGCCAGTGCCGCTTTGGCCTCGATATCGAGTCCGGTGAGCACCATCGTGAATTCGTTGCGGAACCCGCCGAGTGCGTTGAGCGAGACCTTGTAGGTGGGCGGTGGGGCTTCCCCCGTAACGCCGGTGATGGACACCCGATCACTGGACTCCTGCGCCAGGATCGCCGTGTCGATTCTCGCGGTGACGTCGGGGTTCGCATATCGCCCGCCGGTGATTTCGTACAGCAGCTGAGCGGTCACGGTGCCGACGCTGACAGCCCCACCGGTGCCCTCGTGCTTGGTGATGACGGACGAACCGTCGGACTCGATCTCGGCGATGGGGAATCCGGGACGAGACATGTCTGCGATCTCGGTGAAGAACGAGTAGTTGCCACCCGTCGCCTGCGTTCCGCATTCGATGACATGTCCGGCGATCACGGCCCCGGCCAACGCGTCGTAATCGGTCGGCGTCCAACCGAAGTGGGCTGCGGCAGGCCCGACGATGACACTGGCGTCGGTGACGCGACCGGTGACCACGACATCGGCCCCGGAGTTCAGGCATTCGACGATGCCCCACGCTCCGAGGTAGGCATTTGCGGTCAGCGGGCTGCCGAGACCGAGTTCGGTGGCTCGGCCGAGGAGGTCGTCACCGTCGACGTACGCGATCTTCGCGCCGGAGTCCAGCTTCTCCAGTGCCTCGGCCAGGCCTCGGGGATTGAGTCCGCCTGCGTTGGCGACGATCTTGACACCTTTGTCCAGTGCCAACCCCAGGCAATCCTCGGCCTGCCGCAGAAAGGTCTTGGCGTAGCCACGGGTCGCGTCCTTCATTCGATCGCGACCGAGAATGAGCATCGTCAGCTCGGCCAGGTAGTCACCCGTGAGGTAATCGAGTTCGCCACCCTCGAGCATTTCTCGCATGGCGGAGAGGCGGTCTCCGTAGAAGCCCGAACAGTTTCCGATTCGTACGGTCATGCTTGCTCTCGTCCTGACTGTGTCCGTCCGACCCCCGGAGGGCCTGCGAAGGCTTGGGCGATGGTGAGCCAGTGCGCGGCGTCGGTTCCGTCGGCCGCAATGCCGAGGTCGTCGCGGTGAGCGCGCTGGGTGACGAGAAGGCAGAAGTCCAGCGCCGGACCGCTCACACGTTGGGCGGCGTCCTCGGGTCCCCAGGTCCAGAGCTCTCCCGACGGCGCGGTGAGCTCGACGCGAAACGGTTCGGTCGGCGGAGCCTGCTCGTTGACAGCATAGGCGAAATCCCTTGTGCGGACGCCGATATGAGCGACTCCGCGGATTCGGTCGGTGGGAACGCGGGTGACGCCAACCGCGTCGGCGACATCCTGACCGTGCGCCCAGGTCTCCATCAGACGCGCCGTGGCCATGGACGCCGCACTCATCGGGGGTCCGAACCAGTCGATCTTGATCCCGGACGGCACCTGCATCAGCGCGTCCGTCATGGCGGTGCGTCGGGTTCGCCATTCACTCAGGAGGTTCGGGTTGCGAGATTCGTCCTCGGCGGCCTCGTCGACGAAGCCCGTGGGGTTCTCCCACGCCTTCTTCAGAGTGAGAGCGAACTCTTCCTTGGCCTCGATATCGCCTGATGCGCCGGACGTGGTCCGCTCCGCGACGTGATCGGTCCAGGAAAGGTGTGCGATCTGGTGCGCGACGGTCCAGCCCGCGGCCGGTGTCGGTGTCGCCCACTGGTCCGGGGTCAACTCGGCCACGAGTGCATCGAGGTCGTTGCCCTCGGCGCGGAGGTCGTCGACCAGAGTGTCGAGGTCTGCCATGAGCCCAGCTTCACAGGAGGTCTCGAAAAAAGCAAGCACGCTTGCTTGTTAATCCGTAACCTGGCGTTCGCTTGCCGTCTCTACGGTGACGACCGTGAGAATGTCGAGACTCGTGGCCGTCACCGTTACCCTCGCCGTCATGGCCTCCGGTTGCTCCTCGTCCGACCCTGATGCAGACCGACTCGAAGCCGTTACGACGCCGGTACGCGTGGCAACGTTCAATGCCAGCCTCAATCGGCCGGTGGCCGGGCAGCTGGTGACCGACCTGCAGGGCGAGGACGCACAGGCCCGCGCGGTTGCCGATGTGATTGCCGCGAACTCACCGGATGTGTTGCTGGTCAACGAGTTCGACTACTCGGGCCAGGATGCGGTGACTCTCTTCAACGACAACTATCTCGACGGACAGTATCCGCACTCCTTCACTGCGCCGGTGAACACGGGCGTCGATTCGGGACTCGACCTGGACCGGGACGGCACACTCGGCGGCCCGGGTGATGCGTGGGGATTCGGTCAGTTCCCGGGCCAGTACGGGATGGTCGTGTACTCGAAGTTCCCGATCGCCACCGATTCGGTACGTACGTTCCAGAACTTCCTGTGGAAGGACATGCCGGATTCCCTGCTGCCGCGTGACTACTACGGCGACGTGTCCGACGCGCTTCGACTGTCCAGCAAATCGCATTGGGACGTGCCGATCGACGTGAACGGCACGACCCTGCACGTGTTGACGTCACACCCCACTCCCCCGTCTTTCGATGGTCCCGAGGACCGCAACGGCAAACGCAACCACGACGAGATCCGGCTCAGCGCCGATTACATCTCGGGTGCGGACTACCTCTACGACGACAACGGTGTACGCGGCGGGCTGGAGGACGGAGCATCGTTCGTCATGCTGGGCGATCAGAACAGCGATCCGGTGGACGGCGATTCGGTGGCCGGTGCCATCGCGCAGGTTCTCGACCTTCCGCGGGTTCAGGATCCTGCACCCACCTCGGCCGATCACGGCACGGACACAGCCGATTTCGCCGACCCGACGCCGGGCGACCTGCGCGTGGACTACGTGTTGCCCTCGGACGATCTGACGGTGATCGATTCGCAGGTGTACTGGCCTTCGGGCACCGAGCACCCGTCGGACCACCGACTGGTGTGGGTCGACCTCGAAATATGATGGGTGCGTGACCGATCTACCGATTGTCGAATTCGCTTACCCCGGGCCCTTACGGGACGCCTTGGTTGCGGCCGTCCTGACCGGTGCCAAGACCACCACGGCCAGTCTGTTGGTCCAGTACGCCGACGAGGAGATGCCGAGAGTCGGTGAACGTGGCGCGGTGGTGGATTCGGCGGGACTGACGGTGGGGATCATAGAAACCCAGGCCGTCGATGTCGTTGCGCTGAAGGATGTTTCACTACAGCATGCCCTCGACGAGGGTGAGGGTTACGCCGATGTGGCGCAGTGGCGGGCCGGACACGAAAGATTCTGGCACTCGACCGAGGTTCGCGCGGAACTGGGCGATCCACACTTCAAAGTCGACGACGACACTCAGGTGGTCCTGGAGCGGTTCGTACTCGTTCCGGAGTGAAGCGGGGTGGCAGTCTCGGGATCGAGACACTGCGTCGCACCGCTACGGTTCTGCCAGGGCGGAGCGCTCGGCAGGTGTCAGTCCGCCCCAAATACCGTGTGGCTCCTGCACATCGATGGCGTACCGCCGACACTCGGTGAGTGCGGGACACAGACTGCAGACAGCCTTGGCCGCCTGTTCGCTGTACCGCAATGTCGGTCCGCGTAGCCCTTCTGGAGGGAAGAACACGGACGATGCCATCGAGCGGCATCGGGCAGAGCGCTGCCACTCCCAATGGTCGACGCGAGGCGGCGGCAGATCAGGAGACATCACTGGACTCGCGAGGGGTGCGAGGCCGTCGTGTGTTCGATCGTGTACGTCTCCGAACCAGTGAGTTCGCTGGTGAAATTGTCTTTCAGGTCCACTCCGGAGCGGCCGAGCGCGAGGGCCCCGGTCAGCAGCGATCGCGTGATCTGTGCTGCGCGAAGATAACTTTGGCCGTCCGGAGGGTGAATGTTGGACACGCAGTTTCGATCGGCGTCGGTCCGGCCCGGGTACGGCAGGTGAGTGAGGTAGATGCCGAGGCTGTCGACCACCGACAGGCCGGGACGCTCGCCGATGATCACGATGACGGTGCGGACACCGGACGCTGCAGCGATGTGATCGCCGAGTGCAACTCTCGCCTGAGTCGCGATGACCGGAGCCGCGATGGTGTGGCGATCCGACAGTTCGGAGACCAAGGCCTCGAGTAGCCCGGTGCCGTGCTCGCCGAGCGCTCGCGGGGACAGACCGTCGGCGAGTACGAAGCCGATGTCCTTGTTCTCCGAGACGACATGTGCCGAGGAGCGCAGTGTTCGGCCGAGATCGGGTCGACGTAGATACTCGCTGCGGTTCGAGGCCCTAGAACGAACGGACACCGGAACGCCGATGCCCAGCTCGCTGATGTCGTCGGCGAGCCGATCGACGTCGAGCTCGAGGTGCACAGCATCGCGGGCAGCGGAGTGAGCAGCGTTGAAGTCCAACAATCGTGAAGTCGGAAGGCCGTGACCCGTTCGCCCCAAACCGATGCGTGATGTCGTCGTCGCTCGCAATCGGTCCCAGCTGTCGGTGTCCGAGCCCGCTGGGGACGGTCGATGGTCCGTCATCGATCGGTGAGCGCCATGAGCGGCGAGGCTGCGAGATCGATCGGGGTGATGCGCCCCGAGTCGTCGGCCATGCCGAGAGTGTGCAACCAGCGCTCGAATTCCGGTGCCGGCCTCAGGCCCAGGACGTGCCGGACGTACAGCGCATCGTGGAACGACAGACTCTGATAGCCGAGCATCACGTCGTCGGCTCCGGGGACTGCGATGACGAACGCGGCACCAGCAGTTCCGAGCAAGGTGAGCAGGACATCCATGTCGTCGGAATCGGCTTCCGCGTGATTGGTGTAGCACACGTCGACCCCCATCGGGAGGCCGAGGAGCTTGCCGCAGAAGTGATCTTCCAGGCCGGCGCGAATGATCTGCTTACCGTCGTACAGGTATTCGGGCCCGATGAAGCCGACCACCGTGTTCACCAGCAACGGATCCAACACTCTCGCTACCGCGTAGGCCCTCGTCTCGAGCGTTTGCTGATCGACTGCGAGCCCGCCCGATCCGATATTCGCGTTGGCGGACAGCGCGGATCCTTGACCTGTTTCGAGATACATGACGTTGTCGCCGACGGTTCCTCGCCCGAGCGATCGTCCTGCCTCTGCGGCCTCGAGCAGCATCGGGATCGTTGTTCCGAAACTCGTGTTGGCACCCTGCGTGCCTGCGATGGACTGGAAGATCAGATCCACCGGAACGTTCTTGTCGATCAGGTCCATAGTTGTTGTCACGTGGGCCAATACGCACGATTGCACGGGAATGTCGAAACGCAGTCGAATGTCGTCGAGGAGATGCAGGAGCGTGGCCGTGGCGTGCGGCGAGTCGGTGGCCGGATTGACGCCGATCACGGCGTCGCCGCAGCCGAGAAGCAGCCCGTCCAGCGTTGCTGCCGCGATTCCGCGTGGATCGTCGATCGGATGGTTTGGCTGTAGTCGGGTGGCAATTCGTCCTGGCAGACCGATAGTGGTTCGGAAGGCCGAGGTGACAGTCATCGCTTTCGCGACGGCGATCAGATCCTGATTACGCATCAGCTTCGATGCGGCAGCTGCCATTTCGGGTGTGATCCCGGACGAGACAGCGGCGAGGGTGTCTGCGCTGTTTCCGGTGGCCGCCGTTGCGAGCAGCCAATCACGGAAGCCACCGACGGTCAGATGGGAGATCGGAGAGAAGGCCGTCCGATCGTGCGAGTCGACGATCAGGCGCGTCACGTCGTCGGTCTCGTAGGGAACGAGCTGTTCCTCGAGAAACACCGACAGCGGAATATCTGCCAGGATCCATTGGGCAGCAGCACGTTCGGCATCCGAATGAGCCGCACATCCTGCCAGCTCGTCACCGGAACGCAGAGGTGAGGCCTTCGCCATGACCTCGATCAGCGAGGAGAACGTGTAGCCCGTTCCGGATATCTGTTGGTGGTAGCGCATGAGCGGCTTTCCCTTTCTGGCGAGTACCGGTGGACGCTTGTCGAGCGCGGCGTCCACCGGTAGCTGTTCACCTGGTTCGGACCGACCGAGCTGCCGACTTCCGAGTGCGGCGCGAGAAGCGATCGAACCGGTACGGTGTGGCATCGATCTCGGCTGGACCTCGACCGAACTCGGCAGCGAGCAGTGCGGCCGAGCCGCAGGCCATCGTCCAGCCGACGTGTCCGTGTCCGGTGTTGACGAACAGGTTGTCGCGGGGCGTTGCACCGATGATCGGCGGCCCGTCCGGAGTCATCGGGCGCAATCCCGAGCGATACTCGACCGAACTCCAGTCCAATGCTCCGGGAAAGAGTTCCTCACCGGCAGCGCGTATCTCGGCGAAGTTCGACGGCGCATGGGTCTTGTCGTAACCGGCGAATTCGGCGACGGCCGACATACGGAGTGTCGATCCGAACGGAGACCAGGCAACCAGTGATCGTTCGTCGATACCGCCTGTGTGCGGTGCCCGCGACTGGTCCCGGATCGCAACCGAAAGGCTGTATCCCTTGGCCGGATAGACCGGGACGCGGAGCCCTGCGGTGCGAGCGAGTGTGCTCGACGCACTCCCGAGGGCCAACACGTAGCAGTCGGCGTCGATTTCGCTGCCCCGAGCGGTACGAGCCCTGACGATCGAGGTGCCGTCGGACTCCAACGACTCGATTCTCGTGTTCAGCTCGAACCGGACACCGAGGCGTTCGGCTGCCGCCGCCAACCCCACGGTGAACAGCGCCGGGTCACCGGTGCCGTCGTCCTCGTCGTGAACAGCTCCCGCGAAGTCGATGGTGCTGTTGGCCAGAGCAGGTTCGACCTCGAACGCCTGCTCCCGGGTGAGCAGGCGTTGTGATCTCCCCTGCTGACGCATCAGCTCGGCTTTGCTGCTGGCTTCGTGGAGGGCGGCTGCGTCCCGGTAGAGGTAGAGGATCCCTCCGTCGGTCCGGTGATACTCGAGCGACTCCTCCACCGTCAGCTTCTCGAGCAAGGTTTGGCTGTAGGAGGCGAGCTCGTACTTGGCGAGGGTGTTCTTCAGGCTGCGTGCGGGAGTGCATTCACGCATGAATGCCAGGCCCCACCGGATCAACGCTGGATCCAGGCGAGGTTTCACCCGAATGGAGGTTTGTCCTCCGACCAGCGATCGAAGCAACATTTTCGGTGCTTGCGGAGACGCCCATGCATACGAATGCCCCGGCGCTATCAACCCGGCCGTCGAGGCGGTGGTGTCGTCTGCGACGCGATCGCGCTCGTCGTAGACCACCACCTCGTGGCCCTCGCGTGCCAGATAGAACGCACTCGTCACACCGATGATGCCGCCACCGAGAACTGCGATTCTCATTCGACACCCTCGCCGGAATGCACAGCCACAGCGGTGATCTCGACCAACAGTCTCTCGTCGAGCAGGCCGGTGACGACCGTGGCCCTGGCCGGCCGGTGCCGACCGAACCGCTCACGCCACACCCTGTTCATCTCGGCGGCGTACGCCGCCGACGTCAGGTACACGGTCGTCGAGACGACGTGGTTCAGATCCGACCCGGCGGCGTGCAGTACTCGTTCGAGACGATCGATAGCGACCTCGGTCTGTTTCGCCGGATCACCCTCGCCCACGATCGACCCGTCGTCGGCGAAGGACACCTGACCCGAAACATGGATATTTCGTCCATCTTGCACATACGCGGGGTAACTGGTGGTCTCGTCGGCGATGCCTGCGAGATTTGCAGATACGAGGGTCATATCATTCCTCTTTCTTCAGAACTTCTTGGAAATAGAATCGCCACCCGAGAAAGCCGCACCAGGCAGTGACAGCAATTGCGACAATCGGCGCTCCGTAGAAAAGTATTTCCAACATCAGTGCGCTCCGGTGTTGTCGAGGATCGGTTCGTTCGAGGTTTGTGTTCTTCGTGGATACTTCTTGCTCGTCGCTACCGCTGCCACGGTGTAGGCGATGAAGTTCGCAGCGACACCGGGGAGAAGACCGTCGAGACCGAACGGGCTCATCAGTACCCACTGCCACACGACCGTGACCGCAGCACCCGCGGAGATACCCCACAGCGCGGCAGGCGCGGAACGAACACCGAACAGCACTGCTCCGAACAGCGGCACGATCATCGTCGGTGCCCAGAGTGTGTAGCTGTAGAGCAGGGCGTCCACGATGGACGGAACTGTGAGCGCGAAGATGGTGGCACCGGCGCCGACGACCACGCTGAGGGTTCGTTCGATGTTCAGCCGCTTGCGCTGCGAGGCCTCGTGCTTGGCCAGTGGCCGGTAGAGATCGTCGGTGAACACCACTGCGCTGGAGTTGATGTAGCTCGATGCCGTCGACATCACGACCGCGAGGAGCGCCGCAACCAACAAGCCGAGCAGGCCGATCGGCATCAGGTTGGTGACGACGGTCGGGAGTGCCGAATCCGGCTCGATGTCGGGGTAGAGCACGAATGCCACCGCTCCGATCGAGGCCGAGATGAAGAAGAAGAAGAACGAGAAGATACCGGCGGTGACGAATCCCTTACGGGCGTGCGAGGAGTCGGGCGTCGAAAAGGTGCGCTGCGCGTAAGGAGGAACCAACGTCTCACCGAGCAGCAGGGCCGCGAACAAACCGACGAACTTCATGACGCTGTAATCACCCATCAGCGTCAGGTGATCGGACGGCAGGGCGTCGACGAGAGCCGAAGGCCCTCCCACTGCATGCAATCCGATGAGCAACGTCACGGGGATCAGGACGCCGAGGAACACGAACTGGAGAAGGTCGGTCTGAATGACGGCCCAGGCTCCGCCGAACGCGGAATAGAGGACGGTCACGCCCATACCCAGAATGATCGCCAGTGTCGGCGGTACATCGAGAGTTGCGTTGACGACCGTACCGATCGCCAATGCCTGAGCGCCCAGAATTCCGGTGCACAACACGATCGACAATCCGCCCGTGATGACGCGAGCGGGCTTGCCGTAGTGCGCATGCATCACGTCACCGAGCGTGTGTGCACCGCGGTAGCGTTTGAGTTTGGGCGCGACGAAGAGTCCCACCAGTACGGTCTGGATTCCGAAGGCGCAGAAGGCGAACATGTAGACGTACCCGTCGCGCATCGTCGCCCCGGCGACACCCAACGATGCGCCGCCGCCCAGAAAGGCAGCAGCGAGGCTGCCGAAGAAGACCGGCCAGACAATACGATTGCCGGCAACCGCGAAATCATCGGCATTCGAGACTTTTTTCATGGTCTGTACACCGACCACGATCAGCACTACGAAATACCCGGCTACCGCAATCCAATCCAATACTTGCATGACTTCTCCTCTGTCGACGATGGAAAAATCGTATGACGGAGACCGCTTTCGGGTCTTCATCAAAAAGCCCAGCATCAGCTCCCGTACGTCTATATTCTTGGGCAAGTTGCACACATGCCCAGATTCGGCGTTACGTCGAAGTTAATCGGACGGGAGTTCGTCGTGCTCAGTACCGAGCTGGCGCAGCAGATCGCAGTGGACATCACCGAGATCATCGGGCACAACGTACTGATCACCGACGCCACCGGGATCGTCCTCGGTAGCGGTGAGCGGGGACGCGTCGGGCAATTCCACGAGGCGTCGATCGTGGTGATAGAAACCAACAGCACACGCAGTCACTCGAGCGCCGACGTACGGAGCCTGCAGGGCAGCCTTCCCGGCACCACGCTTCCGCTGACCCTCGATGGTCGAGTGGTCGGCACCGTAGGTCTGTCCGGAGCTCCCGAGCTGGTCGAGCAATTCGGGCAGATAGTCAAACGTCAGACGGAAATCCTCATGAGCGAGGCCAGCCGCATCGGAACCAGGGTCTCCCGCCAGCGCGCCGTCGAAGACTTTCTGCGTGATGTCTTCGACTGGCACCGTAGCGACGCGTCCATGCAGAGTGTCGAGAATCGAGCTGCTGCACTGTCATTCGACATCGACATTCCGCGCCGTGTCTTTCTGGTCGAAACCGACAACACGGCACCGGCGACCGAGGTCGGCAAGCGCGCCGACGCCGACCCCACTACCGTTGTGCTGGAATGGATTCGAAACACAGCCGACACTACGCAGGAAATAGCCGGCAGACTCTCCCGAAATGTCGTCGCCGTGATGCCTCCAGTGGGTAGCACCACCGACGACGACCGTCGCTGGCAGACGCTCGTCGAGCGGGGCAAGGCCAACGCATGGTCGGTATCGGTCGGGGTTGGACCGAGCGCGTCCGGCGTCGCTCGATTGAACGCGTCGGCCCAGGACGCACGTGACGCACTCGAGCTCGGGCGGCAGGTCTTTCCCGAACGACACATCCACGACATCGACCGGATGCGTCTGTTGCACGCCGTTCGGGCTGTTCCCGACAGCACCCGTCGCCGATTGGTCGACACGGTGCTGGGCGACATCGTCCATGCCCCGGACTGGGAAGTCCTGAAGCGAACACTGATGACGTGGGGCGAGAGCGGCTTCAACTCGACCAAGACAGCCGAAAAGCTTCACCTGCACCGAAACACGCTCACCTACCGGCTCGTCAAGATCGACAAGCTCACCGGGTACACGACCTCGCCCGGCAGCGATTCCGTGCTGTTGTACATCGCCGCGCTGATGCACGACTCGGCCTGAGCTCCTCGAGCGCCTTCCCACAACGCGGCCGAGCAACTTGTCGGTAGGTTGGTGTATTGGTGCTACTTCTCCAATCCTTCTTCAGTGCAACGGAATTGGAGTTGACCGGCATCGATTTCTGCAATACCATCGAACATGCGTTCTACTTCCAGTGGGAACACATGCCGGGGGGCGACTACACGATGACCACATCCAGCTCGACGCGCAGTCGATTCGCGGCCTATCTCGGGCCGCAATCGAAGCCGTACATCGAGGCTGCTTCTCTGACCGAGATTCGAGATGTCGCGACGCTGGAGAATCAGGCGTGCGCACGGAAAGTGGCTGTAGCCGCTGCCATCTGGGACTCATGCATCCATCAGAACGTTCTGGTCGGTGACATCATTCAGGATGCCGGCAATTACGCGGCGTCGGAGATTGCGCACGTTCTGGGTTGCTCGAAGACCGTAGCGAACACGTACGCCGAGATCGGCATGGACTTACGGCTCCGGCTTACCGATGTTGCAGCAGCGTTCGAGGCCGGCGAACTCGATCTGCCTCGGGTCCGCGCGATATACCGGTGCACCCACAACCTGACGCAGGACGCCGCGACGGCCGTCCAAGGGGAGGTTCTGCACGCTGCCCGACGCCTGTCACCGGGTCCGCTGGCGACGGAAATCTGGTCGATCATGTACCGCATCGCACCCGAGCAGGCTGCCGCTCTGCGCAAGGACTTGGAACGGCACACCAACGTCACGTACACCGACAAAGACGTGCTCTCGACGCTCAAAGCCGACCTCACCGCCGCCGACGCCGCAGCTGCTTGGCAGTTGATCAACGAGATGGCCGCGACCGTGTGCCGACGTGATCCGCGAAACAAGGGGCAGAAGCGTGCCGCAGCGTATGTTGCTCTGCTGCAGCAAGAGTCGTCGATGGCATGCATGTGCGAACCCGATGACGACAATCCGTGCACGGCCGATACTGTGCGACCTGATCGACGCGCCCCACTGACGGTGATCACCGTCGACCTCGCCACTCTCGCCGGTCTGCTGTCCAGTCCTGCTCACCTGGCCGGCCACGGCCCCATCGATGCCGAATACGCCCGAGAGCTCGCAGACAACGCACACTGGCAGATCCTCCTCACCGAAGCCCGCAATCTGGCGGAGAAACTCGGCTACGGCGAAGACCTGGAGTCACTCGTAAACCTCGATACCGATACCGATACCGATACCGATACCGATACCGACAATGGCACGGGCACTGAAGACAAGGGCGCCGAAAGCAGCGCCGACAGCAGCAGCAGGTCGCAGGTGGTGTTTCATCCGCTGGGACGCAGTCGTCGTCGCGTCGGCGGTTCGGTTCCTCGGCCCCCGAAGTCCGCACAACCACCGCGAAGCACCTGTGTCGCCACACCGTATCGGGGCACTTACACCTTTGTTGCCGAACGCGAAGCGGCCATCACCGCAGATCCCGCTCTCGGGCTCGCGCTCCACCCGGACGGTCATGGAGGTCTCGTGGTGCCGCCACCCGGAGCCCTCGTATATCGCACGACTATGGCACTGGCGGAACGCATTCGATATCGCGACCGCACGTGCCGGCACCCCGGCTGCGACGTCCCGGCCCAGCAATGCGAGATCGACCACATCGTTCCGTACTTTCATCGCGACCCCGAGTCCGGTGGCTGGACCATCGACACCAACCTGCACTGCCTGTGCCGCTACCACCACAGCCTCAAGACCATGGGGTTGTGGACGCCGGTGATGCTCGCCGGCGGTGTCGAGTTCTGGGTCTCGAATGCCGGCACCACCGCGATCACTGTTCCCGGCACCACGCAACTCGCGGACCTGAGCCATCTGCCCGTCGTCCATCGCAGGCCCAAAGGTGAAGCGATGCAGGCCGATACCCCGATCCTCGAGATAGTCCAGCCGCTGCCCGCGCCGGTACCTACGTCGGCACCCGACGATGATCCTCCGCCTTTCTGATCGATCACGGGTCAGTACCACGGGTCAGTACACAGAAGTTCCACCGCAGTCGAAGCGTCTGCGGTGGAACAACTGTGCCCAATCGGCGTCGCGGGTGTCAGCCCGTGTAGGTGCTGAGGTCGTACACCGTCGCGCTGCCGACGGTGCTGGCGGTGAAGTTCGCCTCGACCCATTCCTGGATCTGCGAGGAAGTACTCGCGGAGTCGCCGCCCATGCCCCCGCGCGCCATTCCGCCACCCATTCCGCCCGACACGTAGTACGCCACCTCGTGATTGGAGACGTACTCGATGAACTCGTCGAGAGTCGGGGTGGGATCGCCGCTCCATCCGCCGATCGCCATCACTGCCGTATCGGACGCCAACTCGTATCCGGCTGCAGACATCGAACCGTTCACGGCAGCGGACCACCGCGTGGTCGTGGACTCGAGCAGAGCCGTCAACTCCTCGTCGGTCTCACCCATACCGCCCATCGACATACCGCTCGGCAGGTCGCCGCTGCCGAAGCCGGCCGGAAGATCGGCAGCATCGCCCGGCATCGCATCGCCCGGCATCGCTCCACTCGGCATACCACCACTCGGCATTCCACCGCCCGGCATGCCGCCAGGGCCTCCGTCGCTGACTGCACCTGTCGGGCCCGCGGTGGGGACGGAACCACTGTGTGCGTTGGTCGTCGTGGCGATGGCGTACGACGCGCCGCCGCCGAGACCGGCCACGGCTCCGAGGATCAACGCAGCGGCAGTGAGCTTTCGGTACCGCCCGGCGAGCAGAATCATCACGGCCGCGACGATGGTCCCCACCAACAGAATCCATTTCAACGCAGGCAGCCAGTCCGCGTTGCGGTGCAGCAGCACCCAACTCCAGGTACCGGCCGCAATCATCATCGTTGCCATACCGGCTCTGCCCCAGATGGATTCGCGTCGAAGCCACAGTGCATAGCCGCCGGTTCCGATCATGCCCGCAAGTGCAGGAGCGAGCGCGACGGTGTAGTACGGGTGAATCGTGCCGGACATGTAGCTGAAGATCAGCGCCGTCACCAGGAACCAACCGCCCCACAGAATCAGGGACGCACGCAGCAGGTCGGTACGTGGCGCTCGGCCACGAGCGATCAACCCGAAGACCAGCGCCACCAGGGCCGCCGGGATGAGCCAGGAGATCTGGATTCCCATCTCGCTGCCGAACAGTCGGTCCAAACCGGTCGACCCACCGAAGCTGGACCCGGCTGCCCCGGCACTCATTCCGGTCGGAGCCTCCATCCCGCCACCGCCGGTGTTACCGAAGATTCGGCCGAGGCCGTTGTACCCGAGCACCAGATCCATCACGGTGTTGTCGGTGGACCCGCCGATGTACGGTCGGGCGTTCTCCGGCCACAGCTGAACCGTCAACACCCACCACCCCGCAGCGACGATCAGCGCCGCGAACGCGCCGACGAGGTGCAGCAACCGGGCCCGTAACTGCGCCTGTCCTGCAACGAGATACGTGAGACCGAACGCCGGCAACACCAGCAGCCCCTGCAACATCTTCGTCAGGAAGGCGAACCCGAGCGCCACGCCGGCGAAGGCCAGCCACATCGCGGCCCGTCGTCCGGCAGCCGTCTGCAGAGATCGCACCACGAAGTAGCCGCCGAGTGTCATGAGGAGAACCAGCAGCGCGTCGGGATTGTCGAAGTCGAACATCAACGCCGCCGCCGGAACCGACGCCAGAGTGAAGCCGGCGAGCAACCCGGCTGTGGGGTTCGCGACCCGCTTGACCGCGGCATACACCGTCGCCACAGAGGCGACTCCCATCAATGCCTGCGGTAGAAGCAAACTGAAGCTCGAGAACCCGAACACGCGAGCCGACAGTCCCATCACCCACAGTGCGGCCGGTGGCTTGTCCACGGTGATGAAGTTCTCGGAATCGAGCGATCCGAAGAACCACGCCGTCCAGTCCTTGGTACCGGCCTGTACCGCCGCGGCGTAGAACGAGTTCGCGTAACCACTTGCGGTCAGGTTCCACAGGTACAGGGTTGCGGTGGCCGCGAGCAGAACCAATAACCCGAGCAGGTGCCGGCGGCGATACAGCCACCCGTTCTGCCGGGACGGCTGGCGGGCATGCGATGGAGGCATCGCGCCCGGTCGGTCGAGTTGGGCAGTCATCGCAGATCCTGTTCGTCGAAGTTGTCGACTACGAGAATGTGCGATGGACCGTCGGCCACGCTGGGAGCAGCCTGCGAACTTGCTGTGAGCGAAAGACCTCGCTCAGACGCGATCGGCGTACACGACGATGTTGTCGTCGTAACTCGAGATGTCCGAGTCGAATTGACCGCCGCAGGTGATCAATCGCAAGCCGGGGTGGTCGATGTCTCCGTAGACCTTGTCGGTGGGAAACGCATCCTTCGGATACTGCTCCACCGCGCTGACGACGAATCGGACCGTGTTGCCGTCCTGGCTGACGACGGTGACATCGTCGCCCTGTTCGAGTTCGCGGAGCCGGTAGAAGACGCCGGGGCTGCCGCCCCAATCCACATGCCCCGCAACGATCGACGGTCCCAATTGCCCCGGAACCGGCGACCCGGTGTACCAGCCGGCTGGGAAACCACCCGCGGGAACTTCCATCGAGCCGTCCGGACGCAGACCCAGACCCATCACATCGGAGTCGACGCCGATCGCACCGATCTCGAGCCGCGCGGGCGGTGACCCAGGAGCCGACGACGATTCGGCGGCAACCTCACCCGACGGGGCGACGGCGGCAGGAGCAGGAGAAACCGAGGACATCGAATCGTTCTGCGACGGGCCGGGATCCGAGGGCGTTGCGCAGCCGGCAACCAGCGACAGCAGCAGGAGGAACGCCGCTGCCACCGCCCGCACCACGACCCGGTGTCGGGTCGTGGTGCGGGCGGTTTCGGCCAGAGGTATCGATACCTCGACGGTAGGTCTCACCGATCAGTGCCGACGACGAGTCAGAGTCAAGGCAGAGACTGCACCGACCGCAAGCACGGCCAGTAACGTCCAGATCGCAACGAACGGCGTTGTGTCAGAGGATGACACAGTGCTGCCGTCACCGGTGTCGACGCCACCGTTCGGGATCTGCGTGATCTGCCCACCCGGGTTGTACGTGCCCGGCTGATCCGGGCCACCCGGTGTGCTCGGCTGGTTGGGCTGATCAGGCGTGTTCGGTGTGTTGGGGGTGTTCGGAACGTTCGGCTGATTCGGCACGTTCGGCTGGTTCGGCACGTTCGGCTGGTTCGGCACGTTCGGCTGGTTCGGCACGTTCGGCTGGTTCGGCACGTTCGGCTGATTCGGGATACCCGGGATCGGCGGGATCGTGATGCCGGGGACGGGAGGCAGGCCTGGGATCGGGGGTACTTCGATGACGATCGGCGGCGTTCCGCCACCGTCACCCGGGGTACCCGGTGTACCGCCGCCGTCACCGGGAGGCGTCGTGGTGACCGGAGGCGTGGTGGTCACCGGAGGCGTGGTGGTCACCGGAGGCGTGGTGGTCACCGGAGGCGTTGTCGTGACCGGAGGAGTAGTGGTCACCGGGGGTGTTGTGGTCGTGGGGGGTGTTGTGGTCGTCGACGGAATGACGGTTTCACAGTTCGGGCTGGTGATGCGGTTCGAGTCCAACGTCACGGCACCGTTCCGGGCGAGCAGGCGTCCGTCGACGGTGGCACCGGTGGTCGCGGTGATGGACGCCAGCGCCATGACGGTGCCGACGAACTGCGTGTCGGTGCCCAGTGTCGCGGAGCTGCCGATCTGCCAGAACACATTGCAGGGATTCGCTCCGTTGGTGAGCGATACCCGACTGTTGGAGGCAGTGATCAGCGTCGATGCCGCTTGGAAGATGAATACGGCATTCGAGTTGCCCTGCGCATCGAGTGTCAGGGTTCCGGTCAGGCCGAGAGTCCCCGATCCTCCGTACAGTCCGGCGAGAAGAGTTTGCCCACCGAGCTCCACTCCGACGTTCGCCGGGCCGGTTCGACCGGCCGCATCGTTGTAGCCGACGGTGAGATCCGACTGTGCCTGTGCTGCAACGGTATCGCGGTCGTGGATCACTCCACCGGTGACCAAGCCGGGCGGAAAGCCGGTGACACTCGGTGGTTCGCCCTCACCTGGACTGACGCCGACGTCGCCGCTGATGGTCGAGGTGCCGGTATTGGTGACGGTGGAGCCGGCAAGTACGGCGAAAGTCTCTGCGGTTCCGAGGCCCACGGTGGTGGGCTGGGCAACGGCGGGAGATGCAGTGATCATCATGAGTGCGCTGGTGGCCAGGGCAATTGTTCCTACGACGGGAATGAGCGTCTTGCTGCGGCCGGTGGTGGTGGACGCATGGGTGCGCTGCGAAGCATGCATGGATTACATACCGATCTGATGGTGGGGGACGAAGCGGGCTTGCTGCCTCGCTTCGTGGATCACGCGCATCGATCCCCCGACGAGTTCGATTGCGCGGTAGGTTATCTCGCGACTTTCGACGATGTTCACTGGCATACACCAGGGGCGTCGAGGTCTCGCGGTCTGTGCACTTCGATGGCATCGCGTGCCGACTTTTCTGCAACACGCGATAGGAGTGAGAGGTAGGCGGAGGCTCGTGGCCCACTCCGCAACAAAGAGTTTCCCCGTATCTCTACGGTGTAGAGCTACAGCACACCACGTGTACTCTCACGGGTCAAGCGAAAATGCCTGCAGGACAACAAGTTTGTTTTGGGTCTGATAACCTTCGATATACCGCTTAGTTCTGATTCCGGAAAGGTGGTGACGCTCGTTGTCACCGTCCAATCGCACGGGCCCACACGTCAAGGACAAGATCGACCGCGAATACGTGGTGTCCGCAGCTCTGTCCATCGTCGACCGAACCGGCCTGGACAGCCTGTCCATTCGCAGCCTGGCGTCGTCGATCGATCGCGATCCGATGACGGTGTACCGATATCTCCCGACGAAGGAGGCACTGCTCGACGCCATCGCCGATGCGATACTCAGCCCGCTCGTCACGGTCGATGTGACCGACCCCGATTGGCAGGGACAGCTGAGAATCTTCGCCCGGCACTATCGCTGTCTTGCACTCGAGCATCCGCACGCGGTAATTCTGCTGTCCACTCGCCCCCATCGAACGCCGCTCGGGCTGGGCACCACCAGATCTTTGAGGTCGTTGGAGGGCGTACTGGCACTGTTGACCGCCGCCGGGTTCACCGTGCCCCAGGCATTGTCGACGTACCGGATGCTGAAATCTTTCCTACGGGGACACCTGTTGAGCGAGACGCAGGAGATGCCCGAGAAACCCGACGAGACCGGAGATCGGCTGACCCTCGCCTTGCGCCGCCTCCCCACCGCCGAATTTCCGCTGCTGTCCACGCTTCCAGCGCTGATCACCGAATACGACGGTGCCCTCGAGCTCGAGCGTGGACTCGACGTGTTGTTCGAGGGTCTCGGGCGCACGGCCGAGACCGTCACGCCCGCCGGATCGGGGCAAACCTCTGCACTGGGTCACGGGTGAGGAAGTCCACCGAAATCGCGTTGCTCAGCTCGGGTTTCTCGACCAGTAGCCCATGGGACGTGCCCGGCACGATCGACAGTTCGGCGACCGGCACGCTGCGATAGAACTCGGTGGCGTGCTCGATGCTCACCTCGTCGTCGTCGTCGATCATCACCAGCGTGCGGACCGCCAACTCGGCCAGCATCTCGGGCGTCAGCGCCGGCTCTGCGCTGTGCATGTCGTCGAGCCTGCGCACGCCGCGTACCACGTCCGCACCGGACCGAGCTGTACCCAGTTCCCAGAACTCACGGCGTCGGAATTCACGACGTCAAAGTAGACCCGTACCCGCTTCGTTCGCTCGTTCTTCGTCACGCTGCTGCTGCGCCGCAGCCAGCCCCGACATCGTCCGCAGCGGCACCTCCTTGAGGAACAACACCAGCACGAAGCCGATGACCATCAGGATCGACACGGCGAGGAACACGTAGTCCATGGCGTCGGAGAACCCGATCCGGAACGGCTCGGCCAGTGCGGGTTCGAGCTTTTGGATGAACGAGCTGTCCTGCAACGCACTACCTGCGACGGAGGCGTCACCCGACGCTATCGCCTGGGCGAAACCGGATTCCAGCGGGTCGGAACTGGTTGCGGCGCTCTGCACTGCCTGCTGAAACTCCGGCGTCGAACTCGCGGCGATCAGTGCATCGCCGGTCTTCGGGGTCAGCTGGGTGAACAGCATCGACAGGAAGACGGCAACACCCACCGTCGCACCGATCTGCCGGAAGAACGTTGCAGCAGACGTGGATACACCCATGTCCTTGGGCGGCATCGCATTCTGGATGGCCAGGGTCAGCGGCTGCATCATCGAACCGAGCCCGAGGCCGAACACGCCCATGACGATCATCGTCTGCCACAGCGGCGTATCGGCATGCACGTAATGGAAGACGAACATCGCGATCGCCATCAGTGCGGTACCGACGATCGGAAAGATCTTGTAGCGGCCCGTCTTCGAGATCATGCGACCCGAGACGATCGACGCGATCATCAGGGCACCGACGAGGGGCAGAGTCTGGTAGCCGGCCAGCGTCGGCGAGGAGCCCTTGACCACCTGCAGATACTGCGGCAGCAGCGAGATGCCGCCGAACATCGCCGCACCGGCAATGACACTGACAGCAATACACAACGAGAACAACGGGTTTCGGAAGAATCGCATGGGGATCAGGGCGTCGTCGCCCATCTTGATCTCGGCGAGCACGAACGCGATGACGCCGACGATGCCGATTCCGAAGCACAACAGGGCCCGAGGCGAACTCCATCCCCACACGCGTCCCTGCTCGGCGATGATGAGCAGCGGTACGAGGCCGACGCTGAGAAGCACTGCGCCCCACCAGTCGACGCGCGCCTCGCGGCGGTACACCGGCAGGTTCAGTACTCGCCACACCACCACGAGCGCGATGATGCCCAGCGGGACGTTGATGTAGAAGACCCAACGCCAGCCGGTGATTCCGAGGATCGACGACTGCCCGGCGAGCAGTCCACCGATGACCGGCCCGAGCACGCTGGACGTGCCGAACACGGCCAGGAAGTAGCCCTGGTACTTGGCACGTTCGCGCGGCGGCACGATATCGCCGATGATGGCCAGCGCCATCGACATCAGACCGCCCGCACCGAGGCCCTGAATGGCGCGGAAAGCGGCGAGCTCGTACATCGACGTCGCGATGCCGCACAGCATTGACCCGACGACGAAGATCGAGATGGCCGTCATGAAGAACGGCTTGCGTCCGTACAGGTCGGACAGCTTGCCGTAGAGCGGGGTCGAGACCGTCGAGGTGATGAGGTAGGCCGTGGTCACCCACGCCAGGACCGAGAACCCGTTGAGGTCGTCGGCGATGGTCCGGACGGACGTCGAGACGATGGTCTGGTCGAGGGCGGCAAGGAACATGCCCATCATCAGGCCCGACAGAATCGTCATGATCTCGCGATGCGAATACTCGCCGGTCGCGGGCTTCACTTCAGGCTCGGTAACCATCTCTTGGATTCACCTTTACATAGCATTTACTTGTGTCCTACAACGATATTCGGACCACCAGCATGCTCGCAGAAAGCCGTCTAAGCAAAGGTTTATTTACGGCGAATCCGGTCCCGCACCTCACGCATCGTGTGCGGGTGAATGCCCTCGGCAGCGAGCACCCTACGAGTTTTGCGCCGCGTCAACAGAACCCCGGTGATCGCGATGATCCACACCGGGAACTGCGCGAGCAACGCCACCCGGAAGCCGTCGAACGTGTAACCACCCATCGCGTCGAGAATCCATCCGATCGCCGCGATCACCAACAGCGACGCCAGGAAGCCACCGATGTTCACCATCCCCTGCGCCGTCCCCAGATTGGCGCTCGGATTGAACGTGCGGGCGAGGTCGAAACCGATCACCGAACCGGGGCCACCCACCGAGATCACCACGACGAGCAGCACCAGCAACCACAGCGGAGCAGGCCCGGGCAATGCCAACACGATCGCCCACATGGTCGCGTTGCTGACCATGATCGCCAGCACCAGCCACGACCGTCGCATCGGGTACCGCCCGGTGAGAACACCCACCACGATGCCCGACGCCACCGCGGACGCCACCGACACCGTCAGCAACGCTCCGGCCGTTGACGCCGACAGCCCTTGTGCCGACGTCAGATACGGCACACCCCAGAGCAACGCGAACACCGTGATCGAGAACTGAGTACCCATATGGGAGAAGAAGCCGAGCCGGGTGCCGGGGCGTCGCCACACGTCCGCAATGGAGACGAGGGTCTGTCGAAGCGTCGTCGGCTCGAACGCGGGGGCAGCTCCGTCGTCGGGGCGATCTCTGACGAGCGCGAGAACCAGTACGAGTGCAAGGAGCCCGAGCGCCGCTGCGCTACCGAACGCGAACGTCCAACCGGGTCCGTTCAACAGGATGAGGAACGGGACCGCCGAGAGCACCTGGCCGAGCTGGCCGAGCAGACCGGTCAGCTGCGAGACGATCGGCACTCGCCGCGGCGTGAACCACACCGGCACCAACCGCAGCACCGAGATGAAGGTGAGAGCATCGCCCACGCCGACGAACGCGCGTGCGACCACCGCGACCGGGAGCGACTCCGTCAGCGCCAACGTGATCTGCGCCGACGCCATGATCAGCGCGCCTGCGGCGATCATCTTCCGCGAACCGATGCGATCCAGCAGCACCCCGGCCGGGATCTGCATCCCCGCGTACACGATCACCTGCAGCACCACGAACGACGACAGCAGCGACGGCGACACCGAGAACCGATCCGCCGCACTCAGTCCGGCGACGCCGAACGACGTTCGATGCAGCACTCCGATGATGTAGGCGAAGACACCGATGCCCCACACCACCCAGACCGTCTTGCCAGTACTCACCGGACGATTGTGTCAACCACGCTGTGGAATAGTCGGAGCCGGTAGTACCCGAAGCAGGCAGTAGTACCCGAAGCAAGAAAAGGAGTGGCGCGATGGCCAAGCAGGTGTTGGTGCTCAACGGTCCGAATCTGAACATGCTCGGAACCCGGCAGCCCGAGGTCTACGGCCACGCCACCCTCGCCGACGTCGTCACCCTGTGCGAGAAGACCGCCGCCGAGCACGGACTCACCGTCCAGACCGAGCAGTCCAATCACGAGGGACAGCTCATCGACTGGATCCACGCGGCCCGCGGGGTGGCGTCGGGCATCGTCATCAACCCGGGCGGGTTGACGCACACGTCCGTGGCGCTGCGCGACGCACTCGTCATCCCGGAGGTACCGATCATCGAGGTGCACATTTCCAACGTGCACGCCCGCGAGGAGTTTCGGCACCACTCCTTCGTCTCCCCCATCGCCAGCGGCGTCATCGCCGGACTCGGGATCGACGGATACCGATTCGCCATCCAGCGCCTCGCTGCTCTCATCTGACGCAGCTCTCATCCGACGCTCAGGATCGACTGCCTAAACTGGTCGCCGTGAACACGAGCAAGAACGTCTCCAAAGACATCAAGGCCATGCAGAACGGCGACAAGAATCGTCGGACTCTCGTTCAGGTCGTCGTCGCAGTCGTTCTGATAGCGCTCGTGGCGGCAATTGCCCTCTTCATCGTCAACAAGGATTCGACGTCGGGGGATGCATCGTCCGCGGCAGGCTCCGGCGCGACCGGGGCCCAGCTCACCCCCACGACCTTGACGGACAACGGTGCCATCCGATTCGGCAACCCCGACGCCACCACCGTCGTCAGCGTCGTCGAGGACTTCCAGTGCCCGGCGTGCAAGAACTTCGAGTCCATCAGCGGATCGACGCTGCAGCAGTTGGCCGAGGCAGGCAACGTCGCCGTCGACTACCGCCCCATCTCCATTCTCGACCGGTTCTCGAACGGGACCATGTACTCGACCCGCGCGGCCGGTGCCTCCATATGCGTCGCCGAGAACGACCGCGACAACTGGATGAGCTGGCACACCGCCATGTTCGAGCAGCAGCCGTCCGAAGGCGGTACCGGACTGACCGATGACGAGCTCGTCGCGATCGCCGCCTCCGCAGGTGCCGACTCCCCCGCCATCGCGTCGTGCATCACCGCCGGCAGCTACACCGATTGGGTCACCACCCAGACGCAGTCGGTCCTCGGCGAAGGCATCAACGGAACGCCGAACGTGCGCGTCAACGGCACCGACATCTCCAACCCGACGCCGGAGAACATCCTCGCTGCCGCTGCAGCAGCCGGTAACTGAGCAGCATCCGGTAATCGACATGAGAACCCGCGCAGGTGCCGCTGTCTTCACCCTGTTCAGCGCTTTCGGGTTACTCGCAGCGCTGACGCTGACGGTCGAGCGATTCAAACTGCTCGAGGACGCGTCGTACGTCCCGTCGTGCAGCCTGAATCCGGTGCTCTCGTGCGGTTCGGTGATGGTGACGAAACAGGCGGCGCTCTTCGGTTTTCCGAACCCCATCCTGGGCATCGCCGCGTTCTCGGTGGCGCTCGTCGCCGGGGTGCTCTGGCTCGGCCGCGTAGAACTGCCCCACTGGTTCTGGCTCGGACTGAGTGCAGGCCTGCTGCTCGGCGAAGTCTTCGTGCACTGGCTGATCTTCCAGAGCCTGTACGAGATCAATGCCCTGTGCCCCTATTGCATGGTGGTGTGGGCGGTGACGATGCCGTTGTTCGTGCTCGCTCTGAGCCGATTGGTCGGCTCCGGCCCGAACAACGGCGGCACAGTCGGCCGCCTCTTCCTGGAATGGCGCTGGACGCTGCTCGCGGTGTGGTACGCAATCGTCGTCGCGCTCATCGGAATCCGCTTCTCGGACTACTGGGCATCCCTGCTCTGACAGTTTCGCAAAACTCATGAGTCGAACGTCTGCACCGTGCATGATGGGTGCAGCACCCGAGTGAGACTGATCACAGCTCCTGGCTCGGGGAAGATCGTTCGAGTAGCAGGAGTCCATACATGGCAGGCGATCCATTCGCAGTCATCGTTGCCGTCATCGTGTCAGCCGCCGGTGTAGTCGCCGGAACCGATGCCCCGGCTCCGATTCCCGATCAGGCGGTGCAGGATCAGGCGGCGGAGATCGCGGCCAACGCCGAGGATCAGGCGAAGACGATGAGCGATCAGTGGACCGAACTACTGGGCACCATGCCCGAACCGGCCGCCGACATCGCCGATCGCACCCTCTCCGACGCCGCCGAAGGCTTGCACACCGCCGCCGAACCGATGCTCCCCGACCTACCGACGGTGGAAGACATCCAAGCAGTCGGCACAGAAGCCGGCGACCCAGAAGCAGCCGGCACAGCAGCCGGCGATACGGCAGCGGTGCCGACCGCGCCGGGAGATGCACTGGCCGCCACCACAGCCGCGGCCGTAGCTGCTGCCGGCTCCCCCTCCACGCCACTGCCGTTCAGTGTGTTCTCCTCGAATGCGGTGTCCACCACCGCAGCCGCACTCGGGGCCGGTGCCGTTCAATTCGCCGGCCGTACGTACACCGCCGCCGATATCGCCACCCAGACCGCGTTCATGGCGTCGGCCGAGGCCATCAGGCGCGCGCTGTTTCCCGGTCAACCCGCCACGTTCACCGGAATCAATGTGGGCTCGATCGGTTTGGGTGCGGTGGGAGCCATCACCGCCTTCGTGCCGTGGCTGCAGAAGGCAGGCAACATCTGCGGCGGCGTCAAAGCGACGACCATCGCGGCACTGTATGCCGCCGAGAACGGTTTTCGGCACGGCCCCACTGCTCCGGTCTCGAGCACCGGCGCGCAGGGACCGGGGCAGTTCATGCCCGGCACGTGGGCGACATACGGCAAGGACTACGACGGCAACGGCGTCACCGACGTCAACAGCATCGGTGATTCGGTGATGGCGTCGGGCACACTGCTGTGCGACATCTACGGACAGGTCGACGGTTGGAAGCGCGAGGGCAAGGTGTCCGGTGACACCTTGGATCTGACCCTGGCCGGATACAACGCAGGCGCGGGAGCTGTACTGCGATCGGGCGGTATGCCCTCGGGCACAGTCGATTACGAGACTCAGACCAAGCCGTACGTGTCTCGCATCAGAGCGACCGAAGCGCAGTTCGCCGCCATCCTCACCCCGTTCGCCGGACTCGACCTCACCGGAATCGGCGGCCGATCGGTGCAGCTGGCGATGGACTACCTGGGACTGCCGTACGTATGGGGCGGCGGAAACATCAACGGACCGTCCGGCGGCGGATTCGACTGCTCGGGCCTGACGTCGTATGCCCTCTACAAGGCATCGGGAGGAAAGGTCACCTTGCCCCGAACCTCGGAAACTCAGTGGAACGTGGGCACCGAGATCCCTATGGAGCTCGCGCAACCGGGCGATCTGCTGTTCGGAAACTTCGGACCGGCCGGGCCGGGCCACGTGGCGATCTACATGGGCAACGGCCAGATGGTGCACGCTCCCACCACCGGGGACGTGGTGCGCGTGGCACCGGTGTTCGACGGTATGCGCGCCCGTCACATCGTCTAGGTGCGCGCGTACAGTGCGGTCGTGACCAATGCACGCGTGGAACCGGCCGGCTTCGACGACGAACTGGCACCGGAGCCGCCGCCCGGTGAAGGCTTCGAGACCAACTGGCCGGTGCGGACCGGCGACATCGATCCGAGCAACCGACTACGGTTCGACGGCGTTGCCCGCTACCTGCAGGACATAGGTACCGACAACCTCGACGCCACTCCCCTGGGCAAGACGGATCCCATGTGGATCGTGCGGCGCACCGTCATCGATGTATTCGAGCCGATCCATTTCCCGGACCGAGTGCACATGCGGCGCTGGTGTTCCTCGATGTCGACCCGATGGTCCAACATGCGGGTGGCACTGACGACACCGAAGGGTGGACGCATCGAGACCGAGGGCTTCTGGATCAACATCAGCAAGGACACCGGAATGCCGACCCGCATCAGCGACGGTGCCCTGGAAATGCTGGCGCGAACCACCGATCAACACCGGTTGCGCTGGAAGGCATGGCTGACCGAGCCGGTGCCGGCGGAATCTCACGGGGACGTTCAGTTCCCCTTGCGCGCAACCGATATCGACCCGTTCAACCACCTCAACAACGCCGCATACTGGCATGCGATCGAGGAGTTGCTGGTGGACGTGCCGGAGCTGGCCGCGGCACCGCACCGCGCCGTCATCGAATACCTGACCCCGGTGCTGGCGGGTGAACGCGTCACTCTGCGCCACCGCTACGACGGCGGCGCGTTGACCGTCTGGTTCGTCGTCACAGGAGCATCGGGCGAGCCGACGCTCCGGACCGTGGCCAAGGTTGCACCCAAGGCGTGACGGTCGAGCTTGCCGCGTGGTGTGCGGGGCAGCGAATCCACGACGGCGATCACCACCGGCAGGCTGGGACCCGGCAGCACGGTGCGTAGGTGGCGGCGGATCCGATCCACGGATATCGGATCGGTTTGCGCAACAACAACTCCGGCCGCTGGCTCCGCACCGGTTCGGTCGTGGGGCAAGCCGACCACCCCGGCCTCGAGCACACCGGGGATCGACAACAGTGCCGCTTCGATCGGAGCCAGCTCGACGTTGAGTCCGGCTCGAACGATCGTCTCGCTGTCGCGGCCGTGCAAGACCAGTCGTCCCTCTTCGACACTGCCGCGATCGCCGACGGTCATCCACCCGTCGACCGGCCCGTTCGTCAGGGTCGTGTGGCCTCCCACTCGGCTCAGGTAGCCGTCGAACAGCATGTCGCTGCGCACGTGCAGCAGCTCGTCCCTGATCTCGACCTCGACCCCGTCGAACAGCTGTCCGCTGACCTCGGTGCCTGTGATTTCGCTTCGGTCGTAGGAGACGAAACTGAGCTCGGACGCCCCGTAGAAGTGCGTCGTCGTTGCCTTCGGTAGCGCTCTCGCCAGTGCCGCTCGACCCGACTGCGGCCATCGCGCCGCAGACGAGAGCACCTCGCGGACACTGTCCGATCGCACTCCCGAGCGAGCGATGTCCCAGGCGATGGTCGGTACCGAATACAGATGTGTCGGAGCATCTTCGAGAGCGACCGGCGCCTTGCGTAGGTCCACCGTCGCACCCCGGGTCAGCCCGTGCAACGCACCGTAGAGAAAGTGGGTGTGATCGAGGGTGCCGGGTGCGGACACCCGATCGCCTGGACCCAGATCGAACAGTGCGTCGGAGCGGTCCAGCGTGGCAGCCCACGACGCC
Organism: Rhodococcus sp. 15-2388-1-1a; assembly: GCF_002259145.1. NCBI lineage: Bacteria > Bacillati > Actinomycetota > Actinomycetes > Mycobacteriales > Nocardiaceae > Rhodococcus > Rhodococcus sp. 15-2388-1-1a. The sequence continues at coordinate 38,415 of NZ_NPFP01000048.1, read as the reverse complement.
TGATTGCGCACGAACAACTTGGGCGGGCCCGTGGTTCCGGAGGTTACGCCCACGAGCAACTCGGAATTCGCTGCGGGAGTGGAGATGGCGGCGGTCGGGTCGGCAGCCACGTCCTCGGGTGCGAACACGTCGACTGCGCCCCAACCACGCAATCTCGCATGCTGACGCGGATGCGCGGCAATCAGCGAGGGCTCGCACACCGCCGTGACATCGGCGAATTCATGAGCCAGCAGATGTCGATGCAGCAGAACGACACTCACCCCGGCATGCATCGCCGCGACGACGACCACCAATGACCCGATATCCGACGTCGGCAGTACCGCGATACGACGCATCCCTGCCACTGCGGTCGCCGCGCGTGTCACCCGAGCCCAGAATTCCCGGTAGGAGATCTCCCCGGTCGAGTCGACGACGGCCGACCCGCGACGGTCGGAATGCTGCGCTATTCGGGCGGCGAGGAGCTCACTTGTGGTCATCATCATCGACACCGTCATCATCGACACCGTCATCATCGACACCGTCGTCATCGACACCGCGGGCGACGAGGGCGTCTCCCATCGCGTCGGCGGTGCGGAGGGCACGCACCAGGACCGGCGTTGCCAGCGCCGTCATCGACCACTGCAGTCCGCGTGCTTTGCGGGCCTGCGACACCTCTTGGACGATGGACGCGAGCAGCGGGATGCATCGAATGGCCAGGGCCAAGAGCAGTCCGATGCGATCCGGATCGACGCCGAAGCGTCGGACGGGGCCGAGCGCACGGGTGACGGTATCGAGCATGTCGGTCACCCGGGTGGTGAGGGTGACCAGAGCCGCCAGAGCAACGGAGATCACCAGCACCCCGCACACCACAACGGCGCGCTGCCAGGTGGTGATGATCACCTGGAACACGCCGATGATCAACAACATCCACAGCACCGGACGCAGCTGCGCCAGTGCAACTTTCGCCGGAATGCGGGCCACCGCGAACAATGCCGCGACCAGCAGCGCCACCACACCCACTTCGAGCGGAGTACGCGCGAAGATCACCGTCGCCAAGATCGCGAAGATCAGCGCCAGCAGCTTCGATCCCGGGCTCATCCGGTGCAGCAGCGAGGTGCCGGGCCGGTAGAGACCGATCATCCGATCAGCTCCCGGTAGGCCGGGACCGCGGCGGCGGGGGTGCCGTCGAACGCGATGCGGCCGTCGTCGATGACGATGACGCGCTCGAAGCTGTCCAGCAGTGCCAGTTGATGGGTCACGACGATGACTTGCTGGTCCATGGAATCCAGAGCCTGCGCGACGACGCGTCCGTTGCGCAGATCGAGCAGCGTCGTCGGTTCGTCGGCAACGACCACCTCCGGTCGTCGAATGAGGACGGCACCGATCGCCAGCAGTTGTTTCTGTCCACCGGAGAGCAGGTGCGCCGGGTGGTCGCGGTGCTGATCGAGACGGAAGCGGACGAGAATCTCTTCCACACGCTCGGCCACCTCGGCCTTGCTCAAACCGGACCTGCGGAGCGAGAACGCGAGATCCTCTGCGACAGTGGGCATCACGATCTGGGAATCGGGATCGGTGAACACGAAACCGACCTTCTTGCGAACCTGCGCCCCCTTCTTCGCGGCATCGACGCCGTCGACCGTGACGCGGCCCGTATCGGGCTTGATCAGACCGTTGATCATCCGCGCGAGCGTCGACTTGCCCGAACCGTTGGAACCGATGATGCCGATTCGGCGCTCGTCGAATTCGAGGTCGATGCTGTGCAGCACCTGCCGTTCCCCGAACGAGTGCGAAATGTTCTCGAACTTGACTGTGCTCATATGACCCTGCTCATGTAACCCTGCTCATGTCGCTCGTTCCACCAGCATCGCTATTCCTTGCCCGCCGCCGATGGCGCAGGCCGCCAGGCCCAGTGCCGGGCCCCCGGGTTGCAGCATTCGAGAGGCCAACCGTACCAGCAGAATTGCGCCCGACGCGCCCCACGGGTGCCCCATCGCGATGGCTCCGCCCTCCGGACAGATGCGGCCCTCGTCGAGGCCCAATTCATCCGAGACCGCGAGCACGACCGACGCGAAAGCCTCGGTGATCTCGACGGTGTCGATGTCGGCGAGGCTCACCCCGGTGCGGGCGAGCAGCTTCTCGATCGCCGGCACCGGACCCAGTCCCGGAAGAGCCGGGTCGGACCCTGCGACCGCGCTGCCGAGGATGCGCAACGCCGGCATCCCGGCTGCGCGCTCGGCCGTGGTGACGGCCAGAACTGCTGCGCCGTCCGATATTCCGCACGAGTTGCCCGCGGTCACGGTGCCGGCTGGGGTGAACGTGCCGGCTGGGGTGAACGTGGGGCGCAGTCTGCCGAGCCGCTGGGCAGTCATGTTGGGGCGGATGCGCTCGTCGGTTGCGACATCGTTCACCGTGACGATCTCGGCCGAGAAATCGCAGGCCGCCGCGCGCGCGAACGACCGTGCAGCGTAGGCATCTTGGCGTTCGCGCCCGATACCTCGGATTCGCGCGAGGTCGTCCGCTGCCACACCCATGTCCGGGTCCGCGAAGCCGGGCGGAGCGAACGGCGCTCGGGTGTAGCGGACGGGTTCTCCGCCGTCGACCGGTGGCCAGAATCTCCACGGGCTGGTGCTGGCAGACTCGACGCCACCGGCCAGTATCAGCGTCTCGTCGCCGCTGCGGATACGCGACGCGGCCTGCGCCACCGCGTCGAGCCCGGATCCGCACTGCCGATCGACGGTGACGCCGGGAACGCCGACACCGAGGCCCGCGAGCAGCGCCGAGACCCGTGCAACGTCGCCGCCGGGACCGAGACAGTTGCCGAGAATCACGTCGTCGATCGGAATTTCGAGCGAACCGATCTCAGCTGCAACAGCTTTCAGCACCGGCGCGGCGAGGTTCGGGGCGGTGACATCGGCGAAGCCGTGCCCGGCGATACCGATTGCCGAACGTTTCGCCGCGACGATAACGGGGACATTCACAGGAGCGACATTCACAGCAGGGCCCTTCGGGCGATCTTGCCGTTGGAGGTACGGGGCAACTGCTGCACCACCGTCCAGCGTCGCGGCAGTGCTTCCTTGGCCATGATTGCGCGAGCGTCGGCGCGCACGAGGTCGAGGTCGCGGGTTCCGTCGAGTTCGATGACAGCAGAGACCGTTTCGCCGAGAACCGCGTGTGGTGTGCCGATCGCTGCCGCAGCTCGGACGCCGTCGAGTGCGGTCAGGATGTTCTCCACGTCCTCGGCGATCACGGTGGTTCCGCCCACGTTGATCGCTGCATCCCCGCGACCGTGGACGAGGAGTTCGGAGCCGTTCAGTTCGGCCAGATCACCGACGCCGAACCAACCGCGCGCACCGAGCGCAGCGTACGGCGAACGAACGAACAGGTACCCGTCCTCGGTGCGTGCGTCGACGTCCCGAAGCAGTCTCAGTGACGAGTGTTCGCCCACCACCCTCGCCGCCACCAGTGACAGCTCCGCCGAGCCGTAGTACTCGACCAGCCTGATCTCTTGCGTCGAGGGGTTCTGTGCCGAGATCGTCTGCGCGGCGGCATCATCGAGGCCACTCCCGGCAGCGACGGCAACTCGCGCATGGGGCATCCGGGAGAGGACGTCACGGAGTACCGCAGGCACGGCATGGACAGCAGTGGCCTGCGCAGCGTCGTCGGTGACGCATGCCCCGAGCCACAGTGCGTGCACCGCGGCGAACAGGTGCATCGTGGCGTGCAGCGGTCCGGTGATCAGTACGGTGTCGGTCGGTCGGATGCCGGAGATGTCGGTGAACTCGGGGAAGCTGTCGACCCACGACGCGACCGTGCGAGCGAGCGGTTTCGGGCGGCCGGTGGAGCCCGAGGTCGCCACCAGGAGGAACGCGTCGGGATCGGTGTGCGCAGGGCGCTCGGGACGGGCGACCGGGTCCTCCACTCGGACGGCGCTGCCCTGCCTCGCCGCCGCGAAGACGCAGATCAAGGCCTCCGGCAGATCGAGCGCTGACGCGTCGTGGGATCGATCGCCGTGCACCGGGAGGTGAGGCCACTGCTCGACCGCTGCGTCGAGTTCGGCGTAGGTGAGTGTGCGACCCGCCCAGGAGATGGCGGTGTCGTTGTCGCGGCCTCGACCTCCCAGCGTGAGAGTCACGCCTTGATCAGGCCCGGGTACGCGCGGTGGACACTCTTGGCGACGACGGTGGCGACGACGACCTTCGCGATGTCTCCCGGTAGGAACGGTCCGTTGGACGTGATGGCGGCCCAGAGTCCGACGTCCGTGCGCAGAACGAGCCCGATGATGCCGAATGCGTAGACGACGAGGATTCCGCCGACCGCGTTGATCAGCAGGCCGAGCGCGATCGAGTACTTGGGCAGGATGCGCGCAGTGAGCAGGCCGATCAGGAATGCGGCCGGAATCCACCCGATGAGGTAGCCGACGGTCGGTCCGGCCATGGCGGCGAGACCGGTACGCCCGCCCGCCAGCAGCGGCAGACCGATCATCGTCAGCGCGAGGAACACCAGGACCGCGGCCGTGCCTTTGCGTGGTCCGAGGATCGCGCCCGACAGGATGATGCCGAGGGTCTGCAGAGTGATGGGGACGCCCGAGAACCCGACGGTGATCGATCCCGGCAGGCCGAGCGCGGCGATGAGTGCTGCGAACACCGCAATCTGCGCCATGTCGCGGGCGGAGACGTTCATTCGCCCGACCTTACGGCTCGGCTGGCGAGTACTGCTGTCGACATCTGACACGGGTGACTCCTCGAGGAGTGGGGCGGCGAACTGCCCCAGAGACTTGAACGGCGTTCAAGGTAGCAGGCCAGCGGCCTGTGCCACACCGGCACGGGTGTTGTTCAGAAGGGTGGCGGGTCGTATCGGGAGCGGTCGTATCGAACGCGTGCATGGACGACGCGACAGTGTTCGAGGTAGGCCCGCCGCTTCTCCGCCAACCTTCTTCGGTCGATATCCGTTGTCGCAGAGCGATAGTCGTCGAGAGTCGGCGGTGTACACCCGCCGTACTCGAGCTCCCAGCGGGTGGGTTCGAGCAGGCTCGCTCCCGGCCTGGACGAGCCCCTTCGGCGTCGGCGGGATGCGCGGGGAGTCGCGATCGACATCTCCGGCACCGTGACTCTGCGCAGACCGAGGGAGTTCGACCACAGAATCGCTCCGCCTGCGAGCATCACCGCCGACCACGCCCCCGAGGTCTTGGCCTGATGATGGAACACGCACACCGGCTGAAGATTGGTCACGATCGTCCAGCCGCCCCGCTCGGGATCGTCGTGATCGAACGGAACCAGATGATCGATCTGACACCGGGACGCCGGCACGTCGCAATTCGGGAAAGTGCACGTGCGATACGCAGCACGAACGAACGCGGCGACGCGGGCACCCGGCCGATACGTCACCGCCGACCGCGACGGAGCGGACTCGCCGCCATGACCGTCGGGAAAGATGCCGCGAGCACGCTCGGGCCGTTCGGCAATCCAGGCAAGCCACCGTGCGACGAGCCCATCGCGGACAGACTCCTCCCCCAGTAGCGGGACTGCAGATGGCAGGCAGTGGGCACCCACAAGACGCACGGACGGAAGCTGGGCGGCACCTCGTACCCGACCCATGCCGACCACCCGACGCAACAACGACGACGAGACCGTCGAGAACGGTCCGAACGAACTCGACTGCAAACCCGACCCATCGCCGCCGACGGAGTCGGCATGGTCGGGGCCGGAATCACCGGAACTTGGGCCGCAGTCACGGGGCGACTGCCCGCGGCCGGAGTGCGAAGGACCGCCACCGTCTGAACCACCGTCGTCCGGGCCACCGCCATCCCTACCACCGCCATCCGGACCACCGTCGTCCGGGTCACCGTCGTCCGGGCCACCGTCCAGCCCACCACCGTCAGGGCCGTTATCGTCCCGACCATCATCGTTCGATCCGTCGTCGCCCCTGCTTGTTCGTTCGGGCTTCAGCATCTCGACCAGCTCGGTCAGCAGGGCCTGCCACTTCGCGTCCGTGGCAACGATGCGCGCCACTTCGGGGTCGATGGGTGTCCCGTCGGCGAGGGTCGCGGGCTCCGAGGACAGTCCCAGCAGCGTCTCCACCGCCACCACGATCTGGAGGAGATGCCCGCGCCGAGGAGGAATGTCGTCGACAGCGCCGGCCACCGGGCAGTCGTCGCCGCGATCGCACTGACACGCGAGTGAATGCTCGCCGTGCAGCAACGCCATCAGACCCGCGGCCCGCAGCGTGCCCGTCGATCGTGGGTCGCCCTTGCAGACCGTCCCGACCATCTCGACGATGAGGGCATCCGCTTCCGCTGCTTCGAGATCGGTGATCTTCGCGATGAGCGACGCGATCCCGCCCGGACCGGTGCGGTCGATCCTCACGCCGACCTCCTCGGACTTCGCGGTCTCGCGGGCAGCTTCGGCACCGACCGGATCGGCCTTCATCCACAGCCGCCAGATCCGATTGCGTAGCGCCTGCGGACGCATTCGGCCACCCGAGGCACAGACCTCGTATTCGATCTTCGCGATCGTCTCGTCACTGGCACGATGCAGCACCGAGGTGATGGTGACCACCGTCGACCAGTCGAAGCTGCCGGTCACGAAACGCAAGGCGGTCAACGGCATTCGATGCAGACGCTCCGCGACATCGTGCACCACCGACGCATCACGACGCGTTCCGGTCATCGTCACGGCCAGATCGCACAGGGCACCGCGGACGGTCTCGCCCGGATCTCCGCCGGCAGCTTCGGCTGCCTCGAGGCGCATCTCGAGAACATCGCAGTACGCGAGCACGGTGGCCGCTCGAGCGAGATTCTCGTTGACACGGTTGAGTGCGATGACGTCGAGAAACCCCGCAATGCAGTCATCGACCAGCGGCGTCTCCGCCGCTCCCCACCCCCCGGTATCGAACATGAATTCGATGATACGAGAGGGGTCCGACAAGAAATTCCGAGAACTATTCGAGTCGTATCGGTATAACTGCAACGGTGGCCAGATACACGATCCGTGACATCCGCCCGGGCGACGAAGAACAGCTCGGCGCAGCGCACGTGGCGATCTGGAAGGCGACGTACGCGGGAATGATGAACAGTGCCAAGCTCGATGCGATACGCCCTCGCGATCGCATCGAACGATGGGAGCAGATCATCGCCCGCCGCGACGAGGAGTCGAGCCGCGGTGTGCGGACCCGATGCGCAGTCGACACCAACGATTCACGCATCGTCGGTTTCGCCACCGGCGGCCCACCACGCGACCTCGATCCGCCGGCGTCGACCGAACTGTGGTCACTGAACGTTGTGCCCGAGCACCACGGCACCGGCCTCGCAACACAACTCATGACCACCGTGATCGACCGGGAGGCATCCACATATCTGTGGGTGGCAGCGGCTAACGATCGCGCGGTGGCGTTCTATCGCAAGCATCGATTCGAGCTGGACGGCACCGAGAAGTTCGACCCGATCTGGGAGTGCCTCGAAGCCCGCATGGTCAGGGCTTGACGGGCGGTTCTCGTCGGGACTCGTCGGGATCGAGTTTCTCGGGGTTCAGGACCACCTCGGCCACCATCGGAGTCGTCTCGACGGTCGCATCGCCGTACCGAACGGCCACCGTATTCGGCAGGAACGCCTCCAGCGCCCGGGGGGCGAGCCACCACAACAGCGCTGCAAACAGGATCAGAATGTTGATCCCCTGCAGGACGGTCGCCGCATTCTCGGACGGAATCACGCGATCCAATACCTGGATGTTCATCACCAGTCCGTGGATGGCGATCAACACCCACAGTCGCCGGTAGCGGTAGAACACCCAGACCGCCGCGGCACCCCAGCACAGCGCCCACAGAAACCCGCCTCCACCGAAGTACATGTAGAGAAGGCCTCGCATCGTGGCCGACAGCGCCATGATCGCCCAGATCGGGAGTCGGCCCACCAGTAGCAACACCGGCAACGCCACCAGGATCGGCTCTTCGCGTAGACCCACGGCGAGCGCTGATACCACTGCGAGCCAATCGGACTCGACCGAGGCAGGAACCGAGAAGCTGAAGCGGACGATGTCCAGGCGAGACAACACGAGCAGCGAAGCAGAGGCGGCACCGATCGCGGCACACCAGGTGAGCGCCGCCTTGCGCGCGGTGCCACTGCGGGCCGGCCACACCGCAGGCAGCTTCCGACGTCGAACGAAATACACGAGGGCGATCGCCACCGCTCCCACCACCACCTGCGCTGCACCGACCGCGAGATCGGCCCACTGATCCCCCATCGAGAGCGTCGGGGCGGGCGCGTCGGGTTCACGGAAGCGCCACAGCGCGCCCATCAGGCTCACCGAGTAGACGACAACCCAACCGGCCACCAGACCCAGGACCATCACCGTGGTGCCTGCAGCGGTCAGACCACGCCGAGGCGAGCGAGTAGCGAGCCCCGCGTCGACACCGGTCGTCACCAGGTCACCACCATTCCGCTCCATACAGATCGCCGAACAGCTTGTTTATCACGCCTGGGCCGAGAATTCAGTACCGTCCCGGCGATACGAACCGGCGGTGCCACTCACGGCCGAGTGTCACGCTCGGACTCATCGCTCGAATCTTTCGTGCCGACGATGTCGTCTCGTAGTTCCGCGAGCAGCCCCTTCTTCGGGGTGCCGCGACGAGGTACGGCGGTTGTTGCGTACTTATCTGGAACCGCGGTCCTGAGTCGAGTCGACGGGGAATCTGCGGCCGTAGTACCACCCGATCACCGCGACGACGACGCCTGCCACGGCAATGGCCCCCAGTACCGAGCCGAAGCCCGAAGCATCCACGACGCGACCGACGACCAGGGGTGCCACGAGAAATCCGATCCGGGAGACCAGCGACACGATCGAGATGGCCGCGGCCGAGGACACCCCGGGAAGCCGCCCGGCCAGGCTGAAGACGATCGGAAACAGTGGGCTCGCGCCCAGGCCCGCAACCGCGAACGCTCCGATGACCAGGATCGGTAGATCCGCGGCCAGAACCGACAGCCCCAGGATGGCAAGAAAGGCCACCGCCACCAACGACGCGCCTCCGGTCAGCACCGTCGACGGTCCGAACCGATCGACTACTCGGTCTCCGACCAACCGGCCGATCAACATCGCGGCCGAGAACGCAACGAACGCCATACCGGCCGAACCCGGGCCCGCACCCTCTTCCGTCGTCATGTAGACAGCGCTCCACGACTGCGGAAAGTCCTCCATGAGCCCGGCGAGCAGCACCACGGCCCCGAGCAGAGCGAGTGCGGCCGTCGGCCGTGCGAGAACGAGCCCCGGCGCTCGGTCTTCGTGATCGTCGCGCACCACCGGTTCCGGACCTACCAGACCCCGTCCGACGGCAGCGAGAACGAGCATCAACACCACCGCGACCAGCCCGAAGTGCGCTGCCACCGGCATCCGGATACCGGCCGCGGCCGCGCCGGTCACTCCCCCGACCACGGCACCGACGCTCCAGGCTGCATGGAAGCTGCTCAACAGCGACTTCCCCGCTCGCTCCTCGACGAGCACGCCCTGCGCGTTCATGGAAATGTCCATCACTGCGTCCGCTCCGCCGAGAAGCACCAGCGCCGCCAACAGCGTCCACCACGACACAGCCACGGCAGGCAGCACGAACGCCGCGCACAGCAGCAGACCGGAGGCGAGAATCGCCCACCGACTGCCGAACCGTCGAACCGTCGCCGCTGCGACAGGTGCGGCCACCAACCCGCCGAGACCGACTCCGGTCAGCGCCAGGCCGAGGGTCGCGACGTCGATGGACAGCGAGTCCTGGATCTCCGGAATGCGCGGAGCCCAGTTCGCGAACACCGCTCCGTTGACGAAGAACACGACCAGAACGGACAACCGGGCACTAGTCATATTGCCGTGAGCCTAGCGTTCACCGGCGAGCCGAACCCCTTACTCGAGGTAACGTCGTTGGGATGCATGTGTCCGACCGCCTCACCGACCACGTTCCCGAGCGCTGGCTGGAGCCCCTCGTCAAGCACGCAGAGGCCCTCAAGTTCCTCATCGTCGGAGCGATCACCTTCGTCGTCACCGTCGTCCTGTTCTTCGGCCTGAAGTGGACGATCCTGCAGGACAAGCCCGTGACGGCCAACGTTTTGGCCGTGCTGATCGCGACGATCGTGTCCTACATCCTCAACCGGGAATGGTCGTTCACAGCGCGCGGCGGACGACGTCGTCACCACGAGGCAGCGCTGTTCTTCGCCGTCGCCGGAACCGGCCTGGCAATCAACCAGCTCCCGCTGTGGGTGTCGAGTTACATGCTGGATCTGCGGTCGCCGAACGTGTCCTTCCTCACCGAGAACATCGCCGACTTCGTCAGCGGATCCATCATCGGCACGTTGCTGGCAACCGCATTCCGATGGTGGGCGATGCGCAAGTTCGTCTTCCCGGAACCGGTGAACGTTCTCCCCGATCCGGTCGCCCTGACCGTTTACGGTGGACGGCATGGCGACCATTAGGACCCTCGTGCTGATGCGGCACGGCAAATCCGGCTACCCCGACGGAGTACCGGATCACGAACGACCTCTGGCGTCGCGCGGCCAACGCGAGGCGGCACTCGCCGGAGCCTGGATCGCCGAACACGTCGGCACTGTCGACGCAGTGTTGTGCTCGACGGCTCTGCGCACCCGCGAAACCCTGGCCGCTACCGGTCTGGGCGACGCTCCCACCCGCTTCGAACGAGACATCTACGGCGGATCCGCCGACGAGATCATCGACGAAATCCGCCTCGCCGACACGTACTTCGCAGGTGCAAACACCACAGACGTGACGGTATCGACCTTGCTGGTCGTCGGGCATGAGCCCGGAATCCCCTGGACCGCACTCGAATTGGCGGTCGACGACGACACCGACGTGGCCCGTGAGGTTCGGCACCGCTTCCCCACATCTGCGATAGCAGTGCTCACCACGGAGTCGTCCTGGGCAGAGCTCGCAGCAGGGACGGCCACGATCACCGAATTCTGCATCCCGCGCGCCGATCAGTGATCAGCGGTTCCTGAGGTACAGGTAGCCGGCACCGCCTGCTGCGATCAGCAGAATCAACGCGGCAGGGAACCCGAGCAGCCACCACACCACCGCCAGCACCACCAATGCGGGCGCGGCGGCAATCAACGCGATGCCGGGATTCTCACGAACCGTCTCCAACGCGGACTGTGCGTGCACTCTGTCGATCTTCTTGCCTGCCATGTCGGACTCCCTGTTTCGTATGTCCTGTATGCGTACTTCCACTGTAGGCGCACCGACAGCAGCTAACCGCGGTCGACGACGGCAATCGTGGCTGTGGACGAATACACCAGACGGTCGCCGGATTCGATCACCCACGATGCCAGGTACCGATTCGTTGCATAGGGGTCCGGCGTCGGCTCGATCTCCAACCGCCGACGTGTCGTACCGTCTTCCAACGCGATCGAATCCACGGTGCCGCCGACGGTGGAGTACGCGAGACCGTCGGCGTACGCCGTGATCGGGTAGTAGTCATCGGGATCGTTCTCCCACCGAACCGAACCGGTTCTCAGATCCAGTGCCGTCACATGAGCTGTTCCGGGAGCACGTGCGATCACCACATCCCCGACGACAGCTACGCCATTGGTCGACGCCAACAGCGGGCTCGACCAGAGAAACTGTCCGGTCGTCCGATCGAACGCACTGTCACCGACGACCATCGGCAGCGACAGGTCTGTTGGATCGTCGATCTCGAGGAAGGGATACACCGGCAGCGGAGATCTGGCGACAGTTCGACCATCCGAGGCGAGCGCGACGGTACCGGCGTACGTCTGGGACTGTGTACAAACCGCCTCGGTCATGATCACCAGTGCCGGTTGCACCCGAAAAGGTTGCGACACGCAACTGTCGGGATAACCCCGGTACCACGTGATCGATCCGGTGACCGAGTCGAATCCTATTGCCGTCGAACCGAACCGGCCCAGGCCGTAGTTTCCGTCGATGGTGATGACCGGCCCCGGCATACCCGCGTAAATGGCCTCGCCGGGAAGTTCGGTGACCCAATCGCGCCCGACATCGTTCACAGAACCCTTGGCGAGCTGCCGCGTTCCCTCGTAACCTGCTTGCGTGACAGTAGAACTGATCGAGTAGAGCGAGAACCCGTCGGTTCCCACAGCCAACACACGTTGCGGCACACGAACAGAGCGACCAGCACCGGTCGTGGTGTCCCCCGTGACAATCGTCGATTCCGGATTTTCCGACTCGGTGCTGGAGAGGCAGACGAGGTATCCCGACAAAGGCCGGTCGGCACAGGATTCCACCCGGAGATCGTCTCGCCGCCATAGTGTGGATCCATCCGTTGCGTCGAGGCCCACCATCGCGGGAGCGTCGAAATTCCCGGTAGCAGGATCCGGCAGACCCACCGAAGCGATATACACCCCGCCCGCATCGATGAATCTCGCTGCGCTGGGGTTGAGCCGTCCGCCTGCACCAGGATCACGAAACTGCGCGAATTCGCGGCCGTAGACGGCCTCTGCAGATCTGGACCACTGGACTTCCGGCGCACGCGGAACCGTCGGCGGAGCTGTGGTCGTCCATGCGGGGGCAGTCGCGATTGCCGGGCCGTCGTCCTGCGCGACAACGATCACCGCAGCAACGACAGTCGCCAACGCCACGGCTCCCGCTGTCCACACCGGCCATCGGGAGCTCACAGGTCCAGGCCCGGTGCCGTCGCGATGGACTCGAGATTGCCGACCGTGACGAGCTCGCCCGCCGATGTCGACGAGATACGGACACGAGTGCCCGACGGCCGGGTCACAGTCACGGTCCTGACGCCGCGCTTCGATCTCTCCGACATCGATCCGTCGGGCAGGCGCACGGTGTCGACCGAGCGATCAGCCATCGGGTCATATGCGTCGGGAATTTCCGGGAGTGGCTGTCCACCCGTGATCGCCACGGTCACAACACCTTCAGATCCTGACGTCAGAATTGTCCCGGCTGCACACAACGAGTCGTGGGACAACGAACTCCGTTGCATCGGTGCCAGCGGCTGCTCGAGCACGATCACTGCCCGAAGCGCGCGGATTCGAGCCTGGTCCAGGGCGCGGCCGATACGGTCTGCGTCGGCGCGAGTCACCGCTGGTCCATCCTGCGACCCAACTCGCGTGTCACACGGCAGAGGAGGGAGTCGGGTTCCGCCCGGCACCGCTGCATCGATTCGCAGCTCGCTCGACGACACCACGGAGATCAGGTCGTTCATGGACACTGCTTCGTCCGAAGACACGAACTGGCTTGCGTTGGCCTGCAACGTCGTTCCATCGGATGCGTAAGCAGTCGCCGTCCTGACCACCGCTGTTCTACCACCGTCTTCGCTGGTGGACTCTTTCGTGTCCACGACCGTACCGTCGGCCGCGACCTGCCTGCGATCGAGAGTGCCACCGACACAGGGCGGTACACCGGCAGTCGACTTCGAGATCGTCACGGTCACGTCGGCACCCGAGCCGTTGCGAATCAGCAACCCGGCGGCAGTGGAGCTCGCGAACATCGACAGATCATCCGTCGGACCATCGCCGACAGAGCTATCGGACGTGGGACCTTGCACAGGACCGAATCGAAACGCGGATTCGGCACCGAACGCGAACGTACCGGGTGCTGCGAATTCGACGGCGGTCTCGGCCGGCAAGGCAGAAACAAGCGCATCGGACAGCGCAGTAGCTTTGCGCCCGGAGAACCATGGATAGCGGGGGTCGTCGTAGCGTCCTCCATCGAGACGGAAGTACGCCCCTGAAAAATCCCCGGACTCGGGAACGACGACGGCATCACACCCCGGAATCGTGGTCGACGACTCACCCTGGTCGTAGTTCGACGCGATGAACCCGCTCGACGCAGGCGTATCCGGCGACGCGAAGTCCGCAGGACCGGACGCGCGTGACTCCACGACGATGACTCCTGCCGCGACCACAGCGACAGCGACGAAGACCCAGAAAATCTTCGGTTGACGCCCGAGCGCTCCGAGGTGCAACGCGCCGAGGTCCATCACGGCGACGAGCCTAGCCTGCCGATCGCCCGACTCGACGCTCCACGACTTTCGGTGAAGCTACGGCTTTCGGTAGAGCTACGACTTTCGGTGGAGCGCAGCGTCGTACCTTCGGCAGAACCACCAGGTACGACGCCTCCGCGGGGGTACCGCGCGCACTTCGGCTGCGGTGAGATCGGGTCCATGGACAATCCGATTCTGCTGACGATCGCGATCTGCGAGGTCGGCTTCTGGGTTCTGGTGATCGGCGGGTTGTGCCTGCGCTACGTGGCACGCATGCGACGCGCCAGCACCGTCACCCTGGCTCTGCTCCCGGTCCTCGATGTCGTCCTCGTCGCCGCGGTGGCACTCGATCTGCACCGCGGCGGAGAGGTCGAATTCGCCCACCGCCTCGCCGGCATCTACCTCGGCTGGACGGTCGTGTTCGCGCACTCCACCGTGGCCTGGCTCGACGTACGCTTCGCGCACCGATTCGCCGGTGGACCCGCACCGATCAAGCCTCCGAAGACCGGTCCGCGGGCCTACCGCAACGAGATCCGGGGATTCGTGAAGTGGCTGACCGCCGCGGCCATCGCTCTGGTGATCACCTACGCACTGGCCTACACCGTGGCAGACTCGGATCAAGCAGCAGCACTGAAGACCGTGATCCAGCCACTCGGCATCATCACGTTCTTCTGGTTCGTCACCGGACCGCTGTGGGTGCTGGGTTCCAAGACAGCGGGCTCGAAGAATACGAAAGATGCGGCAGGAGAACGGAGTCGACTCTGATGCTGGGTGATTCCCGACTGCTGCACACCCTTCGACCGTCCTGGCGACCTCGCAGTCCCGTGGTGCTGCCGATCGAGATGCTCCTGGCCACGCTCGTCTACGCCGGATTCCAGCTCTCCACCGGCATGGTCGGCGACACCAGAGACGAACTCGTCCAGAGCCCACCCCTGATCGCAGCGAGTGTCGTTGCCCTGCTGGCGATGACCGGCGTGACGTGCGTTCGCCGATCCTTTCCGGTCACGGCATACCTGTCCGTGGTGGCCATCAGCATCGCGCTCATCCTGGTTCTGCCGGACCGAACCCTCGGATTCACCCCGCTGTACTGGTTTGCCATCGCCGCCTTGGCAATTCGAGTTTCCGGACCACGCCTGTTCGCCCCCATCGCCGTCGGGCTGATCCTCGAGATCGCGGTCAGCGTCGACACCCGGCTGTCCTACCCGGATTCCACGGGCGGCCCAGGTGGCACGATCGGCGTGCTCGCCGAGCAGATCGTGAACCTCGTCATCAACTACACGGTGCTCATCGCACTGGGCAAGTACATCGCACGGGGTCGAGCCCAGGAACTCGAGAGCGAAGCCGCCCTCGGGCGAGCCGAAATCGAACACCGGCAACGGCTGAACGAGGCCCTGGACAACGAACGAAAGACCATGGCACGCGAACTCCACGACGTCGCGGCGCACCACCTGACCGGAATGCTCATCCAAGCCAAGGCATCGAAGACGCTCATCACGAGCAACCCCGAGCAAGCACGCGAACTACTCACCGGCGCAATCGGACACGGCCAGCGCACCCTCGACAGCCTGCGCCAGATCGTCGGCATCCTGCGCCCGAGCGACACCGACAACAGTTCCAACACCGACAGTGCACCGCAACCGATGATCTCTGATATCGCCGAGCTGATCGAACAGTCTCGAATCTCGTTCGGGCGCATCGCGATCAGCATTGTGGCAGACAGCGACGATACCGACAGCGCCGTGCAACTGACGTGCTACCGCATCGTTCAGGAGTCGTTGTCCAATGCCCGACGTCATGCGCCGAATTGCGCTGTGCGCGTCGAGGTATCGAATCGATCCTCGGCCATCGAGGTCACCGTCACCAACACGATCACCTCGGACAAGTCCGAACCGCACGAGCCCTCGGGTCAGGGATTCGGCATTCCGGGAATGCGGGAGCGGGCCGCGCTGCTCGGCGGCACCCTCGATGCCGGATTGTCCGAGGACCGAACGACGTGGACCGTGCGCGCTCGACTGCCCGTCGGCGGAACGATCTCTCTGCGCGGTGCTGGTGTGATGGAGTCACACGCATGATCACCGTACTGATCGCGGACGATCAACCCGTGGTTCGGCAGGGATTCGAGCTGTTCCTGGCCGGCCATCCCGAGATCGAGGTCGTCGGGCACGCGAGCTCGGGAAGGCATGCCGTGCAGCAGGTGTCGGCACTGCAACCCGACATCGTACTGATGGACATCAGGATGCCGAACGGCGACGGACTGACCGCCACACGCGAGATTCTGGCGCAGTTCGACAGCGTTCGCGTCATCGTCGTCACCACGTTCGACCTCGACGAGTACGTGTTCGCAGCTCTCGACAGTGGAGCGTCCGGCTTCCTGCTCAAGGACACCGATCCCGACGAACTGGCCGACGCGGTGGTCACCGTCGCCGGCGGCGGCGCGGTGCTCTCCCCTCGACTGACCCCGCGCCTGATGACCGAGTTCACCCGCCGCGGCGTTCCGAGCCCACCCACGTCCGTTGCACCGCAACACGACCTGAGTCTGCGTGAAATGGACGTGGTGCAACTGTTGGCGCAGGGCCTGGGCAACAACGAGATCGCCCGGGCACTGCACCTAGAACAGAGCACGGTCAAGACTCACGTGAGCAACATCTGTCGCAAACTCGACGTCAACACCCGAGTCCACGTGGTGATCTGGGCCTACCGCAACGGCATTGCGACCTAGGCCGCGTTGCGCTCCTCGTCGTCCGAGCTCTCGCCGGCGACCTCGGCCCGCGGTTCGATCGTGGCGGCGGAGTGGTCGGTGTACTGGAAGTGCGGTCGCTTGTCGCCGATGTACGAGGTCATCCACGACACCACCGCGACGTACCGATTCCGGAAGCCGACCAGGTACATCAGGTGCACCGCGAGCCACATGAGCCACGCGATCGGTCCCGACATGTCGACCTTGCCGAACAGCCGCGCCACAGCGCTGAATCGGCCGACGATCGACATGCTGCCCTTGTCGGTGTACTCGAACGGGGTTCCTGCGTCGACCTTTCCGATGATCATCTTGGCAACGTGCCTGCCCTGCTGCATCGCCACCGGCGACTGACCGGGGAGCTTGTGCAACGACGTCACGTCGCCGATCGCGTAGATGTCCTTCGCCGAGCCGACCGTCAAGTCGTCGT
This sequence comes from Rhodococcus sp. 15-2388-1-1a, assembly GCF_002259145.1. Lineage (NCBI taxonomy): Bacteria > Bacillati > Actinomycetota > Actinomycetes > Mycobacteriales > Nocardiaceae > Rhodococcus > Rhodococcus sp. 15-2388-1-1a. The sequence goes on along the minus strand of NZ_NPFP01000048.1, from coordinate 21,310 downwards.
GCACGAGAAGGCGTCCGGCACGGTCGGTCTCGCAGCCGGTGCGCTCGGCGATCGTGGCCGCCAGCTCGCTGGCCTGAACGCCGGCCGACCAGATGACAGTCTTGGCGGCAAAGGTTCGTGAGGTCTTGGTGTCCACGTCCTGCACCGTCACGACGTCGTCGGCGATATCGGTGACCATGGCCCCGGTGACGACGTCGACGCCCGACTTCTCGAGCTTCGTACGGGCATACGCACTGAGCTTGCCGCCGAACGCCGGCAGCACTTCCTTGACTCCGTCGACGAGGGTCACCGTGACGTCGTCGGGTTCGATGTCCGGGAACGATCCGGCGAAATAGCGATGCGCGAGATCCCTGATCTGACCGGCCAGCTCGACACCCGTCGCGCCTGCACCGACAACGACGAAGCTCAGCAATTCCTTGCGAGCAGCCGAATCGGTTGTCAGGTGCGCAGTCTCGTAGCAGCTGAGAATCTGCTCACGCAGAGCGATCGCGTCGTCGACGGTCTTGAGCGCGAACGTGCGGTCCTTGAACTCGTCACGGCCGAAGTACGCCTGCGTGGCACCCGTGGCGACGATCAATCGACCGAAGCCGATGGTGTGGCTCTGCCCGGCACCGACGTAGGTGACCTGGTGAGCTTCGGGATCGACATCGACGACGCGTCCGAGACGCACGTCGGCCGAGTCGTACTGCGCGAGGATGCGTCTGATCGGAGGGGCGATCTCGCCGGTCGAGAGCATTCCGGTGGCGGCCTGGTAGAGCAGCGGCTGAAAGAGGTGTTCTGTGGTGCTGGAGATCAGCGAGAACGTCACACCGGCCTTGCCCAGAGACTTGGCAGCGGCCAATGCTCCGAATCCCGATCCCACGATGACGACGTCGTACGTTTGCACAGCACTTTCCTTTTCGGCTCGAGTCTTTCCCTGGGCGAAGAACTACCTCCATGAAACTCCGACCGAGATGCTCTATCAACGCGGAAGTTGAAATAGCATCTATGAGTAGAACTCATGATTGAATGGCGAAATGGAACTGCGGCAGCTCAAGTACTTCCTCGCGGTCGGAGAGGAACTGAACTTCTCTCGCGCTGCCGAACGCTGCTACGTCTCGCAATCGGCGATCAGCCTGCAGATCTCCAAGCTGGAACGAGAAATCGGTGAGCCCCTGTTCGAGCGCACCTCTCGTACCGTTCGATTGACCGTTGTCGGAGCACAATTGGTCTCCATCGCCCGGCACATGGTGGAGCTCGAGCAGGCCGCCCTGGCACTGACGACGCGCAAGCGCAATCAGCTGCGCCTGACCGGAAACATGACGTTCGCAGCCAACGCCATCTCCGCCATCGTCGCGGTTCGCGAGCGCCATCCCGACGCCGAGATCGACTTCGTCCTGAAACGATTCGCAGAACAGATCGAAGCGGTGACGTCCGGCGACTGCCAGGTAGCGCTGATCCGCGGCAGCGTCGAACGCTCCGGTCTACAGGTGACCGAGCTGTGGACCGAGGACCTCGTCGTCGTCCTCCCCGAGGGCCATCCTCTGGCGGGTGAGAACAACCCGAGCCTGAGCCAGCTCGCCGGCTACCCCCTGCTACTTCCCAAACGGAGCGAGCAAATCCTGCTGCACCGGGTGATCGAGCGCGAGATGAAGCGCAGTGCACTGCCGCTGAGCTTCGGCCCACCCGTGGCGTCCGATCACACCGCCAGCGCCGAACTCCTCAAGAACCCGCAATGCTGGTCCATCCTGTACGCCAGCACCGCCGACAGCACCCCCAAGACCGGCCTGGTCTTCCGCACCGAGGCCGACCGCAGGCTGCGGCTACCGGTGTCGGCCGTCGTCGACGCGACCGTGCCCATCACCGACATTCAGCGCGACCTGGTGGCAGCACTCGCAGCGACGGCACCGGTTCAGCCCGCCACCCCCGCGAGCTGAGCGAACGCGACATCCGCGTCGAACAATTCGGCGCGATCGTACGTCGACGTCGAGGCCATGATCTCGTTCGCGCCGGTGCGCTCGACAACCTCCTCCAGCCGAGGACGGACCTGCCCGGCCGTGCCGAGGATGCTCGACGCCAACGACGCCTCGATTCGGCTGCGCGTCTGCGGCGTCCACTGTGATTCGTCGATCCCGGACGCTCGTTCCAGAGCCGGGAACTCACCCTCGCGTCTGGACCTGGCCATCGCCCACGCCTCCGGCACGGCGAGCCTGCGGGCATCGGCCGCGTCCGCTGCGATGGTCACGTCGAGCGAGACAACCACGTAAGGTTCGGGATTCGATGGCGTGGGCCGAAAGCGCTTGCGATAGAGCGCCAATGGATCGTCACGCTGGAGAACCGGTCCACCGACCACGACCGGAAGCCCGGCGCGAGCGGCAACCTCGAGACCGGCTCCGGTCGCGAGAACGAACACCGGCGGCGACGGAACAGCGGGCCGGGCAGTCACCGGTCCCGAACCGTCGAGATACGAACGCAATTCGGCGATATCGGCCTCGAACGTGTCGGTCCGCTCACTGCGCAATGCTGCCCGAACCGGTTCGGTGAAACCGAGGGAGCGGCCGACACCGAGGTCGATCCGTCCGGGAAAGAGGGACTCCAACATCAGGAATTGCTCGGCCACGACCAGCGGCTGATGATTGGGCAGCATCACCCCGCCGGATCCGACGCGAATGCGCGAGGTGCGCGACGCCACCGCCGCGGCGAGAACCGCCGGTGCGCCCGACGCGATGCCGGGAACGCCGTGATGCTCGGCCACCCAGAACCGGTGCAATCCGATCTCCTCGGCATGCACTGCTCGTTCGACGGTATGCCGCAGCGCCGAGCCGTCGTCGAAACCGGATCGCGTGCGGGATCTGTCGAGCAGTGAGAAGAACACGGATATCTCAACCGACGAGGCGTCGGGCATATTTCTCGAAGTGTTCGTTCACCGCGGACCGAACATGTCCGCAATAGCGCTCATCATTGCTCCATGAACCTCACCATGAAGCTCGAACTCGTCACCCTCGCCGTCACCGACGTGGACCGCGCCAAGGACTTCTACGTCTCGATCGGCTTCGTCGCCGACCACGATGCTCGCCCCTGGGACGGTATCCGGTACGTCCAACTCACTCCCCCGGGCTCGGCCTGCTCCATCGCGATCGGCGAGGGCATCACCGACGCCGAACCGGGCAAAGGAGCCGGGATCCTGTTGGTCGTGGACAACGTCCAGGAGGCCTACGAGCACCTCACCGCAGCCGGCCTGACCATCGATCCACCCAAGGACGAGGGCTGGGGCACGTTCGTGTACTTCGCCGACCCCGACGGCAACACGTGGTCGGTGCAGCAGTTGCCAGCGCAGCCCTGAACCCAGTGCCGGAGTTACTGGTGCCGGAACTGCAGCCGGGCCAGGATGCCGCGGTGGTCGGAGCCGGGAATCTCTACGGCCTCGACCGAACGAACCGCCATGTCCGCCACCAGAACATGGTCGATGGCGATGACGGGTGGGTACCAGGTATGCGCCGGATACGTCCTGAGCATCCCGGCTCCGCTCGCCACCGCGGCATCGACGAACCGACCGTCCTGCATATCTCGGTACCGCCGATGATCCTGCGTCGCGTTGAAGTCGCCCGCCACCACCACGGGACCGTCGTCGACGGGAATCTTGGCCAGTAGTTGACGCAGCAGCGCGAGCTCGCGAACCCAGTCGGACGGCTCCCGTGGCCACGGCGGCACGGGATGAACCGCGAACACCAGCGGCCGCCCCGGCATCTCCACCCGTGCCGAGAGCAGCTCGGTCACGAAACCGTCGTGCCGCTGCTCGTCGACGAGCGGAAAGCGACTGTAGATACCGGACCCGTCACCGCCCGCGGCGGCACTGACGTACACATGCGGCAACAGCTCGGACAGTCTGCCGCGAAGCCCCGCGTCGGCCTCGGGCGTCAACTCGACGAGGGTGAGCACGTCGGGCCGGTGTTTGTCGACCAACGCAACCAACGCATCGAGATCGGCCTGTCCCAGCCAGATATTGGCGTGCAGCACCGTCAGAGTCGGCGCTTCGGCCGTCGTCCGGGAGCGGTGCCTGTGCAGAGGAATCCGCGTTGCAATGGCACCCGTCACCACAGCCGCGCCCGCCGCCAGCCCCCACCACCCGAACGCCACGGCCGCGAATGCAGTGCCGGGCACCGCGGCGAGCATGAGGACATGTGCCAAAGACGCGGCAACGAGCATCGCCTGCCCCCGCGCGTCCACGCGGTGCGCCACGATGCCGAGTACTGCTGTGACGAGCAGTAACAGAGCCGCCGATGCCGAAACCATGAGCGGAAGTCTTACAGGCAAACCTGAGGCCGAGCTGGGAAGCATCCTCGAGACCGACCGAACTGTTCGCTTTCTCGCCGCAAACACGACAGAATCGATAACGCTGTCCGTGAGTCAAGTAGGGGGACTTTCCGTGAACCGAAGGCAACTGCTGCGGTTGGCCGCTGCCGGAATGCTCGGCGCTGCCGCCGCTCCGGTTCTGAACTCGGCTGGAATGCCGGGCTCCGCCACCGCAGGTGCGCTGCCGATCGGCGCCGAACGCATCCGAGCACTGGTTCCCGAGCTGTTCGCCGACCCCCCGCGCCCACCGGACCACTCCCCCGTCCTCGTCATCGGCTCCGGATTCGGTGCGAGCGCCGCCGCCCTCCGCATGGCGCAGGCCGGCACCCAGGTCACCGTCCTCGAACGCGGACTGCGCTGGCCACGTGACCCGTGGCGCGAGATCTTCACCGCCGACATGACCGCCGACGGACGCGGACTGTGGCAGCAGAGCTCGTTCACCAACATCACCGGAATGCCCGTCGGACCGGTCGACCTGTTCGGCGGCGTCCTCGACACGACCCGCTACGAGAACCTCTCCGTCTGGCGCGGCGCGGCCGTCGGCGGCGGCTCGATCGTCTACACCGGCGTCACCATCGCCCCCGACAAGAAGTTCTTCGACCTCTCCTTCGGCGGACGACTGAACTACGACGAGATGGCCGCCACCTGGTACCCCAAGGCGCGCTCGATGCTCCGGCCGTCGGCGATGCCCGAGGACGTCTACAACAGCCCGAATTTCGCACACTCACGCACCTGGGACGACCACGCCAGGCGGGCAGGCTTCACCCCTCAGGCAGTGGACGGCAACTGGAACTGGAACGTCGTCCGCGACGAGATCGGCGGCCGCTCGAGGCCGTCCGCGACCGTCGGCGCCAGCACCTTCGGCAACTCCAACGGTGCCAAGCACGACCTGACCCAGAACTACATCCCCCAGGCCGAGGCCACGGGCAACGCGACGGTATGTCACAGCCACCGCGTCGCGGCGATCGGCACCGAATCCGGCGGCCGCTACCGCGTCGAGATCGAACGCCTCGACCCCTTCGGCAACGTCGTCGAGACACGCACGCTCACCTGCGACACCCTCGTCCTCGGAGCCGGGTCCATCGGCACCACCGAGCTGCTGATGCGCGCCCGCACCACCGGAGCACTGTCGAACCTCAACGAATTCGTCGGCACCGGCTGGGGCACCAACGGCGACGCCTCGATGACCCGGTCGCTCGGGCCGATGTCCGCAGGACCGCAGGGTGCGCCCTGCGCATCTCGCATCGTCGACGACTCAGGACTGCCACTGACCGTCGAGAACTGGTACGTACCGGGCGTTCCCGTGAACCTCGGATTCATCGGCTCGCTCGGCATGACCATCGACCCGCTGCGCGGAAACTTCGGATTCGATTCCGCCGCAGATCGATTGACACTGAACTGGCCCAAGGGTGGCAGCCGCGACACCGTCGAAGCCCTACGCGCAGTACAGAATCGGATGGCCCAGGCCGGCGGCACCGTCGTCGCAGCCGAACCGTTCACCCGCGATGTCGACGACACCTTCACCGCCCACCCACTCGGCGGTGCGGTATTGGGCGACGTCACCGACAATTACGGGCGGGTGAAGGGCCACCCCGGGCTCTACGTCGTCGACGGTGCACTGATCCCCGGTAGCACCGGAGCCGCCAACCCGTCGCTGACCATCACCGCATTGGCCGAACGCAACGTCGCGCAGATCATCGCCGACGGTCGCTAGCTCAACTCGATCTCGGGGCGGCCCTCGGGGACGGTGACCGTTGCTGCGGTTCGCACCGATGCCCCCGGTGTGGAAACACGATCGAGAACCCTGACCTCCGAACGCCATTCGGTGTTCGTCAGCGTGCTACGGAGATAGCCGCGCCGAGCATTGCCGTACTTGACGTGCGGTGAGGCCTCGGCGATCGCCGCACCGGCGGAGTCGACATCGGCACCGTCCTTGCCCGACGCGATGGACGTGGTCGCGATCTCCACACCTTGGATCGGCGACACCTGATCCTGGTAGTCGCGTCGCAATTCCGACACGATCGTGCGGTGGATGTCGCCGACGATGGACGCGACGTTCTTCGTGCCACGATCCCTGGCCCCGTCCAGAATTCGGTGCCGAGACGCCTCGTATCCGCTCCACGGATCCATCCCGACCTTGCGATCGCTGCCGAGCCCACGAGCCAAGTCCGAGATGACCGTCTGATGCGCCAAGAAGTTCCACGTCGACGGTGATGCGAACCCGTCGAGAATCCATTGTTCCTGTGCTGCACCGGTTATGGTGCGTGACGGATCGGCCGTCTCGGCGTCCTGCGCATGCTCGCCGTCCCCGTGCGCCTGATCGCTGCGGTACTGGCGCGTGTCCAGCACCGAGAAGTCCACCAGATCGCCGAAGGAGAACCGGCGATAGACCGTCATGTCCGGTCCGATGGGTTTCAGATTCGCGCGCACCGGAGTGTTCTCCCACCACGCCTTGAAGGCATCAGCTCTGCGCAACAGAAACTCTCGCGGATCGTCGTTGTCCTGGCTGATCTGCGAGGCCCAGTTGTTGTCCACCTCGTGATCGTCGAACGTCGAGACGAACGGTGCCGACGCATGTGCGGCAGCCAGGTTCTCGTCGGCCTTGTACATCGCGTATCGGTCGCGATAGTCGCCGAGCACCATGGTTTCTCGGGCAGCCGACTCGGTGCGCGGCTCACCCTTGCGAGCCCCCTCATCCTTGATCGCGTACTCGTAGATGTAGTCGCCCAGAAAGAACACCACATCGAGATTCGAGGCCGCCAGGTCCTGGTACGCGCCGAAGTAGCCGTCCTCCCATTTCTGGCACGACGCCCAGGCGAAATCGAGCCTGCTCAGCGACTGCCCCACTGCCGGTGCAGTTTTGGTGCGTCCGACCGAGCTGGCGTGCGGTCCGACGAGAAATCGATAGAAGTATTCGCGAGCGGGCTCCAGACCGCGGACGTCGACGTGAATCGACCAGCCGTCGAACTCAGTGGCAAGCTCGACGCCCTCGCGCGTGATGTTCACGAATCGCTCGTCCGCTGCGATCTGCCACCGCACCGGCACGACGCCGGGAGTCATTCCGCCCAGTGGTGCAAAGGGATCGGTGGCGAGTCTGGTCCACAGCACCACCGAATCGGGCAGTGGATCGCCGGATGCCACGCCGAGGCGGAACGGGTAGTCGGGAGTCACCACGGACTGCGCGTGCGCCGCCGTTCCTGCGAGTTCCGGAGTGAACGCCAGCGCCCCCACCAACGCACTCCACGTCAGGAACTGTCGACGCGTGGCCCCCGCCCGCAAGGAGATGTCCTGTCCGATCCCAATCTCGTTACCGCGTCTCACCATTGGTCGAGACTCTCGCGCCCGAGCAAACTGCGCCCGTCATCGGTTCGACATTGAGGTGAACACGATGCGGCCTTCAGATGCGTCGAGCTCCTGGGCCCGCCTTGCCCAGTTGGTCGCCGGGGTTGAGCAAGGTGCACTTGCCGAGCGAGAGACATCCACAGCCGATGCAACCGGTCAGTTCCTCCTGCATCCGCGCAATCGACTGCTTGCGATCCTCCAGCCTCTGGTTCCATGCAGCCGAGATCTTTGCCCAGTCACGTTTGTTCGGGGTGCGGCCCGACGGCAGGGACGCAAAGACCTCGGCCACTTCGGAAAGCGGTATTCCGAACCGCACCGCCACCTGAATCAGCGAGATCCGCCGAATCGCGTGCCGGGGGAACTTTCGTACGTTGCCGGCCGTCCGCTCGGCGGGAACGAGCCCGAGGGTCTCGTAGTACCGGACCGCGGACACCGCGGCACCGGTTCTGGCCGCGACCTCACCGATCGAGAGCAACTCATCGCTGATCCGGATCATGCTGCCTCCCAGCGGGTCCATCGATTTGACCTGAAGTGCACTTTAGATTCTAACCTTCGTCCTCATGCACCCCTCCACCGAACCCACGACCGGAACCTGGCGACAGTTGCTCAGCGCCCGCTACGCCGGCACCGCAACTGTCCTCGCCGGCGGCGTAGCGCTGTACGCCACGAACGTCTATCTCACCACGAGCCTGCTGCCCACGGCCATCGACGAGATCGGCGGCCAACGCTATTACGCTTGGACTGCAACGGTTTTCCTGATTGCGTCCGTCATTTCCTCGATGCTGGTCAGCAATGTTCTGGCTGCCCGCGGACCTCGCGGTGCATATCTCATCGGCCTGACGATCTTCGCTCTCGGAACCGTCGTGTGCGCCGTCAGCCCCACGATGGAACTCCTGCTGGTGGGCCGAACGATCCAGGGTTCAGGAGGTGGACTATTGGCCGGACTCGGTTATGCCGTCATCAATGCAGCTCTGCCGCAACATCTCTGGACTCGCGGAGCTGCGCTGGTCTCCGCCATGTGGGGCGTGGGAACGTTCGCAGGACCGGCCATCGGTGGCGTATTCGCTCAGTTCGGAGCCTGGCGGTCGGCTTTCGGCGTGCTCGTCGTCGCAGCACTCGCCGTGGCCACCCTCGTCCCCACAGCGCTTCCCGCCCACACCAGCGAGCCCACCGAGTCCAGCCCGGTACCGACATGGTCGCTGACCCTGCTGACCACGGCTGCACTGCTGGTGAGCGTTGCCGGGGTGATGCCGAGTCTCGCGATCACGGCAGCCATGGTTGCGGCCGGAGTGCTGCTGCTGATCGTCTTCGTCGCAGCGGACCGTCGCGCACCGTACGGCGTTCTCCCTCCGTCGACCTTCAGCGCGTCGTCCCTGAAATGGGTGTACCTGACCATCGTCGTCCTCGCCGTTGCATCGACGGTGGAAACGTTCATCCCACTGTTCGGCCAACGACTTGCCGGATTGGCACCGTTGGCGGCCGGATTCCTCGGAGCTGCACTGGCATTGGGCTGGACTCTCGGCGAGATACCGAGCGCGTCGGCCACGGCTCCGCGCATCGTACGACGCATCGTCATCGGCGGACCGATCCTCGTCGCTGTCGGATTGTGCACCATGGCAACGTTTCTCACCGACCGAGCAGGTGCCGGCCTGATCACCGTGTGGGTGGTGGGTCTGATCGTCGCGGGAGTCGGAATAGGAATCGCGTGGCCGCACCTGGCGGTCGGTGCCATGACATCGGTCACCGAACCGGGCGAAGGCGCACGAGCCTCGGCCGCCATCAATACCGTCCAACTGATAGCCAACGCCTTCGGCGCAGCCCTTGCGGGAGTGCTGGTGAACCTCGGGGAATCATCGACGCTGCGATCGGCTCAGTTGCTGCTGTTCACCTTCGCGGCCGTGGCACTGATCGGGGTGACAGCGGCGGCGCGATCGCAGCGGACATAGGTTCCGAGCGGATCCATCCGATTCAGGACCGAACTCGTCCGCGATCTCGGCAAAACTCGAACGCATGACGAACACCGACCGCACAGGATCCCAAATCGACCACCTCAACATCGGCGTCGACGATCTCGCCGCCAGCGCCGAGTTCTACGGTGCTGCACTCGCACCGCTCGGGATCACCGAGATCATGCGGGTACCGCACACCCCAGAGGCGAACCAGCTCGCCATGATCGCCTTCGGCTGGGCGCAGGTGAAGCCCTTCTTCTGGATCGTCGACGCCCCGGGTTCGGCCATCGGACCGCACACCCACCTCGCGTTCAGTGCCCCGGACCGCGCCACTGTCGATGCATTCCACGCGGCAGCGCTGTCAGCAGGAGCGATCGAGCTCCGGCCACCGGGACTACAACCGGAGTACCACGCGACGTACTACGGATCGTTCGTGCGCGACCTCAACGGCATCGATCTCGAGGCCGTCTGCCATCACGAATGAGTCGACGAATGCGAACTCACTCGGTCAGCTACTGCCGAACATCGGAGGCAAGGCGGGAAGTGGCGAGACAGGATATGCAGCAACGTTCATGACGACAGTGCCGTCGCAGTAGCCGCCGTAGATCGTCGTCGTCCACACGCCCGTCAAGCTGCCATCGGGTTGTGGCGTGTAGTAGGCAACCGAGTGTGCATCGTTGTACTCCTTGGGATTTCCTGCACCCTTCCAGCAGTCCCACACCCAGTCATAGGTATGCACCCAACTCGTCCCGTCCCAGGTGTAGTCGATCGGGCGGTTCTGGAGAGACTCGTTCGCCGGCGGTGGACCGGCGACGACGGAGGCAACGCAGTTCCCGTCGGTGCAGTCGGTGGCGAAGGTGTAGACGTCGGAGAAATCCGGTTCTCGTTGCGACGCCGCTGCGCTCGTGCCCGTCTTGCTCGCCGCGAACCGCATCAGCGAATAATCGCCGGACCACGACGGGTCGTCGCCGGGTGCCGCACCGGCCGGAAGGGCTCCCGCGAAAATCCACGCCATGACCATCGCGAGCACGAGCACAGTCTTTCGCATGGGGCAACAGTAACGGCCGGTACCCCGCGCCGAGCCCGAGACGGCGAAGTTCGCCTCATCGACAGACCGAATCAAGCCTGAACGACCCACACCGAATTGCCGTCGGGATCACGCAGCGCGAACATGGGCGGCGCACCGTCCTCGGTCCCGGAAAGTGCGTCCATGTCGATACCGCCGATCGCAGTCAGACGCGCGTGTTCCGCCCCGACGTCGGGGGTTTCGACTCCGATGGACCCGCCGCCGGGCGAGTTACCCATCGGCGGATTCAGGGCAAGCCGCGCCGTCGACCCGGGCGGTGCCACTTCGAGCCACCGGTACTCGCCCTCGGGGCCGAAACGCGTATCGTCGCGCCGCTCGAAACCGAGCACGCCTGAATAGAACTCGAGGGCGGCGTCCTGGTCGGTGACGGTGAACATGGCCACGCCGATGTTCACGATGGTGCTGGGTGTTTGGTTGGTCATGCCGGTACCGACTCGAGGCGCATCGAAAACTCATCGCCCAGCGGCGGTAGCTTCTGTAGGCATGAACGATGCGCTTTCGGAATCTCTCGGATCACGGCGGATCGCTTTCCTGGTGTTCGACGGGGTGAAGATGCTCGATTTCGTCGGCCCCGCAGAGGTCTTCGTCGAGTCGAATCAGCAGCCCGCCGTCGATTACGAGGTGGTGATCCTCTCTCCCGGCGGCGCAGACGTGAGCACCTCGATCGGGACAACGGTGTCCACCCGCCCGGTCGCGGGATCCGGACAGTTCGACACCGTGATCATCGCCGGTAGCGAATTCGATCCGATTCGCCTCGTCACCGCCGAACTCGTCGAGGCCGCAACCGATCTCGCTGCCCGGACCCGTCGGATGGCGTCCGTGTGCACCGGGGCATTCGTCCTTGCCGCGGCAGGCCTACTCGATGGCCGAGCCGCAACGACACATTGGAAGTTCACGACCGATCTGCAGCGCCTCTACCCCGCCCTCACGGTCGATCCGGATGCCATCTTCGTCCGGGACGGCCACCTGTACAGCTCCGCGGGTGTTGCGGCCGGTATCGACCTCGCACTGGCTCTCGTCGAGGACGACCATGGACCCGAAGTGGCGCGGGCCGCGGCCCAGGGACTGCTGGTGTACATGCAGCGAGGCGGAGGACAATCCCAGTTCTCGTCGTCCCTCCTCGGCCCGATCCCCCGCACGGGAGCAGTCCGCCGAGTGGCCGACCACATACGGGACAACCCCCGGCTACCGCACACCGTGGCGGAGCTGGCTCGGTTCGCGGCCCTCAGCACCCGTCAGCTCACCCGGCTGTTCCAGTCCGAGCTCGGCAGCTCACCAGCCGAATTCGTCGCGTCGACGAGATTCGAGTTGGCTCGCGACGCCCTTCACACCGGCTACACCGTCGGCGAGGCCTCCCGTCGAGCCGGGTATTCGAGCTGCGAAGTGATGCGACGCGCGTTCGTCGCCCGAATCGGGACGTCCCCGCGCAGCTATCAGCAGCGGTTCGCATCCCAATCGACGATGTCGCAAAACGAGCGGTTCTCGACCCACACAGTGGTACCGCGCAGCTAAGGTCCCGGGCGACACTGCTTCCATGCCAACAATCACAACACCGGACAACGTCGAGATCTTCTACAAGGACTGGGGGTCGGGTCAGCCCATCGTCTTCAGCCACGGCTGGCCACTCTCGTCGGACGACTGGGACGCCCAGATGATGTTCTTTCTTGAGCAGGGCTATCGCGTCGTCGCCCACGATCGGCGCGGTCACGGCCGGTCCCAACAGGTCGGTGACGGGCACGACATGGACCACTACGCCGACGATCTCGCCGCCGTGGTCGAAGCCCTCGATCTGACCGACGCGATCCACGTCGGCCACTCCACCGGCGGCGGCGAGGTGGTGCGCTACCTGGCACGGCACGGGGAGGAACGCGCAGCCAAGGCGGTGTTGATCAGTTCGGTACCGCCGATCATGGTCAAGACCGACGACCACCCCGGCGGTATCGAGAAGTCCTTCTTCGACGACGTCCAGGTTCAGGTCGCCACGCGCCGTGCCGACTTCTTCCGCAGCTTCGCCGAGGGTCCCTTCTACGGCTACAACCGGCCGGGAGCCACTCCGTCGGAAGGCATCATCGCCAACTGGTGGCGTCAAGGAATGATCGGCGGCGCGAAAGCCCACTACGACGGCGTGGTTGCCTTCTCGCAGACCGACTTCAGCGATGACCTGCGTGGGGTGAACATCCCAACGCTGGTGCTGCACGGCGAGGACGACCAGGTGGTGCCCTACGAGAACGCGGGAGTGCTCTCGGCGAAGCTACTGCCCAACGGCACGCTGAAGACCTACCCCGGCTTCCCGCACGGCATGCCGACAACGGAAGCAGCGACGATCAACGCCGACATGCTGGAGTTCTTCCGGTCCTGACGCAACACGGTCACAACGAACATACGGTCACAACGAACATACGGTCACAACGAAGAACAAAGCCCCGCATCGACCGAAGTCGATGCGGGGCTTTGTCTGCCGGCTACGTCGTCGTGGGCGGAAACTCGTAGCGGACTACGAGTAAGGAGTGGAGCCTGCGGAACGACCCACTACTCAGCCGCTCACGTGCGACGAAGTCGCTCTAGCGGTATTCGTTGGAGAAACCGTAGTCGTCGAGCGGCACTGCAGCACCGGTTCCCTGGCCGAAGCCGTCCGGGCTGTAGTACTGATCGTCGTACGACGGCACCGCGTATGCCGCGGCACGTGCCTCTTCGGTCGGCTGCACCGTGATGTTCCGGTACCGGTTGATGCCGGTACCAGCCGGGATGAGCTTACCGATGATGACGTTCTCCTTGAGACCTATGAGCTTGTCGCTACGGCAGTTGATCGCCGCATCGGTGAGCACACGAGTGGTCTCCTGGAAGGACGCTGCCGACAGCCACGAGTCGGTGGCCAGCGACGCCTTGGTGATACCCATCAGGACCGGACGTCCGGCTGCGGGCTCGCCACCCTCGGAGACGACGCGACGGTTGCTCGACTCGAATTCGCTGCGCTCGGTGAGTGAACCGGGCAGGAATTCGGTGGAGCCGCTGTCGATGATCGTCACGCGACGGAGCATCTGGCGCACGATCGTCTCGATGTGCTTGTCGTGAATCGACACACCCTGCGACCGGTACACCTCCTGGACCTCGTTGACGAGGTGGATCTGCACCTGGCGGGGACCCATCACGCGCAGGACCTCGTGCGGATCGGCAGCACCTTCCATGAGCTGCTGGCCGACCTCGACGTGGTCACCGTCCGCCAGAAGGCGCTCGGTGCCGTCGTCGTGCTTGAAGACGCGCAGACGCTGACGCTTGGAGAGCTTGTCGTAGACAACCTCTTCGCCGCCGTCGTCCGGGACGATGGTGATCTTGTAGAAACGATCGCCGTCCTCGAGCTGGATGCGTCCCGACACGTCCGCGATCGGAGCCTTGCCCTTCGGCACACGTGCCTCGAACAGCTCCTGCACGCGAGGCAGACCACCGGTGATGTCATCTCCGGCGACACCACCCTGGTGGAAGGTACGCATGGTCAGCTGGGTTCCGGGCTCACCGATGGACTGTGCGGCAACGATACCGACGGCCTCACCGATGTCGACCAGCTTGCCGGTGGCCATCGAGCGGCCGTAGCAGGTGGCGCAGACGCCGGTTCCCGTGGTGCAGGTGAGCACCGAGCGAACCTTGACCGACGTGATGCCCGCAGCGAGCAGCGCGTCGATGGCCGGGTCACCGAGATCGTGTCCGCGAGCGACGATGACCGTGCCGTTCTCGTCGACAGCGTCGTTCGCCAAGGTGCGGGCGTACGTGCTGGTCTCGACGTGAGCGTCGCGGATCATCTTGCCGTCGGCCATCTTCTCGGCGATCGTCGTGACGATGCCGCGCTCGGTGCCACAGTCGGTCTCCCGAACGATGACATCCTGCGAGACGTCGACCAGACGACGCGTCAGGTAGCCCGAGTCGGCGGTACGAAGCGCCGTGTCGGCCAGACCCTTACGAGCACCGTGCGTGTTGATGAAGTACTCGAGGACCGTCAGGCCTTCCTTGAAGGAAGACTTGATCGGACGCGGGATGAACTCACCCTTCGGGTTCGTCACCAAGCCCTTCATGCCGGCGAGCGAGCGAACCTGAGTCATGTTTCCGGCTGCGCCGGACTTCACGATCATCGGGATCGGGTTGTCGTCGGGGAAGTGGGCCTCCATGGCCTTACCGACCTGCTCGGTCGCGTCCTGCCAGATCTTGACCAGTGCGGAGTTGCGCTCGACCTTGTCGAGTGCGCCACGCTGGTACTTCTTCTCGATCTGATCGGCCTGAGCCTCGAAGGTCTCCATGATCTGCGGCTTCTCCGGCGGCACGAGGACGTCGGAGATCGAGATGGTGACACCCGAACGCGTGGCCCAGTAGAAGCCTGCGTCCTTGAGCTTGTCGACGGTCTGTGCGACGACGATCATCGGGTAACGCTCGGCGAGATCGTTGATGATGGTCGACTGACGCTTCTTCGGCATCTGCTCGTTGACGAACGGGTAGTCCGCCGGAAGCAGCTCGTTGAAGAGCACGCGTCCCAGAGTGGTCTCCGCGGTCCATGCCTCGCCGCGGTTCCAGCCGTTCGGGAACAGCTCGTTCTCGATGTCACGCGGCGGGCGCTGCGTGGTGAGACGAACCCGAATCTGCGACTGCACCGTGAGCGATCCACGGTCGACGGCCATCTGAGCCTCGGCCGGGGAGGAGTACGCCCCGAACTCGGCATGGTCGGTCTTCGCGTCGGCGCGCTCGCCGACAGCACCGGCGTCGAGACGCGTCAGGTGGTACAGACCCGTCACCATGTCCAGACGCGGCATGGCGAGCGGACGGCCCGATGCAGGCGAGAGGATGTTGTTCGAGGACAGCATCAGCACGCGTGCCTCGGCCTGAGCCTCGGCGGACAGCGGGAGGTGGACAGCCATCTGGTCACCGTCGAAGTCGGCGTTGAACGCCTCACACACGAGCGGGTGCAGCTGGATGGCCTTGCCCTCGACGAGCTGCGGCTCGAACGCCTGGATGCCCAACCGGTGCAGGGTGGGTGCACGGTTCAGCAGCACGGGGTGCTCGGCGATGACCTCTTCGAGAACGTCCCACACCTGCGGACGCTGACGCTCGACCATGCGCTTGGCGGACTTGATGTTCTGCGCGTGGTTCAGATCAACCAGACGCTTCATCACGAACGGCTTGAACAGCTCGAGAGCCATCAGCTTCGGCAGACCACACTGGTGCAGCTTGAGCTGCGGGCCGACGACGATGACCGAACGGCCCGAGTAGTCGACGCGCTTGCCGAGGAGGTTCTGACGGAAACGACCCTGCTTGCCCTTGAGCAAGTCGGAGAGCGACTTCAGCGGACGGTTACCCGGTCCGGTGACCGGACGTCCACGACGGCCGTTGTCGAACAGGGCGTCGACCGACTCCTGCAGCATCCGCTTCTCGTTGTTGACGATGATCTCGGGAGCACCGAGATCGATCAGACGCTTGAGGCGGTTGTTGCGGTTGATGACGCGGCGGTACAGGTCGTTGAGGTCGGACGTCGCGAAACGTCCACCGTCGAGCTGCACCATCGGACGAAGCTCCGGTGGGATGACCGGGACAGCGTCCAGGACCATGCCCATCGGCGAGTTACGGCCGGCCTGGAACGCAGCGACGACCTTCAGACGCTTGAGCGCGCGCAGCTTCTTCTGACCCTTGCCACTGCGAATGGTCTCGCGAAGAGACTCCGCCTCGGCGTCGATGTCGAAGGTCTGCATGAGCTTCTGGATCGACTCGGCACCCATGGCACCGGTGAAGTACTCGCCGTACCGGTCGATGAGCTCGCGGTAGATGAGCTCGTCGACGATGAGCTGCTTGGGAGCGAGCTTGGTGAACGTGGTCCAGATCTCTTCGAGACGATCGAGCTCACGCTGCGCGCGGTCACGGAGCTGACGCATCTCGCGCTCGCCGCCGTCCTTGACCTTGCGGCGCACGTCGGACTTGGCACCCTCGGCTTCGAGCTCGGCGATGTCGGCTTCGAGCTTCTGCGCACGAGCCTCGAGATCGGCGTCGCGCTGATCTGCGACGGCCTTCTTCTCGACCTCCATCTCGGCCTCGAGAGTCGAGAGCTCGTTGTGACGGAGTTCGTCGTCGACCGTGGTGATGACGTAGGCAGCGAAGTAGATGATCTTCTCGAGATCCTTCGGAGCCAGGTCGAGCAGGTAGCCCAGACGCGACGGCACACCCTTGAAGTACCAGATGTGCGTGACCGGAGCGGCCAGTTCGATGTGGCCCATGCGCTCACGACGCACCTTGGCGCGAGTGACCTCGACGCCGCAACGCTCACAGATGATGCCCTTGAAGCGGACGCGCTTGTACTTGCCGCAGTAGCACTCCCAGTCCCGAGTGGGCCCGAAGATCTTCTCGCAGAAGAGGCCGTCCTTCTCGGGCTTGAGCGTGCGGTAGTTGATGGTCTCCGGCTTCTTGACCTCGCCGTAGGACCACTGACGGATGTCGTCCGCAGTGGCAAGGCCAATGCGAAGTTCATCGAAGAAGTTGACGTCGAGCACGTAACTTCCTTTCCCCGTTATGGGTGTTGTGATACCGAATCAAAAACAAGAAATATCGCCCGGTGGGCCTGCATCGCTGCAGGCCCACCGGACCATAGAACTACTGTGCGAGGTCGTCGACCGTGGCAGCTTCGTTGCGGGAGAGGTTGATTCCCAGGTTGGCTGCGGCACGCTCGAGGTCTTCGTCGTCACCGTCGGCCATCGTGATGGCAGCGCCGTCCGAGGACAGCACCTCCACGTTGAGGCACAGCGACTGGAGCTCCTTGAGGAGCACCTTGAAGGACTCGGGGATACCGGGCTCCGGGATGTTCTCGCCCTTGACGATCGCCTCGTACACCTTCACGCGGCCGACAACGTCGTCCGACTTGATGGTGAGAAGCTCCTGCAGCGTGTACGCGGCGCCGTAGGCCTGCATGGCCCAGCACTCCATCTCACCGAAGCGCTGTCCACCGAACTGCGCCTTACCGCCGAGGGGCTGCTGCGTGATCATCGAGTACGGCCCGGTCGAACGAGCGTGGATCTTGTCGTCGACCAAGTGGTGCAGCTTGATGATGTACATGTAGCCCACCGACACCGGGTACGGGAACGGCTCGCCGGAGCGGCCGTCGAACAACGTGGCCTTTCCGTCGGATCCGACCATCTGCTCGCCGTCGCGGTTGGGAATCGTGCTCTCCAGCAGGCCGGCGAGCTGATTCTCCTTGGCACCGTCGAACACCGGGGTGGCGATGTTGCTGTCGGCCGGAGCCGCCAACATCTCCTCGGGCAGACGCTCGGCCCAATCGGGCTTCGTGCCGTCCGCGGCGATCTGGACGTTCCAACCGGTCTTGCCGATCCAACCCAGATGGGTTTCGAGGACCTGACCGATGTTCATACGACGCGGAACACCGTGGGTGTTGAGGATGATGTCGATCGGGGTGCCGTCGGGCAGGAACGGCATGTCCTCCTGCGGGAGGATCTTGCCGATGACGCCCTTGTTGCCGTGACGGCCGGCGAGCTTGTCGCCGTCCTGGATCTTTCGCTTCTGAGCCACGTAGACGCGGACCAGCTCGTTGACGCCGGGAGGCAGATCGTCGTCGTCGTCGCGCGAGAAGACGCGGATGCCGATGACCTTTCCGTTCTCGCCGTGCGGAACCTTGAGCGAGGTGTCGCGAACTTCGCGAGCCTTCTCACCGAAGATGGCGCGCAGCAGGCGCTCTTCGGGGGTCAGCTCGGTCTCGCCCTTGGGCGTGACCTTTCCGACCAGCACGTCGCCGTCACGAACCTCGGCACCGATACGGATGATGCCGCGCTCGTCGAGGTCTGCGAGGACCTCGTCGGAGACGTTCGGGATGTCGCGAGTGATCTCCTCGGCACCGAGCTTGGTGTCGCGAGCATCGATCTCGTGCTCCTCGATGTGGATCGAGGTGAGAACGTCCTCTTCCACGAGGCGCTGCGACAGGATGATCGCGTCCTCGTAGTTGTGGCCCTCCCACGGCATGATCGCCAGCAGCAGGTTCTTGCCGAGTGCCATCTCACCGTTCTCGGTGCAGGGGCCGTCGGCGAGGACCTGGCCGGACTCGACGCGCTGTCCCTCGTCCACGATCGGACGCTGGTTGGCGCACGTGCCCTGGTTGGAACGCGCGAACTTGCGCATCCGGTAGGTCTTGCGCGATCCGTCGTCGGCCATGACCGTGACGTAATCGGCGGAGACCTCTTCGACCACACCGGTCTTCTCGGTGATGACGACGTCACCGGCGTCGACAGCTGCACGCAGCTCCATGCCGGTTCCGACGATCGGCGACTCGCTGCGAACCAGCGGGACTGCCTGACGCTGCATGTTCGCGCCCATCAGGGCACGGTTGGCATCGTCGTGCTCGAGGAACGGGATCATTGCGGTGGCGACGGACACCATCTGGCGCGGCGAGACGTCCATGTAGTCGATGTCGTCGGACGAGACGAACTCGACCTCTCCACCCTTACGACGGACGAGAATCTTGTCCTCGATGAAGTGACCCGAATCGTCGACCGGGGAGTTCGCCTGCGCGAGCGTGTGGCGATCCTCCTCGTCGGCGGTCAAGTAATCGACATCGTCGGTGACCTTGCCGTCGACGACCTTGCGGTACGGGGTCTCGATGAAGCCGAACGGGTTGACGCGTGCGTACACCGAGAGCGATCCGATCAGGCCGATGTTCGGGCCTTCCGGGGTCTCGATGGGGCACATGCGGCCGTAGTGCGACGGGTGAACGTCGCGGACCTCGAGGCCGGCGCGCTCACGAGAGAGACCGCCGGGTCCCAGTGCCGACAGGCGACGCTTGTGCGTCAGACCCGACAGCGGGTTGTTCTGGTCCATGAACTGCGAGAGCTGGGACGTTCCGAAGAACTCCTTGATCGCAGCGACGACGGGACGGATGTTGATCAGGGTCTGCGGCGTGATCGCCTCGACGTCCTGAGTCGTCATACGTTCGCGCACGACGCGCTCCATGCGGGACAGGCCCACGCGGATCTGGTTCTGGATGAGCTCGCCGACGGTACGCAGACGACGGTTGCCGAAGTGGTCGATGTCGTCGACCTCGACCGGAACCTCGACACCGTCGGGTGCGGTCATCGAGGTCTCACCTGCGTGCAGACGCACCAGGTACTCGATGGTCGCGACGATGTCTTCCTCGGTGAGGGTCGACGCCACGATGGGCTGACCCGAGTTGAGGCCGAGCTTCTTGTTGATCTTGTAGCGACCCACGCGAGCGAGGTCGTAGCGCTTGTCCTTGAAGAACAGGTTCTCCAGCAGGGTCTGCGCCGACTCCTTGGTCGGCGGCTCGCCCGGACGCAGCTTGCGGTAGATGTCGAGGAGAGCCTCGTCGGTACCGGCGGTGTTGTCCTTCTCCAGCGTGGCCATGAGGATCTCGGAGAAGCCGAAGCGCTCCGTGATCTGCTCGGTGGACCAGCCGAGAGCCTTCAGCAGCACCGTGACGGGCTGGCGACGCTTGCGGTCGATGCGGACACCGACGGTGTCGCGCTTGTCGACGTCGAACTCGAGCCATGCACCGCGGCCGGGGATGACCTTGACGCTGTGCAGGTCCTTCTCGGTGGTCTTGTCGATCGAGTGATCGAAGTAGACGCCCGGCGAACGCACCAGCTGCGAGACGACGACACGCTCGGTGCCGTTGATGATGAAGGTGCCCTTGTCGGTCATCATCGGGAAATCACCCATGAAGACCGTCTGGCTCTTGATCTCACCGGTGTTGTTGTTGATGAACTCGGCCGTGACGAACAGCGGAGCCGCGTACGTCATGTCCTTGTCCTTGCACTCATCGGTCGAGGCCTTGACCTCGTCGAATCGTGGATCGGAGAAGGAGAGAGACATCGAGCCCGAGAAGTCCTCGATCGGGGAGAGCTCGGTCAGGATGTCCTCGAGTCCACCGGCGACACTGCTGTCTCCGCGGGCGGCGGCACGGTCACGCCAACTCTGCGCACCTACCAGCCATTCGAACGAATCCGTCTGTACATCGAGGAGACCGGGTACCTCCAACGGCTCGCGAATGTTCGCGAACGAAACCCTCCTCGGGGCTCCCGGTGTTCCGACAACTGCCTTGGTCTGGCTAGAGACTGCCAAGATGCGTCCTTCCAGCACCTCACGCGGGTCGCTCGTGCAGTGCGACCGCCGCTGTATCTGTTTGCTATATGTGGGGCGAATTTCGGCTGGTGCAACCAGACCGAATCCCCATCACAGCGGCCCGAAAACGTGCTTTCGGGTAACAGCGATCGAGAGGTGGACAGGAGGCAGCCAGCGCAACGTCCAAAGGTACCCCAAATGTGCGCAGAGCGCAACGGGGGCATCAAAAGTAGCACCCGGGGTCCAGTCGTGCGCTGACTCGACGAAAGCGTGTCGCCTGCCGGACGCCCGATGCCGCTTCGGCCACGAAACCACTGGGGGTGCTCCTGACGACAAGAGTGAACCGTGCCGCCCCCTTCGTCAAGAGGTTCGGCCCGATCCGTTGTCCGAGATCGCACTCGAACCAGGCTCACCAGGCTCGTCAATGGACCATTGCACCGCCGAGACGTGTGCAACGGTCCATTGACGCGGGCGGGGGCGGGGCGGTCGGGGC
>NZ_NPFP01000021.1:0-157762 GCF_002259145.1 Rhodococcus sp. 15-2388-1-1a | reverse complement strand
CCCCACTTCTCCCCACCCGAGCCCCACTGGAGGGTCGAGATCTGCGTTCGTTCACCACGCCCGATGCCGAGGTGCTGGTCAGGCGGCTTCAACGATGGACTCCAGCGCTGTCGCTCCCGAATCGAACCGGCGATGTCGCCCGCGGCGTCGCGGCCGGCGACGCCGATCTTGTGCACGCTGAGCTGCATGAATGTCATTTCGGTCAAAGTTTTCCGGCCATGGATGGTTCGAAGTGGGGGAGAGTGGGGTAAAGTGGTCCGCAGCGGAGAGTCGAGGCTGGAGGTGGCGAGTGTTTCTCGGTACCTACACGCCGAAGCTCGACGACAAAGGTCGACTCACGTTGCCGGCCAAGTTTCGGGACGCGCTTGCAGGAGGAGTCATGGTGAGCAAGGGGCAGGATTTCAGCCTCGCTGTCTACACCGCGGCGGACTTCGCAGAGCGCTCACGGAAATTGACGGCGGCTTCTCGTGCCAACCCCAAAGCCCGTGCCTACGTTCGTCAGTTCTTTTCGGGAACCGACGAACAGCGGCCGGACGGACAGGGTCGTATCACCATCAGTCCCGAGCATCGCCGCTATGCGGGGCTCGAACGAAACTGCGTGGTGATCGGTTCGATGGACTTCATCGAAATCTGGAACGACGAAGCGTGGGCGCGCTACTCCGCTGAGAACGAGCAGGATTTCTCCGACGCTTTCGACGAGTCCCTCGGAGGGATCTTGTAGCCCCAACCAGGTCGCCTGCGAGTGCAGCGAGGCCTCTGCCCGATCAGAACCCTGACGTTCTTCCCCAACGCCAGGTTTCGCAGATCAGGACCCTGACGTTCTTCCCCAACGCCAGGTTCCCTATCGGACAGGGACCTCGATGCATTCGCATCGGCTTCGGTGGGCGACCCGCACGGCCCGGACCCGGGCGAGAAGTACGTACGCGCGACCGGGAGGAACCATGACGGAGGGCACCGGACCGGACGACAACGAGTCGTCCGCCGACCGAACCCACCGTCGATCCGCAGGCCCGGTCCACGTTCCGGTTCGACTCGAACGAGCCGACGAATTGCTCGGACCCGCACTCGAATCCACCGGCGACACCCGAGTCATGATCGACGCAACCCTCGGACTCGGCGGTCACGCCGAGCACTTCCTGCGGACCTATCCGCACCTGCATCTCATCGGACTCGACCGGGACCCCGACGCGCTCGAGCTGGCCGGAGCCCGGTTGGCTCCGTTCGCCGACCGAATCACGTTGGTGCACACGACCTACGACGGCATCGCCGACGCGCTCGACGAGGCAGGCCTGCCTGCGGTCGATTCCGTTCACGCCATCCTGTTCGACCTCGGAGTGTCGTCCATGCAGTTGGACGAGTCCGATCGCGGATTCGCGTACTCCGTCGACGCCCCACTGGACATGCGAATGAATCCGACCGTGGGAATCACCGCCGCAGACGTGCTCAACACGTACTCGCACGGCGACATCGCCCGGGTTCTCAGCACCTACGGCGAGGAACGATTCGCCGGCAAGATCGCCTCGGCTGTACTGCGTCGACGAGAGCACACGCCCTTCACCACGAGCGGCCCGTTGGTCGAATTGCTCTATGCCGCAATTCCGGCCGCGACGCGGCGCACCGGCGGACACCCTGCCAAGCGCACCTTCCAAGCACTGCGCATCGAGGTCAACGGTGAACTGGATTCGTTGAAGGCGGCGGTCCCTGCCGGGCTCGACGCGTTGGCTGTCGGCGGCCGGGTGGTCTTCATGTCGTATCAATCGCTCGAAGATCGAGTTGTCAAGCAGGAGTTGGCACCTCGGATCAAGTCGCGCAGTCCCGAGGGGCTGCCGGTCGAGCTACCCGGAATGGGTCCGGAGTTTCGGCTCCTGACCAGAGGTGCCGAGCGTGCCTCGGATGCAGAAATCGACGTCAACCCACGTTCGGCTCCGGTGAGATTGCGCGCCGCCGAACGGATTGCAAGGAGAGCGGAATGACGGTTCCAGGCACAACCGTTGGAACACAACGCAATCGGGTTCCAGCGCCGCGGCACGAACGTACGGGTAAGGGCGGTGGACGATCCGGTGCTGCACTGCGCGCATACGAGCGCAGGCAACAGCGCGCGTCGATCCACACCTCGGATTCTGCGCGTGGATCCGGAACCGGTGCGCGGCCTTCGTTGAACGGGAGCGCTATTGCAGCGCGAATTCCGTTCGTCGCCTTGATCATCGGCCTGCTCGCCATCGGTCTCGGTCTGACGTTGCTGCTGACCACTCGGTCCGCGGGCGACTCCTACGATCTCAGCGCCGCCAAGGCCGTCAATGCCGAACTGGCTCAGCAGCGGGCGTCGCTGCAGCGTGATGTCGAGTTGGCGGAGTCGGCTCCGGAGTTGGCGCGCAAGGCCGCCGAGCTCGGAATGGTCCCGGTGAAGAACTCTGCGCATCTCATCGTCGCGCCGGACGGCGGCGTCCAGGTCGTCGGTACCCCGGCTCCGGCCGACGGTGCACCGGTGGCACCACTCGATCCGGTAACGTCCGCGGCCGCAGGCGAGGGCACCGTCGCGAATCCGAGCACACAGTCACAGCAGCAACAGACGCCGAGAAGCGCCTCGCAGCCCAATCGGACGTCGGGAACGATCGACACCCGTGCCGCCACGCCGAATACAAGCAATGGAGCTGGAAACACCGCGCTTGCTGAACAATTGGTTCCCATGAGCATCCCCTCGCTCGAAACACCTGCGGTCGAAGCCCCCGAGCCCACCGGCGAAGCATCGGGTGACGGGCAGTGACCAGGCCTTCGCCTGCTCCACGCCGTCGGCCGCCGAGCCGAAAGCGTCTCGACTCGTCCACCTTTCGGTTTCGCCACGGCACCGGCCGCGTTCTGATGTACATGGCGCTCGCCGTCGCGGCGGCCCAGTTGCTGTGGATTCAGGGATTCGACGCGCCGAGGTTGTCGGCCGAGTCGGCGTCCCAACGCACCACCACGCTCGTCGATCCGGCGATGCGTGGATCCATCCTGGACCGGAACGGCAACCCGATCGCCTTCACGATGGAGGCCAAAGCGCTGACGTTCCAACCGGTTCGGGTTCGCAAGGAACTCGACGAGGCCCGGGCGAAGGACCCGACCGAACCGGAGACGGATCAGTACCTCGAGGACATCGCCGCGCGCATCCACAGCGACCTCGGCGATGTGATCAGCGAGAAGGACCTGCTCGCGAAGCTGAAGAGCAACGACGAGTTCACCTACCTCGCCCGCGGGGTGGACGCCACCGTGGCGTCGAAGATCAGCAAGGATTTCAAGCAGGTAGGACTCGAGCGTCAGGACATCCGTGAGTACCCGGGCGGATCGCTGGCCGGGAACATCGTCGGTGCCACCGGATGGGACGGACACGGTCTGCTCGGTCTGGAGGATTCGCTCGACGCGACCCTGGCCGGAACCGACGGTTCGCAGACCTACGACCGCGGATCCGACGGTGCCGTCATTCCCGGAAGCTGGCGGGACAAGCAGCCGGCCGTGAACGGTTCGAGCGTCGAACTGACCATCGATGCAGATCTGCAGTACTACGTGCAGCAGCAGGTGCAGCTGGCGAAGGACCTGTCGGGAGCGAAGAACGCCTCGGCGTACGTGCAGGATTCGCACACCGGCGAGGTGCTCGCCATGTCGAACGACAACACCTTCAACCCCGGTATCGGGGTCGGCAACAACGAGCGCACCAAGGAAATGGGCAATCTGTCCGTCACCACGCCGTTCGAACCCGGTTCGGTGAACAAGATCATCACCGCGGCCGCAGCCATCGAGTACGGACTCACCACACCCGACGAGGTGCTGCAGGTACCGGGCAGCATCTTCATGTCCGGCGTGTCGGTCAAGGATGCGTGGGACCACGGCGTCGCGCCGTACACGTCGACCGGTGTGTTCGGTAAGTCGTCGAACGTCGGCACCCTCATGCTGGCGCAGCGCGTCGGGGAGGATCGCTACG
Source organism: Rhodococcus sp. 15-2388-1-1a (assembly GCF_002259145.1). Classification (NCBI taxonomy): domain Bacteria; kingdom Bacillati; phylum Actinomycetota; class Actinomycetes; order Mycobacteriales; family Nocardiaceae; genus Rhodococcus; species Rhodococcus sp. 15-2388-1-1a. The sequence continues at coordinate 153,807 of NZ_NPFP01000021.1, read as the reverse complement.
CAGACATGCTCACCAGGTTCGGCCTCGGCCAACGCAGCGACGTCGGTCTGCCCGGCGAGAGCGCGGGAAACGTACCGAGCCGTGATCAGTGGTCGGGCGGCACGTTCGCCAACCTCCCCATCGGTCAGGGACTGTCCATGACGCTGTTGCAGATGACCGGGATGTACCAGGCCATCGCCAACGACGGAGTCCGCATCCCGCCGCGGATCGTCGAAGCGACGGTGGACGCCAACGGTCAGCGAACCGAGACCCAGCAGCCCGACGGTGTGTACGTGGTCAGTCCCGATACCGCGAAGACGGTCCGGAACATGTTCCGATCCGTCACCCAGGACGACACCGGAAATCAGCGCGGTACCGGAGTCGCTGCGGGCGTCGAGGGTTACCAGATCAGTGGCAAGACAGGTACGGCTCAGCAGGTCGACCCCGAGTGCAAGTGCTACTCGAACTCGAACTACTGGATCACTTTCGCCGGTATCGCGCCCGCGGACGATCCCCGCTACGTGATCGGAATCATGCTCGACGCCCCGACGCGCAGCGCGGACGGTTCGGGCGGTCAGTCGGCAGCACCGCTGTTCCACAACATCGCCAGCTGGATGCTGCAGCGGGACAGCGTGCCGATGTCCGCCGACCCCGGACCCAAGCTGGTTCTGCAGGCGGACTGAGATTCCGACCCGCCGGTTCGGGAGTCGGGGCGGCGACATGACTGTCCCGGACGCCGGTAATCTGACACATCGGCTCGTCCGTGTTCGTTCGGCTGTCGCCGCGGCGTGATCGAGCCGCGGCAGGCGCGCGGCCGGCAGTAGAGAGGAAGGGAGCAGGAGTGACTGTGTCATCGGATTCACAACCGGCTCCGGGTTCACGTCCGGCGCATCCACCACACACCGAAGTTCGGGAGGTGGCGTCCGCGGTCGGTGCAACGATCGGCGAGGGCGACCCCGCCGGTGTGAGCGTGACCGGTATCGATCTGCGAGCACAGTCCGTTCTTCCCGGCGATCTCTTCGCAGCACTGCCCGGATCTTCTCGACACGGTGCCGAGTTCGTCGCCGACGCGATCGAGCGTGGTGCGGTGGCGGTGTTCACCGACCCGGCCGGACTCGAGATCGTGCGGGGAGCGCTCGCAGGCACGGATCGACAGCTTCCGGTGCTCGTGCACGAACGTCCGCGCCAGGTGTTGGGGGCGATCTCCGCTCTGGTGTACGGCAACCCGTCGTCGAAGATGACCGTCATCGGTATCACCGGTACGTCGGGAAAGACGACGACGTCGTATCTGCTCGAAGCCGGCCTGACCGCTGCCGGTCGTCGGTGCGGTCTGATCGGGACCATCGAGACACGTGTTCTCGGCCGGCACGTACCGAGCGCGCTCACCACTCCCGAGGCTCCGCAACTGCACGCGCTCTTCGCCGTCATGGTGGAGGAGGGTGTCGACACGGTGGTGATGGAGGTGTCCTCGCACGCGTTGTCCCTCGGCCGGGTCGACGGCACCCGTTTCGCGATCGGTGCGTTCACCAATCTTTCGCAGGACCACCTCGATTTCCACGATTCTCTCGAGGACTACTTCTCGGCCAAGAGTCGCCTGTTCGCGGCCGACTCGGCGGTTCGTGCCGACACCGCTGTCGTCTGTGTCGACGACGCGTGGGGCGTGCGGATGGCAGACATCGCTCGATCGGCCGGGTCCACCGTGGTGACCGCGTCGACCGGTGCCGAGTCGCAGTGGACGGTCTCGGACTGGGCCAAGCACGACGACGGCACGCAGTCGTTCACCGTCGCCGATCCGCAGGGGGCTTCGCTTCCGGTCTCGGTCCGGTTGCCGGGTCGCTACAACGTCGCCAACACCGTCCTCGCGTTGGCGACCTGCGCTGCGGCCGGGGCCGATGTGCGCAGCGCTGTGGCCGGGGTCGCGACGGTCGACGTGCCGGGTCGCGTGCAACGGATCGATCGTGGACAGAACTTCCTCGCGGTGGTCGACTACGCGCACAAGCCTGCGGCCGTCGAGGCCGTGCTGGCGACGCTGCGCGAATCCTCGCGCGGACGGATAGCGGTTGTGCTCGGAGCAGGTGGCGACCGCGACACTGCGAAGCGTCCGCTGATGGGCGCTGCTGGAGCGCGCGGTGCCGAGCTGCTGCTGGTGACGGACGACAACCCGCGCAGCGAGGATCCGGCCGCCATTCGGCAGGCCGTCGAGGACGGCGCGCTGTCGGTGCCCGACGAGGCCCGCGGTGAAGTACGGAACGTGGCAGGCCGCGCAGCGGCGATCGAGCAGGCCGTGGCGTGGGCACGTGAAGGGGATGTTGTGTTGATCGCAGGTAAAGGGCACGAGACCGGCCAAGAGGTAGCGGGTGTGAAGCATCCGTTCGACGACCGAGTGGTACTGGCCTCGGCCATCGATGCGCGTCGGGTCGGCACGAGCGCGGGCGTACGGTGATCCCACTCTCGATCGACCGCATCGCCGAGATCGTCGGAGGCACGGTGCACGACGTGCCGGATCCGACCGTCGTGGTGCCGGGGCCGATGGAGTTCGACTCCCGCAAGGTGACCCCCGGCAGTATCTTCCTCGCCCTCCCCGGAGCGAAGGTGGACGGTCACGACCACGCCGCCGACGCGGTTGCCGCCGGTGCGGCCCTGGTGCTGGCCGCGCGTCCGGTGGGTGTACCGGCCGTGGTCGTGCACCCGGTTCCGCACGACAGTCGTGCGATGGCGCTCGAGAACGACCCCGACGGCTCCGGTTCGGCAGTGTTGACCGCACTGGGCGCTCTGGCCCGGGCTTCGGTGCTCGAGTTGACCGCCGGACACGGCCTGACCGTCGTCGGCGTGACGGGATCCTCGGGGAAGACCTCCACCAAGGATCTGATCTCTGCGGTTCTCGAGCCCCTGGGCTCGGTGGTGGCACCGCCCGGATCGTTCAACAACGAATTGGGACATCCGTGGACGGCGCTGCGAGCCGATGCCGAGACCGATTTCCTCTGTCTCGAGTTGTCCGCCAGGGGAATCGGCCACATCGCCGAACTCGCCACGCTCGCACCGCCCAGGATCGGGGTGGTCCTCAACGTCGGCACCGCGCACCTGGGCGAGTTCGGCTCGCGCGCGGCCATCGCACTGGCGAAGGGCGAACTGGTCGAAGCACTGCCGAGTGCTGCCGCCGGGGGAGTGGCGATTCTCAACATCGATGACCGGCTCGTCGCCGAGATGGCCACCCGCACAACGGCATCCGTCGTCACGGTGGGACGCAACGCAGATGCCGACATCAGGGCGCTCGACGTGCAGGTCGACACCGACGCCCGGGCGTCGTTCACGCTCGAATGCGCAGCGGGTTCGGTACCGATCACGCTGGCGGTGCACGGTGAGCATCAGGTCGGCAACGCCCTCGCGGCAGCGGCCGTCGCACTCGAGTGTGGAGCAACGCTGACGCAGGTTGCTCAGGCGCTCGGGACGGCCGCACCGACGTCGATCAGGCGGATGGACGTGCGCACCCGCGCCGACGGCGTCACCGTCGTCAACGATTCGTACAACGCCAACCCCGATTCGATGCGCGCTGCACTCAAGGCGCTGGTGTCGATGTCGCGTCGCGACGACGGACCGAAACGCCGCAGCTGGGCGGTGCTGGGGGAGATGGGCGAACTGGGTTCGGACTCGGTGGTCGAGCACGACGCGATCGGCCGGCTCGCCGTCCGCCTCGACGTCGATCGTCTGATCATCGTCGACTCGGGACGTCCTACTCGTGCGCTGCATCAGGGTGCAGTCATGGAAGGTTCGTGGGGCGAGGAATCGATGCTGGTGCCCGACCGTGAATCGGCGATCGAAGTGCTGCAGGAGGAGGTGCGTCCCGGCGACATCGTGCTGGTGAAGGCCTCGCAGTCCGGGGCGATGTGGACCGTCGCAGACGCTCTGCTGGCCGATGCCTCCGGTGTCGCTGCGGAGGGTGAGCAGTGAGGCAGATCCTGTTCGCCGGAGGCATCGCACTCGCGGTCGCGATTCTGCTGACCCCGGTCCTGATCAAGACCTTCTCGAAACAGGGCTTCGGCCAGGAGATCCGGGTGGAGGGCCCGGCGAGTCACCAGTCCAAGCGGGGCACACCGACAATGGGCGGCGTCGCGATTCTGGTCGGCATCTGGGCCGGGTACTGGGGCTCGCATCTGATCGGCATCGGCTACGACGCGGACGGTCCTTCGGCCTCGGCCCTGCTCGTTCTCGGCCTGACCACGGTGCTCGGTCTCGTCGGATTTCTCGACGACTTCATCAAGATCCGCAAGCAGCGCAACCTGGGTCTGAACGCCACCGGCAAGTACGTCGGTCAGATAACGGCGGCCGTGCTGTTCGCGATCCTGGTGTTGCAGTTCCGCAGCGAGAGCGGGCTCACTCCGGGCAGCACCCAACTGTCGTACGTTCGCGACATCGCCACGTGGTCGATGTCCGCGGTGGTCTTCGTGTTCTTCGTCTGCCTGCTCGTGATCGCGTGGTCCAACTCGGTCAACCTCACCGACGGACTCGACGGCCTCGCCGCCGGGTCGATGACGCTGGTGCTCGGTGCTTACACCGTCATCACTTTCTGGCAGTACCGCCAGGCGTGTGCTGGGCCCGCCGGTCCTGCCCCCGGCTGCTACGACGTCCGAGATCCCCTCGACCTGGCTCTGGTCTGCGCCTCGGCAGCGGGAGCCTGCATCGGCTTCCTGTGGTGGAACGCCGCGCCGGCCAAGATCTTCATGGGCGACACCGGATCACTGGCCCTCGGCGGTCTGATCGCAGGCCTGTCGGTGGTGACCAAGACCGAGCTGATCATGGTGGTCATCGGTGCACTGTTCGTCGCCGAGGCCGCGTCGGTCGTCATCCAGGTCGCGGTGTTCCGGTCCAGTCGCCGACGCGTGTTCCGCATGGCACCGTTCCATCATCACTTCGAGTTGGCCGGATGGGCCGAGACGACGGTGATCATCCGGTTCTGGTTGTTGGCCGCCATCGCGTCGGCCGTCGGACTCGCTCTGTTCTACAGCGAGTACCTCGCTGCTGTCGGCGGATAGAGCATGGACGATCGTGTGCACGACTCTCGGACCGACCTGACCTGGTTGCGTGGCAGTGCGGTGCTGGTGACCGGTGCCCGCATCTCGGGACTCGCCGTCGTGCGACCACTGCTCGATCTCGGTGCCGTCGTCACGGTCACCGACTCCAATCGTGCCGCGCTGGACGAGGCGTCGAACTCCGGTGCTGCGGTGGTGCTGCAGGACGACCTGCTCGCCGATCCAGCGGCGCTCGCAGCGTTTTCGCTCGTCGTCACCAGTCCAGGGTTTCGACCCGACTCTCCGGTGTTGGCCGCTGCCACGAAGCAGGGCATTCCGGTGTGGGGCGATGTCGAGTTGTCCTGGCACGTGGACCGAGTCGAGCTGTACGGACCCCGAACCCGCTGGCTGGTCGTCACCGGCACCAACGGAAAGACGACCACCACCTCGATGCTGGCGTCGATACTCGACGCCGCAGGCATCGAGTCGGTCGCCTGCGGCAACATCGGACTCCCCATCGCCGACGCGTTGCGCGGCACCCCACATCCGAGTGTGCTGGCGGTGGAGTTGTCGTCGTTCCAGTTGTTCTGGGCTCCGTCGGTGCGTCCGGCGGCGGGCGTGGTGCTCAACATCGCCGAGGACCATCTCGATTGGCACGGCGGTATGGACGGGTACGTCCAGGCCAAGGCTCGTGCGTTGAGCGGCGATGTCGCGGTGGTCGGTCTCGACGACTCGAGGGCGGCGGGCCTGGCGGCCGGGTCTGCGGCGGCGACCGTCGTCGGTTTCCGTTTGGGTGAGCCGGCCTCGGGTGAGCTGGGAGTGCGGGCGGGGATGCTCGTGGACAACGCCTTCGGGGAGGACGTCGATCTTCTCGCTGCGGACGACGTGGAGCCGAGCGGCCCGTCCGGCGTCTTCGATGCGCTCGCTGCAGGCGCGCTGGCTCGTTCGATCGGAGTGGAGGCCGGAGCTGTTCGGGTGGGGCTGCAGACCTACCGAGTGGGACCGCATCGTGCTGCGGTGGTGCGCGAGCTCGGCGGGGTGACGTTCATCGACGATTCGAAGGCAACGAACCCGCACGCTGCCCGCTCCTCGATTTCTGCGCACGATCGCGTCGTGTGGATCGCGGGTGGGCTGTTGAAGGGTGCGGTGATCGACGATCTGGTGGTCGAGATCGCCGATCGGCTCGTGGCCGCGGTCGTTCTCGGGCGCGATGGGATGCAGATCGCAGAGGCTTTGGCGCGACACGCGCCCGATGTTCCGGTCGTCAGGCTCCCTTCGGGAGACGATGCTGGTGTGACTCATGGTGCTGAAGATGCTGATGCGGTGATGCGGGCGGTCGTGGCCCATGCGGCCGAACTCGCCGCGCCGGGGGATACGGTCCTGCTGGCCCCGGCCGCCGCGTCACTGGACATGTTCGTCGACTACGGCCACCGCGGCCGCAGCTTCGCCGAGTCGGTCCAGCGCCTCGATGCCACCGACATCGGATCGCCGCGATCGTGACCGCCGGTCATCCGCCGCGTCCGCCTCGCCGCACCGCCGCTCCGCGCACCCGAATCGGCCTGTGGTTCGGCAGGCCGCTCGCGTCCTTCCACCTCATCGTCACGATCGCAGTACTGCTCACGGTGTTGGGCCTGGTGATGGTGCTGTCGGCGTCGTCCGCCGAATCCTTCGCAGCCGACGAGTCCGGGTACGCGCTGTTCACACAGCAGCTGATCGGTGTCGCGCTGGGAGTCGTGGCGTTCTACGTCGCTCTCCGGCTGCCGGTTCGGTACCTCAGGAAGCTGTCGTTTCCGCTGTTCCTGGTCTCGATCACCATGTTGATGCTGGTGCTCATTCCCGGTATCGGTGCCGAACGTCAAGGTGCGCGCCGCTGGTTCGACTTCGGCGTCGTGTCCTTCCAGCCGTCCGAGCTGGCCAAGGTCGCGCTGGTTCTGTGGGGCGCGCACCTGCTGGCCTCGCGTCGCAGCGAGCACGGCAACATCAAGTCGCTGCTGGTGCCGCTGCTTCCTGCGGGTCTGCTGATGTGTCTGCTCGTCGTGCTCCAGCCGAACCTCAGTACTGCCATCGCCCTCGGCATCATCCTGGTGGCGCTGCTGTGGTTCGCCGGCCTCAACGCTCGGCTGTTCGGTGCGGTGCTGATGACCGGTCTGGCGCTGGCAACCGTGCTCGCGTTCACCGCCGGTTACCGATCCAATCGCGTCAAGGCCTGGCTGAATCCGGGTGAGGACACCCAGGGCCTGTCGTATCAGTCGACCCAGGCGAAATACTCACTGGCCGACGGCGGAATGTTCGGTCGCGGACTCGGGCAGAGCCGCGCGAAGTGGAGTTACCTGCCCAACGCGCACAACGATTTCATCTTCGCCATCATCGGCGAGGAACTCGGGATGATCGGCTGCCTCGCAGTCATCGGATTGTTCGGTCTCTTCGTCTACACCGGCCTGCGTATCGCCATGCGTTCGGTCGATCCGTTCCTGCGCCTGCTGACCGCAGGTGCTACGTGCTGGGTGTTCGGCCAGGCCATGATCAACATCGGCTACGTCGTCGGGCTGCTGCCGGTGACCGGCCTACAGCTGCCGCTGGTCTCCTACGGTGGCACCTCGACCGCGTTCACGCTGTTGATGTTCGGCATCATCGCGAGCGCCGCCCGGCACGAACCGGAGGCGATCGCAGCCCTGCACGCGGGGCAGGAAGGCCGTATCGCGCGAGCCCTGAAGCTGCCGCTGCCCGCCGTGTTCTCGCCCAAGCGAGCCGCGATGGCACGGTCGAAGTCCACTCGCCCCACGCTGGCGGCGCAGGATCGCAAGCGTCTCGAGTCCCGTAAGGGCCAGGGCAAGGACGGTCGCGCAGCGAGGGCAGCCGAGCCCGGTCGCGCAGCGAGGGCAGCCGAGCCCGGTCGCACCCGCACTCGAGTCTCCAGCTCACGGACCGACACGATGGCGCCCACATCGGCTGCGTACCGGGGCGATTCGTCCCGCGGCAACCCCCGTCGTGGCGAGCCCGTCCGGCGAGAGCCCGCCGCCGGATCCCGATCGGCATACCGTCCGCGGCCGGAACCACAACCCGGTCGCCCGCCCGTCCGCTCGGGTGAGCGAGGATATCGACGGTGAAGCAGACATCTCGACCGATTTCCGTGGTGGTTGCCGGGGGCGGAACGGCCGGGCACATCGAGCCCGCGCTCGCTGTGGCCGATGCCTTGCGTGTCCTCGACCCCACCGTGACCGTGACCGCTCTCGGCAGTAGCCGTGGTCTGGAGACGACGCTCGTCCCGGCTCGCGGGTACGCGCTCGAACTCATTCCACCCGTTCCGCTGCCCCGTAAGCCCACCGTCGACCTGCTCAAGTTGCCGCTGCGCGTCGTGCGATCGGTGCGCCGCACCCGAGAGATCTTTGCGGCCGTCGAGGCCGACGTACTCGTCGGATTCGGCGGCTATGTCGCGTTGCCTGCCTATCTCGCTGCCCGCGGTCGCCTGTTCGGCCGCGGCGGCCGAATTCCCGTGGTGATCCACGAGGCCAACGCGCGAGCGGGCATCGCCAACAAGGTCGGTGCCCGGTCGGCCCAGCGGGTGCTCGCCGCGGTCGCGGGCTCGGGTATCGCCGCACGCGGTGCCGTCGACGCGGATGTGATCGGAATTCCCGTGCGTCCCACCATCACCGAACTCGACCGGGCCGCGGTTCGCGCGGAAGCTCGTGCGCACTTCGGTCTGCCCGAGAAAGGCCGGGTGCTGCTGGTGTTCGGCGGCTCGCAGGGGGCCCGATCGCTCAACGATGCGGTGTCCGGAGCCGCGGCGGCCCTCGCCGACGCCGGCATCTCGGTTCTGCACGCTCACGGTCCCAAGAACTCGCTCGACGTCGAGCAGCGCAATCCGGACGCGCCGTACGTCGCGCGTCCGTACATCGACCGAATGGATCTGGCGTATGCGGCCGCGGACCTCGCGATCTGCCGGTCCGGTGCGATGACGGTCGCCGAGGTTTCCGCGACCGGGTTGCCTGCCGTCTACGTACCCCTGCCGCACGGCAACGGCGAGCAGGAACTCAATGCCCGTCCGGTGGTCGACGCCGGAGGTGGCATCCTGGTATCCGATGCGACACTGACCGAGCAGTACGTGTGCGAGACGGTGGTCGCGCTGCTGGCCGACACCGAACGAATTGCCACCATGTCTCGTGCCGCCGCCGGTGCCGGGCACAAGGGCGCAGCAGCTGCCGTCGCGCAGATCGTGCTCGACACCGCGCACGCGGCGCGGCGCTGAGCTCGGCGGCGTCGAGCATGAGAAGAGAACGAGGGAGACGTCCGCGTGACAACTGAGGGTGCGATGTCGGATCTGCCGGCAGAGCTCGAACGAGTACACATGGTGGGCATCGGTGGTGCCGGAATGTCCGGCATCGCGCGGATCCTGCTGGCTCGCGGGGGACAGGTGTCGGGTTCGGATGCCAAGGAATCGCGCGGCGTGCTCGCATTGCGTGCACGCGGTGCCCAGGTCCGCATCGGTCACGACGCCAGCGCTCTGGACATGATCGACGGCGGACCCACCGTGGTGGTGACGACCCACGCCGCAATTCCCCAGTCCAATCCCGAACTCGTCGAAGCTCGGGAACGCGGAATCCCGGTGGTGCTGCGACCGGCCGTGCTGTCCTCTCTCATGCAGGGATACCGCACGTTGTTGGTCTCGGGTACGCACGGGAAGACGTCGACGACCTCGATGCTGGTCGTCGCCCTCCAGCACTGCGGGTTCGATCCGTCGTTCGCCGTCGGGGGAGAACTCAACGAGGCCGGGACCAACGCCCACCACGGCAGCGGCGACGTGTTCGTGGCCGAGGCGGACGAGAGTGACGGCTCGCTGCTGCAGTACACGGCCAACGTCATCATCGTGACCAATATCGAGGCCGATCACCTGGACTACTTCGGCACCACCGACGCCTACGTTCAGGTGTTCGACGATTTCGCCGCGCTGCTCGGTCCGGGCGGTGTGCTCGTGGCCTGTATGGACGATCCGGGTTCGGCGGCGCTGGCTCGCCGCGTGGTCGAGCGGAACCTTCCCGGAGTGAAGGTGCTGGGATACGGGTCCTCGGACGTCGACGCGGGGCCGGTCGAGATGGCCGTTCGACTGCTGGCGTGGGAGCCCGAGGACATCGGCGGTGTCGCGCAGTTGCAGATCGCAGGCGAGGACGCGGCGCGCACCGTTCGGCTCGGTGTTCCGGGACGCCACACCGCCCTCAACGCGCTGGCGGCGTTCGTCGCGGCGCGTCAGGTCGGTGCCGGTGTCGAGGAATTGCTGGCCGGGCTCACCGGTTTCGGCGGAGTCCACCGGCGCTTCCAGTTCACCGGGCGTGAGCACGGCGTCCGCGTGTTCGACGACTACGCGCACCACCCGACCGAGGTGCGTGCGGTGTTGACGGCCGCGCAGGCTCTCGTGGCGGGCCAGGACCGTTCGGGCGTCGAGCAGGGACGGGTGGTGGTGGTGTTTCAGCCGCACCTGTACTCGCGGACCGCGACGTTCGCCGAGGAGTTCGGTGCCGCATTGTCGTTGGCCGACGAGATCGTCGTCCTCGACGTCTACGGCGCGCGCGAGGAACCGTTGCCCGGTGTGACGGGGGCGCTGGTTGCCGCGTCGGTGACCAAGCCGGTCAACTACCAGCCCGATCTGTCGTTGGTGGCCAAGCAGGTCGCCCATTTGAGTATGCCCGGCGATGTCGTCATCACCATGGGCGCAGGCGACGTGACGATGCTCGGCGGACCGATTCTCGATGCGCTTCGCTCGAAGACCGATTTCGGTGCTGCGACCGGCCGCGGAGTACCGAAGGATCGGCCGTCGACGTGACCCGCCGCTCCGATCGAGTCCGTTCTTCGAGGTCGGGAACAGCTGCAGGAGAGGGTGATTCGCCGTCCGCGGTCACCGACAAGCAGGCGCGCGCTCTGGCGCGGGAAGAAGAGCGCGCCCGGGTGAAGCGGTCGCGGCGCAAGGCCCTGCTCATCGCGCTGGCCGTGGTGGTCGTCGTGGTGGGATCAGCTGTGCTGGTGTACTTCACACCGTTGCTGTCCGTTCGCACCATTGCGGTCGCGGGGGCATCGTCGGTGTCCGAGGAGGAGATCCTGGAACGGCTCGACGTCCCCGTCGGCCTTCCGCTGGTTCGGGTGGACACGGCGGCCGCGGCGCAGCGGGTGGCGACGATTCCGGCACTGGCCACGGTTCGCGTGCAGCGGAAGTATCCGTCCACCGTTCAGGTGACGGTCGAGGAGCGAGTTCCGGTGGCGTTCTTCGATTCTCCGGATGGCACCCATCTCCTCGACTCCACCGGCGTCGATTTTGCGATCGCGCCACCACCGCCCGGAGTGGTGCGTCTGGTGACCGACAACCCGGTGTTCGGTGATCCGGTGACCGAAGATGCACTCGCGGTTCTCGATACGTTGCCACCGCTGCTGCGCGATCAGGCGGGAGAGGTGCGGGCGAGCACGTTGTCCGACATCTCGATTCTGCTGCTCGACGGGCGCACCGTGGTGTGGGGCAGCAAGGACGACTCGGAACGCAAGGCCGCAGTTGCGATCGCGTTGCTGTCCCAGCCCGGGCAGATCTTCGACGTGTCGAGTCCGGATCTGCCCACCACCAAATAGTTTCGACGCGCGTGATGGGAATTTCTCGCGCGGCGTCGGCGCGCCTAATGGCGATAGTCGTCGGCGATGAATAGCGTTTCGACCAGTTCAGTACTTGACATAACTCTAAGCCTGTGGTTTAGGTTGAGGGTTTTCCACATTTCACGCAACAATCCACGGAAGGCGAGAGCCCATGACGCCCCCGCACAACTACCTCGCCGTAATCAAGGTCGTCGGCATCGGCGGCGGCCACGTGAACGCGGTCAACCGCATGATCGAACAGGGACTCAAGGGAGTCGAGTTCATCGCGGTCAACACCGACGCTCAGGCCTTGCTGATGAGTGACGCAGACGTCAAGCTCGACGTGGGTCGCGAACTGACTCGCGGACTCGGCGCAGGTGCCGACCCGGAGGTCGGCCGCCGCGCAGCGGACGATCACAAGGACGAGATCGAAGAGGTGCTCAAGGGTGCCGACATGGTGTTCGTCACCGCAGGCGAGGGTGGTGGCACCGGAACCGGTGGTGCTCCCGTCGTCGCCAACATCGCTCGCAAGCTCGGTGCGCTGACCGTCGGTGTCGTCACCCGGCCGTTCTCGTTCGAGGGCAAACGGCGCGGTGGACAGGCCGACACCGGAATCCAGCAGCTCCGTGAGTCCTGCGACACGCTCATCGTGATCCCCAACGATCGACTTCTCCAGCTCGGCGACGCGGCCGTGAGCCTCATGGACGCATTCCGCAGCGCCGACGAGGTACTGCTCAACGGCGTCCAGGGCATCACCGACCTGATCACCACTCCCGGCCTGATCAACGTCGACTTCGCCGACGTCAAGGGCGTCATGTCCGGCGCAGGCAGCGCATTGATGGGCATCGGATCCTCACGCGGTGAGGGTCGAGCCATCAAGGCAGCCGAGTCGGCGATCAACTCGCCGCTGCTCGAAGCCTCGATGGAAGGTGCACGCGGTGTGCTGCTCTCCATCGCCGGTGGATCCGACCTCGGTCTGTTCGAGATCAACGAGGCCGCCTCGCTGGTGCAGGAAGCCGCACACATCGACGCCAACATCATCTTCGGCACCGTCATCGACGACTCCCTCGGCGACGAGGTCCGCGTGACCGTCATCGCCGCGGGCTTCGACGGCGGAACTCCGACCCGACGTCCGGTCGAAGCGGCTGCCTCCACGCGTGGCCCGATCGGATCTGCTCGCTCGGGCGAGGTGTCCTCCAGGTCGAGCGACAGTTCCGACGGTGCTGTGTTCCGCGATCCGGTCGGCGCACCGAGTGGTAGCAGTCTGCCGCCGCTGAACTCGTCGAGCTCGTCCAACCGCGAATCGTCGAGCCGCGAATCCGCAGCCGGTCACGGCCGTGACTCGGCCGGCCAGGGCCGCGAATCCGTCGGGTCCGGCCGTCGCGTGCCGATCGCCGAGGACGAGGGCGAAGACGAAGTCGATGTGCCGTCCTTCATGCGGCGGTGAGTGATACCGCATCCGCCGGTCCGTTTCGTGTCCGACGCGTCTCGACGACGCGGGAGGGCGGCGTCTCGGTACCGCCGTTCGACACGTTCAATCTCGGCGACCACGTCGGTGACGACCCCGCTGCGGTGGAGGCCAACCGTCGACGCCTGGGTGACCGATTGGGCATGGGACTCGAACGGCTCGTCTTCATGGAGCAGGTCCACGGACGCACTGTCACGGTGGTCGACGGTCCGGTGTCCGAGCCGGTACCGATGACCGATGCGTTGGTGACGACGCAACGTGACCTCGGTTTGGTGGTGCTCACTGCCGACTGCGTGCCGGTCCTGCTCTCCGACGAGGAGGCCGGGGTGATCGCCGCCGTGCATGCCGGACGGGTCGGTGCCCGCATCGGCATCGTTCCTCGGGTGTTGGCCGCGATGGTCGAACTCGGTGCTGTCCCGTCGCGGATCGGCGCATTTCTGGGTCCGGCCGCGAGCGGTCGGCAGTACGAGGTGCCCGCGTCCATGCGAGCGGACGTCGACAAACATCTCCCGGGCAGCGCGACGACGACGGTCCGCCGTACGCCGGGGCTCGACATTCCCGCCGGTATCCGCACTCAACTGCTCGCTGCGGGAGTGTCCGGGGTGGCGCAGGATCCGCGGTGCACCATCGAGGACCGGGCCTTGTTCAGCCACCGTCGCGAAGGGTCGACCGGCCGCATTGCCAGTGTCGTCTGGATGGACACATCCGCAGGAGATCGGCCGGAAACGGCCGATCGGTGAATCGGCAGAGAAGGTTGTCATGAGCGAACCCACCGACAGCGGTTCGGGCACGGACCGGGCGCGAGAGATCGAGACGGCGTTGACGTCGGTGCGCGAGCGGCTCCATCGCGCCTGTGTCGATGCAGGCCGGTCGCCTGCCGACGTGGCTCTGCTGCCGGTGACCAAGTTCTTTCCCGCCTCGGATGTACGGATCCTGTACGACCTCGGGTGCCGCGATTTCGGAGAGTCCCGGGAGCAGGACGCGTCGCCCAAGGTCGCCGAGACCGCCGAGGCTTTCCGCGGCGATCCGCCTCGGTGGCACATGATCGGTCACCTGCAGCGAAACAAGGCGAAGTCGGTGGCCGCCTGGGCGCACTCCATTCACTCGGTGGACAGTGCGCGGTTGGTGGCCGCACTGTCCAAGGCGACGACGGCGGCCCTGGACGAGGGCGTGCGTCGGACCGAACTCGACGTGATCGTTCAGGTCAGTCTCGACGGGGATGTGCACCGCGGTGGCGTCGAACGCGACGAACTGCGCGAGCTCGCGGACGCGGTGTCGAATGCGTCCGGTTTGCGTCTCGCCGGGTTGATGGCGGTGCCGCCGCTCGATGCCGATCCGGACGCCGCGTTCGCCGACCTCGAGAGTCTGCATCGCCGGCTGTCGGCCGACCATCCAGGAGCGCTCGAGCTGTCCGCAGGCATGACCGGAGACCTGGAAGCTGCTGTGCGGCACGGATCGACGTGCGTGCGTGTCGGTACCGCAATACTCGGCGCGCGGCCGATAACCTCGCAATAACAGTCCATGGATCACATCAGTCACAACAGACACTTGCGAACCTGGAGATGGACAGTAGACACACCGCCACGGAAGGCAGAACGATGAGCACCCTGCACAAGTTCAAGGCGTACTTCGGCATGGTTCCGCTCGCCGACTACGAGGACGACTACCTCGACGATCCGGACACGCGACGCAGCTCCCGTGGTGGTCGCGACAGCTACGACGACATCGACGAGCGTGAATTCGTGAAGCCGTCGTTCGGTGGATCTCGGCACTCGCAGGTCGAGGACGACTACGACGATTACGAGGCACCGCGCCCGGCGGCCACGCTGGCACCGATCGGTGGACGAGGACGTGGCGTGGCACCGACCACGCGAGGTGCGGCAACCAGGGGAGCGCTCGCCATGGACACTCGGATGGACGTGCGCGCGGAGACCCGACGTAGCCCGATCGTGGACGACGGTGGCCCGCTCTCGAAGATCACCACGTTGCGACCGCGCGACTACAGCGAGGCACGCACCATCGGTGAGCGTTTCCGCGACGGCACTCCGGTCATCATGGACCTGGTCGAGATGAGCAACGCGGACGCCAAGCGTCTGGTGGATTTCGCCGCCGGGCTCGCTTTTGCACTGCGCGGTTCCTTCGACAAGGTGGCGACGAAGGTCTTCCTGCTCTCGCCCGCCGACGTCGACGTCTCGCCGCAGGAGCGCAGGCGGATCGCCGAGACCGGCTTCTACAGTCAGCAGTGAGAGATTCACTGTTCGGGGTGGTAGTACAGGGCTGTGACCAGCGCGCTTTGCTCAGCCCGGCGAATTCAGGCAGAGTATAGCCGTGATCGTGTTCACGGTGATCAACATCGTATTGTTTCTTTTTTGGCTCCTTCTCATCGGTCGAATCATCGTCGAGTTCATCAGAACTTTTGCGAGAGATTGGCAACCGACCGGGGTGGTCGTCATCCTGCTGGAGGCGATCTTCACGGTCACCGACCCGCCGGTGAAGTTCCTCCGGAAGATAATTCCGCCGCTCAACCTCGGTGGAGTTCGACTGGACCTGTCCATCATGGTCCTGTTGTTCGTCGTCTTCATCGCGTGGAATGTGACCAGCGGTCTCGCGGCCTGAGATCGCAGACGAAATGTTAGAACGCGGGACCCAGCGCATGCTGCGTGTCCCGTGTGACAGAATGGACGCCAGTTACAGTTTGATTGTTCTGCACTCGCGCGGAATGGCATATAACTGAATGCTTGCTCTACCGCCCCAAGACGCGTGAAGGGATCCTTCCATGCCGCTGACTCCAGCTGATGTGCACAATGTCGCGTTCAGCAAGCCGCCCATCGGTAAGCGCGGTTACAACGAAGACGAGGTCGACGCTTTTCTCGACCTCGTCGAGCAAGAGTTGTCGCGACTGATCGAAGAGAACGCCGACCTACGCCAGCGAGTCGGTGAGCTCGACCAGGAGCTTGCGGATGCCAAGAACGCTGCGCGGCAGAACCCGCAACCGGCGCAGGTCGCGGCACCGAAGGCCGAGCCGCAGCGTCCGGTGGATCCCCCCAAGCCGCCGCCCGTCGCAGCGCAGCCCGCGCCGGTCGCGCCCGTTGCAGCAGCCCCGCAGCAGAGCGGCGACTCCAACATGCAGGCCGCCAAGATTCTGGGCCTCGCTCAGGAGATGGCCGATCGCCTCACCGGTGATGCCAAGTCGGAGTCCGAGCAGCTGCTCGGTAACGCGCGCACCAACGCCGAGCGTTTGGTTTCGGATGCACGTACGCGTTCGGAGTCGATGATGTCCGAGGCTCGGCAGAAGTCCGAGTCGCTGCTGTCCGACGCACAGACGCGGTCGGAGACCCAGCTGCGTCAGGCCAAGGAGAAGGCCGACGCACTGCAGGCCGACGCCGAGCGCAAGCACACCGAGATCATGGCGACGATCAACCAGCAGCGGTCCGTGCTCGAAGGTCGTATCGAGCAGCTCAAGACATTCGAGCGTGAGTACCGCGTGCGGCTCAAGTCCTACCTCGAATCGCAGCTCGAAGAGCTCGAGAACCGTTCCTCGGCGCTGCCGGTGGACAACGGGCAGGACAACTTCAACCAGGACAGCCAGTCCTCGGGGTACAGCCAGTCGTACGCCAAGGGCAACTGACGCACCAACGAACTCCGACGCTGTCGATCGCGACAGCGTCGGACCAGGTTGTGGCGTCGAGTGGTGAGCGAGGAGTCCCGTGTTGGTCCTGACTCTCGGCGCAGCAGCGATCGGCTTCGGCTTTCTGGTTCTCGCCCTGATGACGGGTTCGGTTGTCTGGGCGTGGGCCTGCATCGTCGTTTGTATCGTGGGTGCAGTGCTACTGCTCGTCGGAGCGCTCACGGGCCGACGGCCTCCGTCCGAGCTCGACAGGTAGCATCACGACTCAGGCAGTCAGATTCAAGGCGTCGATCCGGCCATCACCGGGGAGCTTTCGGAAGAACGACGTCGGCACGAAACGCCCAGGTGTTTCGGAACGGCGTTCAGTAGAACCGAACGGGTGAGCCCGTCACAGCTCATCAGGAGTGGCGCGCTCCGACTCGAGAGCGTGCAAGCGGGGTGGTACCGCGGTACCGGGCGTACGAATCGCCCGGATGTCGTCCCCGTGCCAACTTTGCGTCGCGTTAGAAGCGCGGCCGGCACGGAGGAGACACGACATGACAGATGCAACCGCACGTCCGAACTCGAAGTCCTACCCGCTGGTGGATCTGGCCGAGGGCCGATCGGGCAGCGTCCCGTTTCCCGATCTCGAGCGCATCGTGCTGCACGAGTGGGCCGAGGACGGCACGTTTCGAGCCAGCATCGACAATCGAGCGGATGCCGAGGAGTTCGTCTTCTACGACGGCCCACCCTTCGCCAACGGTCTGCCGCACTACGGTCACCTGCTCACCGGCTACGTCAAGGACCTCGTCCCGCGATTCCAGACGATGCGGGGCAAGAAGGTCGAGCGTCGCTTCGGGTGGGATTGCCACGGTCTGCCCGCCGAGCTGGAAGCGGAGAAGCAGCTCGGTATCAAGGACAAGTCCGAGATCGACGAGATGGGCCTGGCGAAGTTCAACGCCTACTGCAAGCAGTCGGTACTGCAGTACACCGACGAGTGGCGGGACTACGTCACCCGGCAGGCGCGGTGGGTCGACTTCGACAACGACTACAAGACCCTCGACGTCGACTTCATGGAGTCGGTCATGTGGGCGTTCAAGATGCTGCACGACAAGGGCCTGATCTACCAGGGATACCGAGTTCTGCCGTACAGCTGGTACGAGCAGACGCCCTTGTCCAATCAGGAGACCCGCCTGGACGACGCGTACAAGATGCGTCAGGATCCCGCGGTCACCGTCACGATGCCGTTGACGGCTCCCGGCTCGCCCCTGGACGGTGCGAACGCGCTGATCTGGACCACCACGCCGTGGACCCTGCCGTCGAACCTGGCGATCGCGGTGCATCCCGAGGTGCAGTACGTGCAGGTGCGAGGCGGCGACGGTGAGCGTTACGTACTTGCCGCGCAGCGACTCTCGCACTATGCGAAGGAACTCGGCGAGGAGCCCGAGGTGCTCTCGGAGCACACCGGCTCCGACATGGTCGGACTGTCCTACACACCGCCGTACGACTTCTTCCTCGGCCACGAGAACGCGCACCGCGTGCTCGAGGCCGACTACGTCACCACCGATTCGGGCACCGGAATCGTCCACCTCGCACCGGCTTTCGGTGAAGAGGACATGGACGTCGCCACCGCCAACGGAATCGAGGTGGTGCAACCGCTCGACGCAGGTGGCAAGTTCACCTCGTTGGTTCCGCCGTACGAGGGCCTGATGGTGTTCGACGCCAATCCGGTGATCATCAAGGACCTCAAGGCCTCCGGTCGCCTGCTGCGGCACGAGACCATCGAGCACTCGTACCCGCACAGCTGGCGCAGCGGTCAGCCGCTGATCTACATGGCGGTGCCGTCGTGGTTCGTTGCGGTGACCAAATTCCGCGATCGGATGGTCGAGCTGAACCAGGAGATCACCTGGGTTCCCGAGCACATCAAGGACGGCCAGTTCGGCAAGTGGCTCGAAGGTGCACGCGACTGGAACATCAGTCGAAACCGGTACTGGGGCAGCCCGATTCCGGCGTGGACGTCCGACGACCCGGCCTACCCGCGCCTGGACGTGTACGGCAGCCTGGACGAGCTCGAGCGTGACTTCGGCGTGCGTCCGACGGATCTGCATCGTCCGTACATCGATGACCTGACGCGACCCAACCCGGACGATCCGACCGGCAAGTCGACGATGCGCCGCGTCCCCGAGGTGCTGGACTGCTGGTTCGAGTCCGGCTCGATGCCGTATGCGCAGGTGCATTTCCCGTTCGAGAACGAGGAGTGGTTCCAGACACACAACCCGGGCGATTTCATCGTCGAGTACAACGGGCAGACGCGCGGCTGGTTCTACACCCTGCACGTCCTCGCGACCGCGCTGTTCGATCGACCTGCGTTCAAGACCGTTGCCGCGCACGGCATCGTGCTCGGCGACGACGGTCTGAAGATGAGCAAGTCCAAGGGCAACTACCCGGATGTCAAGGAGGTCTTCGACCGCGACGGCTCCGACGCCATGCGGTGGTTCCTGATGTCCTCACCGATCCTGCGCGGCGGCAACCTCATCGTCACCGAGCAGGGCATCCGCGAGG
This sequence comes from Rhodococcus sp. 15-2388-1-1a, assembly GCF_002259145.1. NCBI lineage: Bacteria > Bacillati > Actinomycetota > Actinomycetes > Mycobacteriales > Nocardiaceae > Rhodococcus > Rhodococcus sp. 15-2388-1-1a. The sequence continues at coordinate 134,579 of NZ_NPFP01000021.1, read as the reverse complement.
GCGTTCGCCAGGCGCTGCTGCCGATCTGGAATGCGTGGAGCTTCCTGCAGCTCTACGCGTCGACGCCAGGGCAGTGGCGAACCGATTCGCCGCACGTGCTCGATCGCTACGTGTTGGCCAAGCTGTCGGCCACTCGCGACGCCATCACCGATGCGCTCGAGGGCAACGACATCGCCGGTGCGTGCGAAGAGCTGCGCACGTTCTGCGATGCGTTGACCAATTGGTATGTGCGACGGTCTCGCTCGCGGTTCTGGAGCGAGGACGCCGACGCGATCGACACCCTGCACACCGTGCTCGAGGTGCTCACTCGCATCGCCGCTCCACTGTTGCCGCTGATCAGCGAGGTGGTATGGCGCGGATTGACCGGTGGCCGCTCGGTGCACCTGACCGACTGGCCCGAGGCAGGGGACCTGCCGTCGGATCCCGAACTGGTCGAGAGCATGGACGAGGTCCGCACCGTGTGCTCGACGGTTCTGGGCCTGCGCAAGGCGCAGAACCTGCGCGTGCGGTTGCCGCTGCCCGAGGTGACGGTCGCGGCCGCCGATGCGGAGCGGCTGCGTCCGTTCGTCGACATCATCTCCGACGAGGTCAACGTCAAGAAGGTCGACCTGACCGAGGACGTCGCCGTTCACGGAAAGTTCGAGCTCGTCGTCAATGCCCGCGCTGCCGGTCCGCGTATCGGCAAGGACGTCCAGACGGTCATCAAGGCCGTCAAGGCAGGCGATTGGTCCGAGGACGCAGACGGTGTGGTCAGCGCAGCAGGAATTGCGTTGCTGCCGGAGGAGTACACACGCAAACTCGTTGCCGCCGAACCCGAATCGACGGCGCCGCTGCCCGGAAACGCCGGACTCGTCGTGCTCGATTCCGCCGTCACCGAGGAGCTGGAGGCGGAGGGCTGGGCCAAGGACCGCATCCGCGAACTGCAGGATGCGCGTCGTAATCACGGATTCGACGTCTCGGACCGCATCGACATCGTCATCGAGGTGCCCGAACACCGACAGGCGTGGCTCGACACCCATCGAGATCTGATCGCAGGCGAGGTGCTCGCACTCTCGCTCGTCGACGGACGCGTCGGAGACGACGGCAGCGATCTCGGTGAGGGAGTGCGGGCAGCGATCACCAAGTCGTCATGACCGACGGCGACGTGTCGGTCGACACCGTCCGCGAGCTTCTTGCCGAGGCCCGCGGCGGCGTCGTGCCCATCGTCGCTGCAGGTGACCCGGTTCTGCGGTCCGGGGCTGCGCGGTATTCCGGTCAGCTCGACTCCGAGACGTTCGCGGAGTTGATCGAGGTGATGCGCGCGACCATGCACGACGCGCCCGGTGTCGGTTTGGCCGCACCGCAGATCGGCATCCCGCTGCAGATCGCGGTGATCGAGGATCTGTACGACGTCGGAGCGGATGTGGCCCGGGTACGGGAGCGCACGCCGCTGCCGTTCCGCGTACTGGTCAATCCGCGGTACACCCCGGTCGGGTCGCGGAGCGCAGGGTTCTACGAGGGGTGCCTCAGTGTTCCCGGGTATCAGGCCGTCGTGACGCGCGCGGCCGAGGTGCGGCTCGAGTGCACCGACGAGTCGGGCCGCGAGATCGACGAGGTGATTCGCGGTTGGCCGGCCAGAATCGTGGCCCACGAGACCGATCATCTCCACGGCACCCTGTACATCGACACGGCGCACATGCGATCGCTGACGACGAGTGAGGTGTACGGCGAGCTGTGGTCGGATCCGACTCCCGACCGTGCGGCGCAGGCGCTCGGCTTCACCGTCGATATCGGCTGACGATGTCGAACATCGCCGACGACACTCTGCGGAGTCGCCGATGGGTGCTGCACCTGGACATGGACGCGTTCTTCGCTTCCGCAGAACAGCTGACGCGCCCCACGTTGCGGGGCCGCCCGGTTCTCGTCGGCGGTGCGGGCGGGCGGGGAGTGGTGGCCGGTTGCAGCTACCAGGCCCGCGCATACGGGGCACGTTCGGCGATGCCGATGCATCAGGCCCGCCGGCTCGTCGGAGCCGGAGCCGTGGTGTTGCCGCCGCGGTTCGTTCTCTACTCCGAGCTGAGCCGACGAGCTTTCGAGGCACTCCGGGGACCGATGCCCGTCCTCGAACAACTCTCGATCGACGAGGCGTTCGGTGAGCCGCTCGAACTCGCCGGAGCGACGGTGCACGAGGTCGAACACTTCTGCGCGGGCCTACGAGCGTTGATCCTCGCCGAGACCGGGCTGGTCGCCTCCATCGGTGCCGGATCCGGGAAGCAGATCGCCAAGATCGCGTCGGGACTGGCCAAACCCGACGGCATCACCGTCGTCGCTCCGGGAATCCAGGCCGAGCTGATGGCGGCTCTGCCGGTCCGGAAGTTGTGGGGGATCGGACCGGTGGCAGGCGAACGATTGCGGCGCTTGGGCATCGACACCATCGGCAAGTTCGTGGCCACACCCGAGTCCGAGGTGGCGTCGATTCTCGGGGCCACGATGGGGCCGAGCCTGCATCAGCTCGCACGAGGAATCGACAATCGCGTCGTGGCCGAGCGGGCCGAGGCCAAACAGGTCAGCGCCGAGACGACGTTCGCACAGGACCTGATCTCCCTCGCTCAGCTCCGCCCGGCCATCGAGTCCATCGTCGACTCGACGCATCGCCGGTTGCTGAAGGACGGTCGGGGTGCCAGGACGGTGGTGCTCAAACTACGAAAGTCCGACATGAGCATCATCACCCGATCGGCCACGTTGCCGTACGCGACGGTGGACAAGCAGACCATCGTCGCCTTGGCGCAGCGACTTGCCGTCGATCCGGTCGACGTCGGTCCGATCAGGCTGGTCGGCGTCGGACTGGCCGGGCTGTCGGCCGTGCGACAGGGATCGCTGTTTCCCGAATTGGAGTACGAGCCGGTCGCGGATGCGACGGAGGAGTCGCCCGCCCCGATCGAGGCGGCTGCGGATATCGTCGTCGAGGAAGGCCCCCGGTGGCAGCCGGGTATGGACGTCCGGCATCCCGACTTCGGTCACGGCTGGGTGCAGGGGGCCGGACACTCGGTGGTGACCGTCCGATTCGAGACCCGAACCAGCGGGCCGGGAATCGCGCGCACCTTCGCCAAATCGGACGAGAACCTGGTCCCTGCCGACGTTCTCGACAGCCTGACGTGAGTTGTGGCGTCGCTGAGGAAACTCTGTGAGGTTTCACAGGTATGCCGATCGCGTTGTGACTCGGGCGTGTCGAGCTGACATAGTGGACCAGGTCCGAGACGACCCCATTCCAGACGACCGACGAGTCACAGAACGATCGAGACGTGACTCAGAGTGAAAAGGACAAGCACTTGAAGCTTCGCAACACCCGACGGACAATGGTTGCCGGCATCGCCATCGCCGCAGCGCTCACCATGACCGCCTGCAGCTCCGGAGGCGATGAAGAGCCCACCACGACGACGACGGCTGCCACCACCTCTGCGTCTGTCGCTCCCGACGCCGGTGCGTACCCCCCGGTCCCCACCGTCGAGGAGCTCAACGGCCAGCTCGCGCGCGGGCTCGACCCGAACGTTCCGGTCGAGGAGAAGGCCGCCCTGATCCAGGGTGCCTCCGCCGATCCGGAGCTGATCAACCAGGTCGCTGCCGCAGCGGTAGCCAACAACGCTCAGATCGAGATCACCAGCATCGACGATCTCGGCACCGGAGTCCTCAACGCCGGCATCACCATCACCCTCAACGGGCAGGCCAACCCCGGCACGTTCCAGTTCGTCCCCGAGGACGGCGTCTGGAAGCTGTCGAAGGACAACGCCTGCGGCATCGTGTCGCTCGCGCAGCTGACCAGCCCGGCGTGCCCCGCACCCTGAGTCCTGCCGATCGTCTCTGACCGACACGACGAACTGCCGGTGACATGTCCCCTCGGGGATATGTCACCGGCAGTTTTTTGTCGGCCGAGTCGGCCCGATTCACATGCTGGGCGTCACCGATCGAATGCGCTCGACGGCCGCTTCGGCGACCGCGGTGACGGTCTCGGGTTCCAGACCACTCTGATCCGAGACGACGACCTGGACGACGGTCGAGTCGACCACGGCCACCACGACGTCGGAGATCAAGGTGAACCCCTCGCTGCTGGTGGTCAGGCGTATCGAGGCCGATGCATCGCCGACCGACGACTGCTCCCGGCCTGCCAACGCGTAGTCGACGCTCACCCCGTCCGCATCCGTGCCGCTGAACGCCGTGCACCCCGCCCACGCCTGCTGAACCGCCGTGAAGGCCTCGGCCGTGCCCGTATCGGGGTAACTTGCCGCATCCTCGTCGATCGACGAGAAGTTCGGTCCCGAGAACCGGGCGACTGCGTTCGACGCCGCTCCGCTCCGCTGCTCCGAGATCGGTGCCAGTACCGCGGCGCACTCGGCCGGGTCGGTACCGGACTTGTCGGGGGAGTCGTACTCGGGAGCCGGGTCGAGTCCCAGATCCTGGACCGGGTCGGGGATCGAGGAGAACCCGTCCGGGAGGTCGCCGAGACCCAACATCGCCGCGGCCAGGACTCCGGAGTCGGTGATGGGGGCACCGAGCAGGGGATCGGGTGCGGCGACGGAGCTGGGTGCGACTGCAGGGGCCGGGGCAGGCTCGTCCGCGCCGCATCCGGCCGCGGCGACGCCGACGAGCGAGAGCGCCGCCAGCAGCTGCGTCGTCGTCCGCGCCGTCATCGGGCACCCCAGGCGATCGAGTCTCCGACGGTCTGACGCAGCACGGTCGTGCTGTCGGGGTCGGTGTACATCTGCTCGCCACCTGCGGTGATCGACCCGCCGACGGGGAGTGGGCGGGTCAGATCGATGTCGAGCGTTCCCGAGCCGGTGAAGGTGTACGTCGCGATGTTCAGCGTGCCGGCGTCGTCGGGCAGGTTCCATGTCGTCGATTCGGGCGTCTGGGTGATCGCGATGTCCAGGGTCGCCCGGTCACCGTCGAGTGCTCGCAGCGTGACCGTGGTGCGCTGATTCAACGTGATGCCGCTCAGCACCTGCTGATCGACGGTCCAGACGGCACCCACTCCCACCTCTGCGTCGGGAAAGTCGACGGAGCGGTATACCGCTGCGTTCAACGACCGTTCGATCGCCGCGCGGGCGGTGTCGAGGGCGGCGTCGGCGGGGGTGATGTGCAGTGCGGTGATCGCTCCCGAGTCGCTGGTCGCCAGCCGTGCCGTCGAGCCCTCGGAGGCGGACAGTGCGTCGGTCAGTCCTTCGTCGGGCGACGTCGCAGCTCCGATGGTCAGCTCGACCGAGCGCGTTGCGCCGGTCGCGGCGTCGTCGTCCGGCACGGTGTCGGACGTCGACGCGGACAGGGGAACGATCAGTTCGGGACTGGAGAAGTCCTGCGGTGCATCGTTGTTGATCTGCTGCGAGACGGTGGAGGTGGTGGTGAGGTCCACGTTCTGCTCGTCCGAGTCGGAGGTGGCGAGTGCCAGCACGCGCCGCGGCTCGGCACCGGGGTCGACGACCGTGGTCGTCGTCGGTGTCACGGCGATCGTCACCTCGTTCGAGGACGCGGCCTGTTCGGGAGCGGGATCGGTGTCGGTGCTCGAACATCCGGCGACGAGCGCCACTGCACAGCAGGCAGCGAGAAAACCGGAACGGACGGTGGCGGAGCGGACGGTGCGGATACGATCGGTCGACTTCACGGGCACCAGGCTACTGACACCGCTCGTAGTGACGGGTGGTGCGCGGCACGGATGAGGACCCGCCGCCGTCCATACGCCATGATGGACAGGTGAGTGAAGACCGCGCCGACGATCCGCCAGCCGAGACGAGTAGTGTTCCGGCACCGAACGAGACCGCGGACTCCCAGGTGACCGATACCGACAGCGCCGTGAATCGACTTCCGAAGCCGCTCAGGACACGGTTGCTGGTCGCGATCGCAGCCGTGATTCTGCTGTTCGACCTCGTGACCAAGATCGTGGTGGTGCACTACGTCAAGCCCGGCAACCCGATTTCGATCGTCGGAGACGTCGTGACATTGCGGCTGGTGCGTAATCCCGGTGCGGCGTTCTCGATGGCCACCGGGATGACCTGGCTGCTCACGGTCGTGGCCGTCGCGGTCGTCATCGGGGTGATCAAGATCGGCCGGACGCTGCGATCGCCGTGGTGGGCACTGGGATTGGGTCTGGTTCTCGGGGGTGCCCTCGGCAACCTGATCGACCGTTTCTTCCGCGCACCGGGGCCGTTCCAGGGTCACGTCGTCGACTTCGTGTCGGTGGGCTGGTGGCCGGTGTTCAACGTCGCCGACTCGTCCATCGTCTGTGGTGCGATCCTGCTCGTCGTGCTGAGCCTGTTCGGCTTCGAGCCGAACGGTGAACGGGTGACCAAGTCGAACTCCGACGTCGCAGGCGAGGCCGACAAGTGAGGGAATCGCGCTCGATGCCGGTGCCCGACGGTCTCGACGGAATGCGGGTGGACGCCGGTCTCGCTCGGCTGCTCGGGCTCTCGCGTACCGTTGCCGCGACCCTGGCCGAGGAAGGCTCTGTTCTGGTCGATCACGGTACCGTCGGCAAGTCCGACCGGCTGGCCGCTGGTTCGTGGCTCGAAGTGACGCTGCCCGAGCCGGCCCGCGAGTTGACGATCGAGGCGGAGCCGGTCGAGGGGATGGAAATCCTCTACGCCGACGACGACATCGTGGCCGTGGACAAGCCCGTCGGGGTCGCCGCGCATGCCAGTGTCGGCTGGACCGGCCCCACCGTCATCGGTGGTCTCGCGGCCGCCGGTTTCCGAATTTCGACCTCCGGTGCGCACGAGCGGCAGGGCATCGTCCATCGCCTCGACGTCGGCACGTCCGGAGTGATGGTGGTCGCCACGTCCGAGCGGGCGTACACCGTGCTCAAGCGGGCGTTCAAGGCGCGGACCATCGACAAGCGCTACCACGCACTGGTGCAGGGCCATCCGGACCCGAGCAGTGGAACGATCGATGCCCCGATCGGTCGACACGGCAGCAACGACTGGAAGTTCGCCGTCCGTGCCGACGGCAAGCCCAGCGTCACCCACTACGACACGGTCGAGGCGTTCCAGGCCGCGAGCCTGCTGGACGTGCACTTGGAAACCGGTCGCACGCACCAGATTCGGGTGCACTTCTCGGCTCTGCGACATCCGTGCTGTGGCGATCTGACCTATGGTGCCGATCCGCGGCTGGCCGAACGGTTGGGCCTGGAACGGCAATGGCTGCACGCACGGTCGCTCGGCTTCGCGCATCCGTCCGACGGCCGCTGGGTGGAAATCGAGAGCAAGTATCCGGCCGACCTCGAGCACGCACTCGAGGTGCTTCGGAAGGCGTGATGCGCACCAGCGGAGTCTCCGGTGTGCTCGGCGGCGTCGTTGCCGCTGCGCTCGTGGTCGGGTCGCTCGCCGTGGTCGGGTCGCTCGCCGTGGTCGGGCACCTCAATCCGGTACGACAGCTGAGCGTGAGCACCGACCGGCTCGGCCCGGACAGCGGCGAGCAGGTGACCGACTATCTGGCCCGCGCCGAGGCGAGCCTGCGTAGCGACAACACCGAACCTCGATGGGGCTCGGTGTCGTTCGATCGCGAACTCACCGCCGAACAGGCCTACGCCGTCGCCGACGGGATTCGTATCTCGCAGGTGGTTCTGCGTGTTCCGCTCGATCGCGTGCAGACTCCGATACTCACCGTGGGCGTGCCGGGCAGCGAACGCTCGGTACTGAATTCGACCGCGCGCGCAGCGAGCCAGGCGACCGAATCGTTCGGGGCGGGGGATCGGCAGGCGCAGATCGCCGCAGTGTCGCAGCGACGTCTCCTCGACGGGTGTGCGTGTGTGGTGACGGTGGTGGTGCGTGGGACCCCTGCCGAGTTGACCGAGCTGGCCGGCCGCGCCGATGTGCGAGCGGTGCAGGCGCTTCCGCCGGATGCGGTGTCCGGCAAGTTCGCGGTCGAGCCACTTCTGCCGGAGTACGTCGACGTCGTCGCGCCGTTGCCGGACGACGGTCCCGTGCCGGCAGAGTGAGAACATCTTTCGTCGCATCCGTCACACCTGTCACGTCCTCCCAGGACACACCGGCGGCCTGAAAATTCTGTCGGTTTCACCGCCTAGAGTGGGTGCATTCGCGGCTCGTATTTTCGAAAACGCACGACCTTCAGGAGAGAACCTTCGTGGCCGATTCGTTCGTTCATCTGCACAACCACACCGAATATTCGATGCTCGACGGTGCCGCCAAGATCGGGGCGATGTTCGCCGAGGCGGCACGGTTGGAGATGACGGCGGTCGGCATGACCGACCACGGCAACATGTACGGGGCCAGCGAGTTCTACAACGAGGCCAAGAAGGCAGGCATCAAGCCGATCATCGGCATCGAGGCCTACATCGCCCCCGAGTCGCGGTTCAACAAGAAGCGCGTGCTCTGGGGTGACCGCAGTCAGAAATCCGACGACGTCTCCGGTAGCGGTGCCTACACGCACATGACGATGGTCGCCGAGAACGCCACCGGGGTCCGAAACCTGTTCAAGCTGTCCTCGCTCGCCTCCATCGAGGGCCAGCTGGGCAAGTGGGCCCGAATGGACGAGGAGATCATCGCCTCGCACGCCGAGGGCATCATCGCCACCACGGGCTGCCCGTCGGGGGAGGTGCAGACTCGGCTCCGACTCGGCCAGGAGCGCGAGGCGCTCGAGGCCGCAGCCAAGTGGCGCGAGATCTGGGGCCCGGAGAACTTCTTTCTCGAACTGATGGATCACGGCCTGTCCATCGAGCGACGCGTCCGCGAAGGTCTGCTCGACATCGGCAAGAAGCTCTCGATCCCACCGCTGGCCACCAACGACTGCCACTACGTCACCAAGGACGCCGCCGAGAACCACGAGGCGCTGCTGTGCATCCAGACCGGTAAGACGCTCAGCGATCCCACTCGCTTCAAGTTCGACGGCGACGGCTACTACCTCAAGTCCGCCGCCGAGATGCGCGAGCTCTGGGACGATCAGGTGCCCGGTGCCTGCGACAGCACGCTGCTCATCGCCGAGCGAGTGCAGCCCTACGACGAGGTGTGGGCGCACCGCGACCGGATGCCGATCTTCCCCGTGCCCGAGGGCCACACCCAGGGCACCTGGCTGCGCCACGAGGTCATGACCGGGCTCGAGCGTCGATTCCCCGACGGACCGGCCGAGGACTACCTCGCGCGCGCGGAGTACGAGATCAAGGTCATTCTCGAGATGGGCTTCCCGGCCTACTTCCTGGTGGTCGGCGACCTGATCAACCACGCCAAGGCCGTCGGCATCCGCGTCGGGCCCGGCCGAGGATCCGCTGCCGGATCGTTGGTCGCGTACGCCATGGGCATCACCAACATCGACCCACTCCCGCACGGTCTGCTGTTCGAGCGATTCCTCAACCCCGAGCGCGTGTCGATGCCCGATATCGATATCGACTTCGACGATCGTCGCCGCGGTGAGATGGTCCGCTACGCCACCGAGAAGTGGGGCAGCGATCGAGTGGCCCAGGTGATCACGTTCGGCACCATCAAGACCAAGGCCGCCATCAAGGACTCCGCACGAGTGCAGTTCGGCCAGCCCGGCTTCGGAATCGCCGATCAGATCACCAAGGCGCTGCCGCCGCCCATCATGGCCAAGGACATCTCGGTGGCCGGCATCACCGACCCGGCGCACGAGCGGTACAAGGAAGCCGTCGAGGTTCGAGCGCTGATCGACTCCAACCCCGACGTCGCGACCATCTACAAGACGGCCAAGGGACTCGAAGGCCTGATTCGCAACGCAGGCGTGCACGCCTGCGCGGTCATCATGTCCTCCGAGCCGCTCACCGATGCCATCCCGGTGTGGAAGCGCGCGCAGGACGGCGCGATCATCACCGGCTGGGACTACCCGTCGTGCGAGGCCATCGGCCTGCTCAAGATGGACTTCCTGGGTCTGCGAAACCTCACCGTCATCGGTGACGCCATCGACAACATCAAGGCCAACCGCGGCATCGACATCGACCTCGACGCTCTCCCACTCGACGACCCGGCGACCTTCGACCTGCTCTCTCGCGGAGATACTCTCGGCGTCTTCCAGCTCGACGGCAGTGCCATGCGTGATCTGCTCCGCCGTATGCAGCCCACCGGCTTCGAGGACATCGTCGCCGTCCTGGCCCTGTACCGGCCGGGTCCGATGGGCATGAACTCGCATAACGATTACGCCGACCGCAAGAACGGTAGGCAAGAGGTCAAGCCGATTCACCCGGAGCTCGAAGAGCCGCTCAAGGTGATTCTCGGCGAGACGTACGGCCTGGTGGTCTACCAGGAGCAGATCATGCAGCTTGCGCAGAAGGTGGCCGGCTACACGCTCGGCCAGGCCGACCTGCTCCGTCGTGCCATGGGCAAGAAGAAGCTCTCCGAGCTGGAGAAGGCCTACGCCGGGTTCCGGCAGGGCATGTTGGACAACGACTTCTCCGAGGCGGCCATCAAGGCGCTGTGGGACACCGTGCTGCCCTTCGCGGGCTACGCGTTCAACAAGTCTCACTCCGCGGGCTACGGCCTGGTGTCGTACTGGACGGCATACCTCAAGGCGAACTACCCGGCCGAGTACATGGCAGGCCTGCTCACCAGCGTCGGCGACGACAAGGACAAGGCCGCGATCTACCTCGCCGACTGTCGCAAACTCGGTATCACGGTGCTGCCACCGGACGTCAATGAGTCCGAACTGAACTTCGCGTCGGTGGGCAAGGACATCCGGTTCGGTCTCGGCGCTGTCCGCAACGTCGGTACCAATGTGGTCGCGTCGATCATCAGGGCGCGATCGGAGAAGTCGAAGTACACCGACTTCTCCGACTACCTCGGCAAGATCGACGCGATCGCGTGCAGCAAGAAGGTCACCGAATCCCTCATCAAGGCAGGTGCTTTCGACTCGCTCGATCATCCGCGCAAGGGTCTGATGCTCATCCACGCCGATGCGATCGACGCGGTGATGGGCACCAAGAAGGCCGAGGCGATCGGTCAGTTCGATCTGTTCGGCGGCGAGGATGCCGACGAGTCCATCTCCGCAGTGTTCAACGTTCGGGTGCCGGACGAGGAGTGGGAATCCAAGCACCGGCTCGCCCTCGAACGCGAGATGCTCGGCCTCTACGTCTCGGGCCACCCGCTACTGGGCGTCGAGCACATGCTGGCCGCGAAGTCCGACTGCAACATCCCCACCATCCTCGAGGGTGACATCAAGGACGGCACTCAGGTCACCGTCGGCGGCATTCTCGCCTCGGTGAATCGTCGGATCAACAAGAACGGTTTGACGTGGGCGTCGGCTCAGCTCGAGGACCTGGCCGGTGGTATCGAGGTGCTGTTCTTCCCGCAGGCGTACTCGGTGTTCGGTGCCGACGTCACCGAGGACTCGGTGGTACTGGTCAAGGGTCGGGTCTCGGTGCGTGACGACCGGGTGTCCTTGATCGCGAACGACCTTGCGGTGCCGGATCTTTCGGCCATCGGCATCGACAAGCCGCTTGCGGTGAGTCTACCGACGCGGCTGTGTACCGCCGACAAGGTCGGCGCGCTCAAGCGGGTGTTGATCAGTCACCCGGGGACCTCGGACGTCCATCTGCGGTTGGTCAGTGGCGACAAGATCACCACGATGAAACTCGATGACAGTCTGAGGGTGACGCCGACCTCGGCGCTGATGGGAGACCTGAAGGCGCTACTGGGGCCGGGCTGCCTGACGGGCTGACGCCGGGCCGGTCGAACCGAGCTCGGTCAGGCGCAGCGTCCACCACGCGACGACGGCAACCGCTGCGCCTGCCAGCACTGCTGCCTGCAGGGAGCCGGCAATGACGAGGGTCGCGGCGAACACGAGAAATCCGAGTGCGAGGGCTTCGAGCTTGTACACGGGCCACGCGATGCCTGCGACGTCGGCGGTGCGCAGCGCGGGAGCGGGTCGACGGCTCACCTGGGTGCTCGTGTAGGTCATCGCGTTCTCCTCTGGTAACCCCGGCAGGTTCGGGTGTCCGCTGCAGGAAGTTCAGACTATACCCAACAAAAGATTCGGTCCACCGAACTTGGCCCTCGGGCCTGGCAATGTGATCGATCTCGTGGCGTCACGCCCGCGAGAGGTGTTCACTCGAAGTCATGCCATTGACAGGAGAATACGAACCGAGTTCATCCGACTGGCCCCGCGAGCAGGCCGAGCTGTACGAGAACTCCGGCGGAACCGAAGGCACGATGATGAACGGCATGCCGGTGGTGCTGTTGACCACCAAGGGCAACAAGAGCGGCAAGCTGCGCAAGTCGCCGTTGATGAAGGTCGAACACGACGGCGAGTACGCCATCGTCGCCTCGCTCGGCGGAGCACCGAAGCACCCGGTCTGGTACCACAACGTCAAGGCCGAGCCGCTCGTCGAGCTGCAGGACGGTCCGGACAAGCACGACTACATCGCACGCGAAGTGACCGGCGACGAGAAGGCCGTGTGGTGGGAACGTTCGGTTGCCGCGTACCCCGACTACGCGGAGTATCAGAAGAAGACCGACCGCGAGATACCTGTTCTCGTACTCTCACGCGCCTGAAACGGCGTCGCCGGCGTTCCGGAGTCGAGCCTGCGGAACGACCCGGTCTCCAGCGTGGAACGGTCCCGGATGGGCAACCGTTCGACGCTGGTGGCAGCATGTCCTGGTGTCTTCATCCCCTGAACTCGCCTCCCAGCACTCATCGTCGGTAGCCGTCACCGCTGCCGACATCGATGCCGCTGCCGTGCGAATTTCTTCGGTGGTGGCGGCGACGCCCCTGCAGCTGTGCGAGCGACTGTCTGCGGAGACGGGCGCGAAGGTCTACCTCAAGCGCGAGGACCTGCAGATCGTGCGGTCGTACAAGATTCGCGGCGCATACAACCTGATGGATCAGCTGACGGACGCCGAGCGCTCCGTGGGCGTGGTGACGGCGAGTGCAGGCAACCATGCTCAGGGCGTCGCGTTCGCGTGCCGGACGATGCAGGTGCGGGGGCGGATCTACGTCCCGGCCAACACCCCCAAGCAGAAGCGTGACCGAATCCGGGTGCACGGCGGCGAGTTCGTCGATCTCATCGTCATCGGGGACACGTTCGACGCTGCTGCCGCAGCGGCGGCCGAGGACAGCGCTCGTACCGGTGCCACGATGGTGCCGCCGTTCGACGATCCCCGTACCGTGGCCGGCCAAGGCACCATCGCCGCCGAAATAGTCGACCAGCTCGGCAGCGCGCCGGACGTCGTCGTGATGCCCGTCGGCGGCGGCGGATGCATCGCGGGCATCTCGAGCTACCTGCGCGAGCGAGCACCGCAGACCTCACTGGTGGGCGTCGAGCCGTCCGGAGCCGCGTCGATGACCGCCGCACTGATCGCCGGTGGCCCGGTGACGCTCTCCGACATCGATCCGTTCGTCGACGGAGCTGCCGTCCGCCGCATCGGAGACGTGCCGTACGCCGCGCTGCGGTCGCTGGGCGCGAGCGTGGTCTCGCACGCGTCGTTGCCGCTGCTCACCGCGCCGGTGTTCGACAGTGCAGGCCCCGGTGCGTTCCTGATCACGCAGATCGACGAGGGCGCGATCTGCACTGCGATGCTGGCGCTGTACCAGAACGAGGGCGTCATCGCCGAGCCCGCGGGTGCACTCGCGGTGGCTGCGCTCGAACACCTCGACATCGCCCCCGGCAGTACCGTCGTATGCCTGGTCTCGGGTGGCAACAACGACGTCTCCCGATACGGCGAGATCCTCGAGCGCTCTCTGGTGCATTTGGGGCTCAAGCACTACTTCCTGGTGGATTTTCCGCAGGAACCCGGAGCGCTTCGCCGATTCCTCGACGAGGTACTCGGCCCCGAGGACGACATCACGCTGTTCGAGTACGTCAAGCGAAACAACCGGGAGACCGGTGCCGCACTGGTCGGCATCGAACTCGGGTTCGCGAGCGGATTGGGCCCGCTTCTCGAACGCATGCGGGATTCGCACCTGCACGTCGAGCAGCTGGAGCCGGGTTCCCCGGTGTACCGCTATCTGACCTGAGTCGGCACACCGAACGTACCCGCGCGAAGTCACCGGCCGAGAAGGCGATCGACCACCCGTCGATGCAGGTCGGGGTCCACTCCCGGAAGATCGAGGAGGGCACCGAGGTAGATCCCGTCGCCGACGAGTCTGATGATCTCGGCCTGGACCGGATCGTCGATCTCGGTGCGCAGACCCTCGTCCCACAACCGCATCATTTCGGTGACGGCGTCCTGCACCTCGCCGGAATTGCCGTCGACGCTGCGTAACGCGGCCAGGGTCGATCGATACAGCGCAATCTCCTTCTCGGAGATGGAGTCGGGCGGTTGCAGATACCACTCGGCCACCGAGGTTCCGCCTGCTGCGGCGTCGGCGCGCTGCTGATCGGCCTGGGCGCCGAGTCGTCGCACCATGGCGGCGATCAGCGCGTCCTTGGTCTTGAAGTGATAGAGCAGACCGCCCTTGGAGACGCCTGCGGCGGCGGCGACGCTGTCGAGGGTCACCTTGGTCATGCCGTGTTCGATCAGCATCGATTCGAGTGCGTCGAGTAGTCGGTCGCGGGTGTCCGATGACATGAAAGTCACTTTACCGGCTGGACGGTTCGCGGTACTCTCGATCACTGTACCGGCTGGACGGTTGGTGCTCGCAGGCGTTTCGGACCCGGCCATCGCCGGCGCACCGAGCGCAGAACGTAGGAGATGTAGTGAGTGACATGCGCACCGGTTCGGTGCACGAGGTGGCCGGGGGATCCGAGCACCGGGCGACCCCTCGGGACTGGCTCGGTTTGGTGGTGCTGGCGTTCGCGGTGCTGCTCATCGCTGTCGATGGCACCGTCCTCGATCTGGCACTGCCGTTCATCAGTTCGGACTTGGCGCCGACCAGCAACCAGCTGCTGTGGATCATCGACGTCTACTCGTTCGTCCTGGCCGGCCTGCTCATCACCATGGGCACGCTCGGCGATCGCATCGGCCGTCGCCGACTGCTACTGATCGGAGCAGCGGGTTTCGGTATCGCCTCGCTCGTCGCCGCTGTGTCGACCAGCGCCGAGATGCTCATCGCCGCGCGGGTATTGCAAGGTATTTCCGGCGCGACCTTGATGCCCGCGACGCTCGGCCTGATCAGGACCATCTTCCTGAACCCGCGTCAGCGTGTCGCCGCCATCGGCGTGTGGGGCGCGATGGCGGGTGGCGGTGCTGCGGCCGGTCCACTCGTGGGCGGTTGGCTGCTCGAGCACTTCTGGTGGGGCTCGGTGTTTCTCATCAACATTCCCGTGATGATCGTGCTGATCGCGCTCGGGCCACTGGTGATTCCCGAGTCCAAGGATCCGAATCCGGGCCGCTTCGACCTCACGAGTTCGGCGCTGTCGATGCTCGCCATCGTGCCCGTGGTGTTCGCGGTGAAAGAAACCGCAGCGCACGGATTCGACGTGGTGTACCTGCTCTCCGCCGTGATCGGTGTGATCGCCGGCTTCGTGTTCGTCCGCCGGCAGCGGACCCTCGCCGCGCCGATGATCGACCTGAGGCTGTTCGCGAACCGGGCGTTCTCGACGGGCGTCGCCACGAACTTCCTGTCGGTGTTCGCCCTCGCCGGGGTGCTGTTCTTCGGCTCGCAGTACCTGCAGCTCGTACTCGGCAACAGCCCGCTCGAAGCCGGATTGCTGCTGCTACCGGGCACGGCCGCCAGTATCGTCACCTCACTGCTGGTTGCGGTGCTGGTTCGATACTTCAGCGCGGGAACGGTTCTCGGCGTCGCGATGTTCGTGGCCGCCGCGGGCGCAGGCCTCCTGGTCGGCCTCGCCACCGACAGCGGCCCGGCGTTGTTCATCGCCGGATTCGTCCTCGTCGGAGCGGGAGTCGGTGTCGCGCTGACGCTGACCTCCGAGTTGGTCGTCAGCTCCGTCGAACCCGAACGAGCGGGAGCTGCCTCGGCGGTGTCGGAGACCGCGTACGAGCTGGGTATCGCGCTGGGTGTCGCCGTGCTCGGCACCGTGGTGATGGCCATCTTCCGTCGCGGAATCGACGTCACTCAGTTGACCCCCGAGCTCGGAGCCAAGGCAGGCGAGACACTCGGCGGAGCGGATGCGGTGGCTCGTGAGTTGCCGGACTCGGTGGCGACGGTTCTGCTCGATTCCGCACATGCTGCGTTCGTATCGGGCATGCATGTCGCGGCCGTCGCCACCGCGGTGGTGCTGGCGATCACCGCCGTGTTCGTCCTGGTCAATCTACGCAGGCGTCAGGACTCCAGCACGACGACGGAGTGACCAGGAACCGTGGTGGCGGAGCCGGTCCGGTCCGAGGTCGTCGGCTCCCACTCGAGCAGTGCGGAGCCGCCGACCGGTACCGTCACCGCGGATTCGGACAGGTTGCACACCACGCTGATGCGGCCTCGGCGAACGACGATCCACTTCGCGTCCTCGTCGTACTCCACCTTCACGTGGTCGAGCCACGGATCGGTCAGTTCGGTCCGGTCACGGCGCAGCCGCAACAGATCGCGGTAGACGGCCAACAGTCGCGCATGATCGCCGTCGCCCAGCTCGGCCCAGTTCAGCTTCGATCGCGTGAACGTCTCGGGATCCTGCGGATCCGGGATGTCGCTCTTGTCCCAACCGTGCTCGGCGAACTCCGCTTTGCGCCCCTCTGCGGTGGCCTTGCCCAGCTCGGGCTCGGGGTGCGAGGTGAAGAACTGGAACGGCGTCGACGCTCCCCATTCTTCGCCCATGAACAGCATCGGAGTGTAGGGCGAGGTCAGCACCAGGGCGGCCTTGATCGCGAGCTGGCCGGGGGAGAGGTAGAAGCCCGGTCGGTCGCCGATCGCACGGTTGCCCACCTGGTCGTGCGTGGTCGTGTAGGTCACCAGGGAGCTGGCCGGGATTCGTCGGGTGTCGAGCGGGCGACCGTGGATACGGCCCCGGAAACTCGAGTACGTTCCGGCGTGAAAGAAGCCCTGCCGCAGCGTGTTCGCAAGCCCTTGCAGCGAACCGAAATCGCCGTAGTAGCCCTGCCGCTCACCGGAGACCGCGGCGTGGATCGCATGGTGGATGTCGTCGTCCCACTGGGCGTCGAGTCCGTAACCGCCGCCCGACCGAGCGGTGATCAGCATCGGATCGTTGAGATCGCTCTCGGCGATCAGGGTCAGTGGCCGACCCAGATGTGCCGAGAGGCTTCGGGTTTCGATCGACAGCTGTTCGAGCAGGTGCACCGCAGTGTGGTCGACGATCGCGTGTACTGCGTCGAGTCGCAGCGCGTCGATGTGGAACTCGGAGAACCACCGCAGCGCGTTGTCGAGGGCGTAGCGTCGCACCTCGCCCGAGTCGGCCTCGGCGTAGTTGATCGCCTGGCCCCAACTGTTGGCACCCTCGGTCATGTACGGGCCGAAGCGGTCCAGGTAGTTGCCGGACGGGCCGAGGTGGTTGTAGACCACGTCGAGAACGACGCCGATGCCGCGGCCATGGCAGGCATCGACCAAGCGCTGCAAGCCTTCCGGGCCGCCGTACGTCTCGTGCACGGTGTACCAGAGCACACCGTCGTAGCCCCAGTTGTGCACGCCGTTGAACCCGTTGACCGGCATGATCTCGACGAATGTCACTCCGAGGTCGACCAGATGATCGAGCTTGGTGATGGCCGCGTCGAACGTGCCCTCGTCGGTGAACGTGCCGATGTGCAGCTCGTAGATCGACGAGCCGGGCAGTTGCCGTCCGGTCCAGGCCGCGTCGGTCCACAGCGTCGGATCGACTTCGAAGACCTGGGACAGCTCGTGTACGCCGTCGGGCTGCCGAGGCGACCGCGGATCCGGGAGCGCCTTGTCTGCGTCGTCGAGCAGGAAGCCGTAACGACTCGTCGGGCTGCAGTCGACATCCGCGTGCCACCACCCGTTCGAGGAGCGCTGCATCGGATGCACCGTGTCGTCGAGCTGGAGGCGGACCGTCTCGGGCGTCGGCGCCCAGACCTGGAACCGACGAGTCGCTGCCGGTGATGTCGCTGCTGTCGATGTCGCTGCTGTCGATGTCACTGTGTCACCGCTTCTTCGTTGTCGCGCACCAGAAGTGCGACCGGGAGTGAGGCGAACACCTCGGCCACCGACACGGTGCCGGTGTGTTCGACGTCGGTGATCCGATCGCGCCAGCGGCCGTCGGGCAGGGACACGGTTGTCTCACCCCAACCCTGCTCGGAGACGCCGAGTGAGAGTCTGGTGGCCAGTGCGATCACGTCGGCGTTGCCGGCCAGTGGGCCACGCGCGAATCCGACGAGGTGCTCGGCTGCGGATCCGTTCGCGACGATGGGGGTGTAGGTTCCGCCGACGAAACTTTCGGGTCGCTCGCGTCGCACGTGCAGTGCGGAGCGAACGACGGCGAGCTTGGCAGCACCGGTATCGACCGAGAGCGCAGCGGAGTTCGACGCGGCGAGCATCGATCGACGAACCGAGTAGTCGACGGGCCGTCTGTTGTCGGGGTCGACGAGCGAGTCCTCCCACAACTCGGTGCCCTGGTACACATCGGGGATACCGGGCCCGGCCAGGTTCAACAGTTTCTGACCCAGTGCGTCGGAATGGCCGTGCGGAGCCAGCTTCTCGACGAGCATCGACATCGAACGCGCGACGGCACCGTCGAAGATCGCGTCGAGCCAGCTGTGTACCGCGGACTCGAATTCCTCGTCCGGGTCGGTCCACGTCGTGCGAAGGGCTGCCTCGCGGATCGCCTTCTCCGCGTAGGCGTGGACGCGTTCACGCAACGAGGAGGTGACCACGCCGTCCGTCGGCCAGACTCCGAACAGGTTCTGCCACAAGAACATTCCTGTGGTGCCGTCGGGACTCGGGGCCAGTTCTTCCCAGTCGGTGATGCATCGGGCCCAGAGTTCGGGAGTCTGTGACAGCACGCCGATGCGCGCTCGCACATCCTCGCCTCGCTTGGTGTCGTGAGTCGACAGCGTGGTCATCGCAGCAGGCCAACGCTTCGCGCGGTCCGCATTGGTGAGATGGAAGAACTCTGTGCTGCAACCGAATCGGCTGGGATCGCCGCCGACCTCCTGCAGCGAGATGAGCCGGTTGGCGCGATAGAACAAGCAGTCCTCGACACCCTTGGCGGTGACGGCACCGCACACCTGATCGAATCGCACCGGCGATTCGGCACCGCCGATGAGAGCTGTCGTCAATGCACCGAGACCGGCTGCCAGTTCGGGCTGCTCCTCGCCGATCTCCGCGATCACGCCGGGCAGGACGCGGGCGAGCGGCGCGTAGTCGGTCCTGTACACGGGAACGGCCGCGACGACGGCGACGATCGCGTCGATGACGGACTCGAGATCGACGCTCGTGCCGGACTCGCGCACGACGGCCCGCGCGAGGCGTCGTACCTCCGGGGACAGATCCCCGCGGGCGACACCGGTCTTGAGGTCGAGTTCCGTCTCGTGCAGCGTCTCGCTGTCGTAGGCGATGCCCGAGCGCACCTGGGACAACGCGGTGAGCGCGTGCACGCCCTCGGGGTCGACGAACACTCCGCCGACCGCGGCCAGGGCGTCGTATCCGGTCGTACCGTCGACGGGGAGCGACTCGTCCAACGGTTCGCCGTCGGCGAGGATCTTCTCGATGACCAGCCATCGATCGGGACCGAGAAGTCCGCGTAGTTCGGTGAGGTAGCCGGCGGGGTCGGCCAGACCGTCGGGATGGTCGACGCGAAGTCCGTCGATCAGACCGTCCTCGATCCAACCGGCCACCTGACGATGGGAGTCGGTGAAGACGTCGAGGTCTTCCTGCCGAATTCCCGCCAGGCCGTTCACCGAGAAGAACCGTCGGTACCCGATCAGCCCGTCGGACCAGCTCACCAGTCGGTACGACTGACGGTCGTGCACGGCCTGCGCGTCGCCGCTGTCCGTGCCGTCGGCGATAGGGAAGCGGTGCTCGTAGAACGCGAGCAGAGGCTGGTCCTCGGAGCGGTCGACGGTCAGCTCGCCGACGTCGCTCGCGCTACCCAGGACGGGGATGGCGATCTTGCCGTCGACGCCGTTGTCGGCTCCGAAGTCGATGTCGAAGTACGTCGCGTACTCGGAGTCGCGACCACGCCGCAGTACGTCCCACCACCATCCGTTCTGCCGCGGATCCTCCACTCCGACGTGGTTGGGCACGATGTCGACGATGATCCCCATGCCCAGTTCGGCAGCACGAGAATGCAACTGCGTCAATGCCTCTCGGCCCCCGAGTGCGGCCGAGACAGTCGAGGTGTCGGTGACGTCGTAACCGTGGGTCGAGCCCTCGGTCGCAGTGAGGATGGGCGACAGATAGAGGTGGGTGACCCCGAGGTCGTGTAAATAATCGACCACGTCGGAGGCGTCGGCCAGGGTGAAGGCATCGCCCCGCAGTTGTAACCGGTATGTACTGGTGGGCAGCGGCATATGTCAGGCAGTCTTTCGTAGAACGAGCAAGGAACGAGCGGTGACTTCCACCGGTGTACCCGCTTCGATCGATTTCTCACTTGTCCCGGTTCGCGACGCGGTGTTCAGCGCCACCGTCCACTCCTTGGCGTAGTTTCCGTCCGGGGTCACGAACTCGATGGTCTCGTGATGTGCGTTGAAGCACAATAGGAACGAGTCGTCCACCACGCGCTCGCCGCGCTGGTTCGGTTCCGGGATTCCGTCACCGTTGAGGAACACGGTGAGCGATTTGCCGAATCCGCTGTCCCAGTCCTCCGGAGTCATCTCCTCGCCCGCGGGGGTGAGCCAGGCGATGTCTCGGGCCTGCTCGCCGGTTCGAATGGGACGGCCCTCGAAGAACCGTCGACGCCGGAACACCGGGTGCTCGGCACGCAGCGCGATGGCGTTGCGGGTGAACTCGATCAGTTCGGCGTTCTTCTCGGCCAACGACCAGTCCATCCAGGCCAGTTCGGAGTCCTGGCAGTAGACGTTGTTGTTGCCCTGCTGAGTGCGCGCCATCTCGTCACCGTGGGCGATCATCGGCGTGCCCTGGCTGAGCAGCAACGTCGCCATGATGTTGCGGATCTGGCGAGCACGCAGGTCGAGGATCTCCGGATCGTCCGTCGGGCCCTCGACGCCGCAGTTCCACGAGCGGTTGTGGCTCTCGCCGTCGTTGTTGTCCTCGCCGTTGGCGTCGTTGTGCTTGTCGTTGTACGACACCAGATCGTTGAGGGTGAACCCGTCGTGCGCGATGACGAAGTTGATGCTGGCACCGGGGCGACGGCCGGTGGCCTCGTACAGATCCGAGGATCCGGTCAGTCTCGACGCGAACTCGCCCAGCGTGGCCGGCTCGCCCCGCCAGTAGTCGCGCACGGTGTCGCGGTACTTGCCGTTCCATTCCGTCCACAGGCCGGGGAAGTTACCGACCTGGTAGCCGCCTTCGCCGACGTCCCAGGGTTCGGCGATCAGCTTCACCTGGCTGACGACCGGATCCTGTTGCACCAGATCGAAGAACGCGCTCAGGCGGTCGACGTCGTGCAGTTCGCGAGCCAGAGTGGACGCGAGGTCGAATCGGAATCCGTCGACGTGCATCTCGGTGACCCAGTAGCGCAGTGAGTCCATGATGAGCTGCAGCGTGTGCGGGTGTCGCGCGTTGAGGCTGTTGCCGGTACCGGTGTAATCCATGTAGTGCTCGAGGTCGCCGTCGACGAGCCGGTAGTACGCGGCGTTGTCGATGCCGCGGAAGCTGATGGTCGGGCCCATGTGGTTGCCCTCGGCCGTGTGGTTGTAGACCACGTCGAGGATCACCTCGATGCCGGCGGCGTGGAACGAACGAACCATGGCCTTGAACTCGGTGACCGCGGCACCGGGGGACTTGTGTGAGGAGTACTCGGCGTGCGGGGCCAGGAAGCCGAATGTGTTGTAGCCCCAGTAGTTTCGCAGTCCCTTGTCCAGCAGAACCTGATCTTGCATGAACTGGTGCACCGGCATCAGCTCGATGGCCGTGACACCGAGGTGGTTGAGGTGGTCGATGATCACCGGATGCGCCAGGCCTGCATAGGTGCCGCGCTCGGTTTCGGGGATGTCGGGATGGTTGATCGTCATGCCCTTGACGTGGGCCTCGTAGATCACCGTCTCGTGATACGGGCGCTTGGGGGCGCGATCGGCCTGCCAGTCGAAGAAGGGGTTGATCACGACGGTGGTCATCGTGTGTCCGAGCGAATCGTGCTGGGGGAAGTCGTTGTTCGGCACGTCGTCGTGCGCGGTGGGAGCGTCCTCGATGATCTCGTCGTCGGGATCGGCGAGATCGGTGGCGTCCTCGAACGGGGCCTCGGCGTCGAGTGAATCCGCGGATTCCTCGTCGATCCGTACCTCGGCCTCGGGTTCGGGAGCCGGCGCGTCCATGTTGTACGAGAACAGCGATCGGTCGCCGTCGAACGATCCCTCGAACGCCTTGCCGTACGGATCGACGAGCAGCTTGCTCGGGTCACAGCGGTGCCCGGCTGCCGGATCCCATGGGCCGTGGACGCGGTAGCCGTAGCGCTGACCCGGTTCCACCGTGGGCAGATACGCGTGCCAGACGTAGCCGTCGGACTCCTCGAAGCGGATGCGGGTCTCGGTTCCGTCGTCGGCGATCAGGCACAGATCCACGGCCTCCGCGGCCTCGGAGAACAGTGCGAAATTGGTTCCTGCTCCGTCGTAGGTCGCGCCGAGCGGATAAGCGGATCCCGGCCATACTGCGATGGCAGGCGTGTCGTCGGAGGCTTCGTGCAGCATGGATCAACCCTACTGTGACGGGTGGGCCCGGGCTTACCGAGCGCGAGCCGCTCCGGTCACGGTCCGGCCCACCAGCCGGTGGCCGATCCGATCTGTCGGCCCAGCTCGGTGGTGAGAGTTCGCACGTAGGTCGCGGTGAGATGGTGTTCGTCACGGTAGATCAGAACGTTGCCCTGCTCGACGCGGCACACGGTGTCGTCGCACACGGCATCGGACAGGTCGAGAGCAGAGAACCCGGGCAGCTGGAACGAGGAGGCAAGGGCCGGGTTGACGGGGTCCAACGCCTCGTCCCTCGGGATACCGCACGAGGCGGCCGTGCCGCCGTCGGCGAGGCAGTCGATAGCCCGATACGCGAGCCACGGGGTGTCCCTGACACCCAGTATTCCCACTCCGTCGCCGATCAGTTGCTGCCACACAGAGGCGTACCAGTTGGGGGTGTAGTCGCCGGGCACGTCCTCTCGGGGGCGGGTGGCGGTGGTGAACACGTAGTCCGGCTGCATCGCGGCCACGTCGGCGAGCACGGTCTGCGTCCAATCCAGGCAGTCGGGGTACTCGTTGGGGCCGAGCATCGGCATCGTGTCCGCACTCAACGGACAGCCCATCTTGAGAAACGTGACGACCTTGAAGCCGTGCCGGAGGCCGAGTGTGTCGAGGGCCGTCACCCAGTGTTCGGCATGTGAACTGCCTGCCAGCACGATCGTCCGGTCCGAGTCGACGTCGCCGTAGGTGCAGGAGATCGCGTCCCGGGTCTCGAAATCCGCGATACAGCCTTCGAGGGTGGTGACGGGGAGATCCTCGGGAGCGGAATAGAGCGGCGGACTGACGTCGGCCGGCTCCACGCGAATCCCGTCGGTCAGCTCGAGCGCTCCGGGGTGAGTCAGTTCGTCGACCGATCCATCCGCCTGCACCGCGGTGATCGACCGATCGATGTGGACGTTCCATGCGACGGAGCCGGCCGTCACTGCGACGGCGGCGATCGCCGCGGTCGCAGTGACCGCGATGCGTCCTGGAGTGAACGTGCTCGACTGGGTGGGGCGCTCGACGAGACGGACGGTGAGCCATGCCAGTGCGACCGAGGCTCCGATGATGCCGAGACCGCCGAGTACGTCGGCGTGGGGCCGGCCGGTGGCCGACAGATAGAAGATCAGCAGCGGCCAGTGCCACAGGTACAGCGGAAACGCGATCGATCCGACCCAGGCGAAGAACCGATTGGAGAGCGTGGCCGCGACGGCGGTCTCGGAGCCGGCGACGATCAACGCGATGGTGGCCAACACCGGAACGAGGGCCAGGGGGCCGGGAAAGGCAATCACTCCGTCGACCACGAAGCCGCACCCGACGATGACGGTCATGCCGACCACGGCGAGAACCGAGCGCACGGTCGACGACAAGCGGGGGTATCGCGACGACGTCTCGGTCGGACCGTGGCTTCGTGCGGCGAACACGGCGGCGACGGCGGCACCGAGCATGATCTCCCAGAGCCGCGCACCGGTGTCGTAGTAGTTCCACGCCTGATGGCGTTGCACACCGTCTGCTGCGTAGACGAAGGACACCACCGCTATCACGGCGAATATCGCCGCGAACGTCTGCGGTCGAAGGCTTCGTGGTCCGTCGGGACGCACGGTGCGTCGTATCCACGCGAGACCGAACACGACGGCAATGGCCAATAGATAGAACTGGAACTGCACGGCCACCGACCACAGGTGCTGCAGTGGGCTCACCGAGGGGTCGGCCGCAAGGTAGTCGTTGGCCGTCGTCGCCAGCTGCCAGTTCACGTAGTAGAAGACACCGGATACCAGTTGATCGCCCAGGTCGGCCCAACGAGTGCGCGGCAGCAGGAACACCGATGCGACGGCAACCGCAAGCAATGTGATCAGCAGGGGAGGCCCGAGCCTGCGCAGCACCCGCGTGATCCGGGTGAACGGATTCAGGCTTGCCCCGGCCTCGGCCGATCGAAGCAGAGATGCGGTGAAGAAGAAGCCGGACAGGGTGAGGAATACATCGACGCCGCCCGAGACCCGACCCATCCAGATGTGGAACACGACAACGAGGGCGATCGCGACACCGCGCAGGCCGTTGAGATCTCGGCGTTGCGGTGGCCGGTGCGTACCGCTGGGCGGCGGAGCTGTGTCCCCCTGAGCCGCAACAACCGGGGCCGAGGGATCGGCGACCGAATCGGTGCCGGCTCTGCTGTGGGGTACGTGCATGGAGGAGAAGTGACTTCCCGGCTGTGTATCGACCACTCGGTCGGGGGTCGCGGACGGTGGTACCCGATCTTGATGAGACCGGGATTCTGGGGCAAACAATACGTGTACGTGAGGTGAAGTACTCCTCGGAGTCTGCTTTGCCGTAATCGGCCCAGTTCGGGGGCGGTTTCGGGCGAATTGCGCATCGTACGGCTTGCGCATGTATGAGGCGTATGCAAGCATTTATCAAGCGCGTGCAACTAAACGCGATAGCTCGATAAATGCGTACGCATCTTCCATCCAGGAGTTCAGACATGCCACTCGGCTTGCTCGCCCTCGCCATCGGGGGATTCGGAATCGGTTTGACCGAATTCGTCATCATGGGCCTACTGCCCGAAGTCGCGGCCGATTTTGCGGTCACCGAGGCCACCGCCGGCTGGCTCATCACCGGCTACGCGCTCTCCGTCGTCGTCGGTGCCCTGATCGTCACCGCAGCCGTGACACGGTTTCCTCGCAAGAACGTCCTGCTCGCACTGATGTGCCTGTTCATCGTCGGCAATCTCGTCTCCGCACTGTCGAGCAGCTACGAGATGATGCTGTTCGGCCGCGTCGTCGCAGCGCTGTGTCACGGAGCGTTCTTCGGCATCGGTGCCGTCGTCGCGGCGAGCCTGGTCGAGCCGGCGAAGAAGGCCGGAGCCATCGCCATGATGTTCGCCGGCCTCACCGCCGCCAACGTCCTGGGAGTTCCGTTCGGGACGTTCCTGGGTCAGAACCACGGTTGGCGCTCGACGTTCTGGGCGATCACGGTGATCGGCATCGTCGCGTCGATCGGCATCGCCGCCCTCGTTCCTCGCGACACCGGGAGCGGTGAGGTGAGCAATCTGCGGCGAGAGTTGCGCGCGTTCCGATCGGTGCAGGTATGGCTGTCCATCGTGGTCACGGTGCTCGGGTACGGCGGCATGTTCGGTGCGTTCACGTACATCGCGTTCACGCTCACCGACGTCAGTGGCTTCGCGTCGAGTTCGGTGCCGTGGCTCCTCGTGCTGTTCGGCGGCGGGTTGTTCGTCGGCAACTATCTCGGCGGCAAGGCGGCAGACCGCAACCTCACCGGCACGCTGACGATTCTGCTCGGTGCGCTGACCGTCGTACTCGTCTTCTTCGCGCTCACCGCGGAGAGTCGTCCGGCGACGATCGCATCTCTCGTGCTCATGGGTGCGTTCGGCTTCGCAACGGTCCCGGGGCTGCAGATGCGGGTGATGTCGTTCGCATCCGACGCTCCGACGATGGCGTCCGGCGCGAACATCGCCGCGTTCAATCTCGGAAACGCGTTGGGCGCGTGGCTCGGCGGTGTCACGATCTCGGCCGGTCTCGGCTACACCTCGCCCATCTGGGCCGGATCCGGCATCACGGCGGCTGCCTTGATGGTGTTGTTGTTCGCGACCGGTCTGCTCCGACGCGCCGACGCGAATCCGATCGCGGGGGCGGGCCGACCGAGCGCTGCAACCAGTGCCGCGGGATCGTCCACCTGAAGACCGAAGGAGTGGGCGCTGCCCTCGACCCTCCACCGCTGCAGGGGCGAGGGCACGGCAACCGTTGTAGGGCAGGACAAATCGATGTCGACGGTGGTGCCGTCCTGATTCGGTAGGACGAGTCGGCCGCCGTCGAGCGTCGGCGACACGACGCCGTAGCGGCGGTGGATTCGGGCGGAGACGATGGTCGCTCGGTCCACCGTCGCGACGACCTTCCCGGAGGTTCGCAGAGTGAGCGTGGTCGGCGAGAGAACGTGAGGATGGACGCGGGCCAGCGCGACCGACGAGGTGAGCGCCATCAGTGACGCCACCGACAGAGCTGCGAGGACTGCACTGATCCACAGCACCGGAATCAGCAGATGCAGAACGACCATCTCGATGACGGTGACGACGCCGAACATCACCGGCATCGCAAGAGTTCCACGTACCGCGGTGAACACTGCCGAGTCCGCGCCGATCGGCGCATGCCGTCCCCGCGCCCACAGCAGCAGTGCGTGCCATCTGCCGACCCGGACCGGGGTGTGGACCGTCATCGAGCAGCACCGGGGCGGCTGGGTTCGCTGGTCTGCAGACGTGCGATGGCTTCGATGATCACTGCGCGCTGAGCGGGATCGGGCACGATGTCGTCGATACTCAGCGGGCCGGTCTCGTGGGTGGAGACCTCCGGCTCTGCCGAAACGAGAGCGGGAATATCGAGCACCGACGCCAATTCTGCTGCGAGCGAATCGATGTCGGCTGCGGCATCGTCGACCCCTCGGCCTTCGAGCGCGCTGAATCTGCGCAGGAGCGCCAGATACTTCACCCGCGTGTCGGGATCGGCCAGCGTCGCTGTCATCGACTCGAAGAACGACGAGGGGACGGTGCCCGAGATCGCCATCACCTCGAGTAGGTCACGCTCGCGGAGCAGCGCTTCGCGGTCGGTCTCGGTAGCGGCATCGATCAGCGCGGCCAGTGTGTCCGCCGCATCGCGCGGCAGCGCGGTCAGTGGACGATGCTCGACGGCGTCGTCGAGCAGGTCCGACAAGCGAGTGTGCCTGTGCGCCAGAGCTTTCTGCTGCGATTCGATACCGGACAACAGAGCGCGTAGATCGGCGACCACGTCGCTCTCGTCCGTCGCGGATCGGTCGAGGGCGGCAGCTATCGCGCCGAGAGGCATTCCGCAGTCGGCAAGCCAACGGATTCTCATCAGTCGAACCACGTCGTCGATCGTGTACTCGCGATAGCCGTTGGACAGACGGCGTGGCTCACCGAGCAGGCCGAGACGGTGATAGTGCCGCACTGTTCGAGGTGTCGTTCCGGCGGCGTCGGCCAGGGATCCGATTCTCATGTGTTCAGTGTGAACCGTGACGCTACGTCAAGGTCAAGATCGGCAGCGCCCTGCTCACAGGCGGCCCCTGTGCGACGCACCGAGTATTCTCGGTGGTCCGTGCGATTCGACGTGGTTCGCACTGTTCGAGGAAGAGACCTGGCTGAAGATGGTCGACACCGATCGTTGGTATCGGGAGATGTTCGAGGCCAGCACGGTCGGATTGGCACTGGCCGACGAGAACGGACTGTTGGTTCTCGCGAACGAGGCGTACGCGGCAATCGTCGGTTGTCCGCGTCATCTGTTGGCCGGCCGGTCCTCTCGCGAATTCACCCATCCCGACGATCTGGCCCAGCACGCCGCCATGGAACAGATCATGGACGACGCCAAGGCGCGTGGGGAATCGGTCCACGTCGAGAAGCGCTACCTGCATCCGGACGGCACGGTGCGGTGGGGATGGATCTCGGCCAGTGAGGTCCCCGGCCCCGGGGGCATTCGGTGGACGATGGCCGTCGTGCACGACATCACCGATCGTCGGCGCCTCGAGGACGACCTCCGCCAGGCCGCGCACACCGATGCCCTCACCGGATTGCTCAACCGGCGTGGATGGCGCGATCGGCTGCATCAGTTGACGACACCGCGTGCTGCCGGTGTCGCACTGGCTCTGGCGATGGTCGACTTCGATCGATTCAAGTCGTACAACGACAAGTACGGTCACGGACGCGGTGATCGGCTGTTGATTCAGTTCTCTGCTGCTGCCGAGGACCTGCTCGGCAGTCGAGCCTCCATCGCCAGGTGGGGCGGCGAGGAATTCGCTCTCGTCATGCCCGATGTGGGTCCGACGACCATGTCGGCCGTGCTGGCCGAGTTGTCGGCGGTCGTGCCCGACGGACAGACATTCTCGGCCGGCTACACGACACTGCGTGTGGGGGAGTCCGTCGACGACTGCTTCGACCGCGCGGACATGTTGCTCTACCGAGCAAAACGCGACGGTGGTGCGCGTTCGTACGGGGACGCAGCCGCGATTCCGACGTGACGACCGTCAGTTCTGCAGGCGACCGAATCCGACGACCCCGGAATCGGATGCGTAGTGCAGCGTGTGCACCCTGATCTTGCCGGCTTCGTTGCCGCCGACGGTGATGGCCTCGTCGCCGTCCACCGCGACGATCACGTTGGTGTGCTGGCCGGCCCAGCTGGTGTTGTCGTAGAGCACCACATCGCCCACCGAGGGCGTGTAGCCACCGACCGCTTCGAATCGGTCCTGCTCCTGGTAGTACTCCTGCAGGGTGTAGACGCCGGGAATCCGCCACGAACCCGAATTGGGGTTCGACAACGGCAGGCCCGCCTCCTTCATGATCCAGCTGACGAAATCCGCGCACCACGCTTCGTCGACGCCCTCGGCGTAGAACGTCCCCGGCCGCTGCTGCTCGTGCTCGGTACGGAGGAGTTCGACCACACGGGCCTGATCGGTGGTCAGCTCGCCTGCGTTCACCTCGGGGAAGGCTTCGGTGTCCCACGGGAGATACCGGCTCGGTGCCAGCCACAGAATTCCGACCGCCACCACGACGACGACAGCGGCGCAGGCCGCCGACCACAGGGGCCAGCGTCGTCGAGTGCGCGCGGTGGTGTCGATGCTCATGCGACCACGGTAGCGCGACGTGCCACACCGCTCGGCACAATGACCGTGTGACCACTTCCGAGAATCAGTCGCCCGTTGCCGTTCCGCAGCCTGTCGTGGACTCCGCGCGAGAGGCGTCGCGGATCACCGTACTGACCGGCGCAGGCATGTCCGCCGAGTCGGGGATCGCCACATTCCGGGACGCCCAGAGCGGGTTGTGGAAGGACTTCGACCCCAAGGATCTCGCCAGCCCGGAGGGGTGGCTGGCCGACAGTGACCTGGTGTGGGGCTGGTATCGATGGCGAGCCGAATTGGTCCGGCGCTCCGAGCCCAACGCCGGTCACGTGGCACTGGCTCAATGGCAGGCCCGCGCGCACGTCGACATCGCCACCCAGAATGTCGACGACCTCCACGAGAGGGCCGGGGCCACAGTTCTCGCGCACGTGCACGGCAGCCTGTTCGAGCCGTATTGCAGCGACTGTGGGACACGAGCGCAGTTCGACGGTGCCGCCGATGCTCCGGCCGAGGCCGATCAGCGGGTTCCGCCGCCGGAGTGCCCGCTGTGCGGTGGGTTGATCAGGCCGGGAGCGGTGTGGTTCGGCGAATCGCTGCCCGAGGCCGCGTGGGAGGCGGCCGAGGACGCGGTGCGCACTGCCGACCTCGTTCTCGTCGTCGGCACGTCGGGAGTGGTGTACCCGTTCGCCGGGCTGCCTGCGATCGCGCGCAGCGCCGGAGCGACGGTGGTCGAGATCAACCCGGTCGAGACCGAGGTCTCGGACATGGCCGATCACCGGTGGCGCACCACGGCCGCGACGGGATTGCCTGCATTGGTTGCCCAACTCTGATCCGCCACATCAGGCCGGTGGCCACTCGCTGCTTCGTCTGATGACGGACCCGCCGTCACGGGCGTAGTCGCCGAACCAGCAGCAGTGAAAGCCCACCGAACAGGCCGGCGATCACCAGGGTCAGGGCTGTCTCCATCGCCTGGAATCGCCAGAACAGTCGATCCTCGTGGTACTTCGTCTGGAAGGCCTCGGCACCCTGGGCGCGGATGCAGTCGATCTCGATTCTGGCGTTGTTCGCGCGCTGACGATCGGAGTACTGCTCGTATTCTGCGACCGTCTCGAATTCGCTCATGTCTCGGTAGTCGTCGGGCCAGTCACACTGCTGCAGGTCGATGGCTACGGCATCACCGTGTCGATCGACGTAGTCCGACGAGACGTTCCACCGCGGATAGATCCTGATCGAATCCATCGGCAGATAGAAGTCAGGGGTGCCGCCGTACATGTCGCCCACCTTCTGCTCCACCGTCAGTCGCTCGACTTCGGGGTTCGCGTAGTGCTCGCGGATCTGCGTCGGCAGCAGCGCCAGGAACGCAGTGGACACGACGAGGGTCGTGATCATCGCGGCGATCGTGTTCCTCATGGCCAGCGCGCATGCTGCGCCGAGCATCAGTCCCACAGCCGTGTACGCGCCTGCTACGAACCCCGTTGCCCCGAATGTCGGGAAATCCAAGCGCGATTCGCCGGTGCTCATGAACGTGAACGATCCTGGGGAAGTGCGATATTTCGCCCAGTACAGGGCGCAGCCGAGCAGTGCCATGGCGAGCATCGTCGGTACGAACACGACGAGCACGCGCACTCCGTACCACCGTCGTCTGCTCACCGATTGGGTCAGACCGAGTACGTGAGTTCGACGTTCGAGATCGCGGGTGAACACGGTGACCCCGACGAAAGTTCCGAGCACGACCGGGAGGGCGATCGTGAGAAGAATCGCCAGGCTCTGCGCGGTCTCCGCTGTGCAGTAGTCCTCACCGATCCCGAGGCAGCCCTGCAGCGCGGGAATCGGTGCCACACCGCCGTCGATCAGCGTGATGGCAATCGTGATGGCCGCCAACAGCAGTGGGGTCAGCACTCCGAACAGAATCGTCGCGCGGAACTGTCTCCACGTTACCCAGATCATGCCGCTACCGCCGCTCCGAGGTGGGCGAGCACGACGTCGTCCAGGGTGGCGTCTTCGACGCTCCAGCCCGGTGGCGTCGTCTCCGGCCGGGTGCCGTGGACGACGAACACTGCTGCGCTGGAACCGGATACGTCGGAGACGATGGTTCCGTCGTCGACGGTGGGTTCGGCATCGGTGCTCCCGACGAGCAGGTAGTGCTCGGCCGTGATGGTGTCGAGTTCGCCGTCGAGTCGAATTCTCCCGTCGCGCAACAGGAGTAGTCGATCGGCGACGTCGACCAGCTCGGACAGCACGTGTGAGGACAGGACGATCGTCGTGCCGTTCTCTGCTGCGTCGCGCATCAGCGTTCGGGCCACAGCACGTCGGGCGACCGGATCGAGGTCTGCGAGCGGCTCGTCGAGTAGAAGGACCTCCGGTCGTCGGCCCAGCGCCAGCGCCAGAGCGACGCGGGTGCGGTGACCGGGGGAGAGAGATTTCACTCGCGCCGAGACGGAGATTCCGGCCGCATCGACGAGCTCGGCGGCGTAGGCATCGTCCCAGTGCACGTTGGTGTTTCGGCCGAATCGCAGCATGTCGTCGACGGTGAAGTGGGGGTAGAGGGGCTTGTGCTGGGCCAGATAGGACAGGCCGGGCGCTATTCCGCGTTGGCCCACGACCTCGCCGAGCACTCGGATGGATCCGGCGTCCGGTGCGAGCAGCCCGACTGCCAACGACATCAGAGTCGACTTACCTGCACCGTTGGAGCCGACCAGTGCTGTGACGCTTCCTTTTTCGATGTCGAACGAGCATCCGTCGAGTACGGCCCTGCGTCGGAACGACTTGACCACCTCGTCCATGGTGAGAACCGCGTCGGTCATGAATCGCTTCCTTCGGGTCGGTCGAATTGTGTGTCGAGTGCTGCGGTGACGATGGCCTCGAGGTCCGG
Source organism: Rhodococcus sp. 15-2388-1-1a (assembly GCF_002259145.1). NCBI lineage: Bacteria > Bacillati > Actinomycetota > Actinomycetes > Mycobacteriales > Nocardiaceae > Rhodococcus > Rhodococcus sp. 15-2388-1-1a. The sequence continues at coordinate 102,464 of NZ_NPFP01000021.1, read as the reverse complement.
TCTGTCCAGTCCAGCTGCGAGGCAATGGCGAATCCAGCGGCCGAGTTCGGCCTCGAGCGCCGATCTTTCGGCCATGCCGGGTTTCGCCAGTGAGGCGACGACGAAGGTTCCCGATCCGGTCCGTGGTTCGACCAGGCCTTCTCGTTCCAGTTCGCGGTAGGCCTTGAGTACGGTGTTCGGGTTGATGGCCAGTGCCGTGACCACGTCCTTCGCCGTCGGGAGCTTGTCGCCGACGGTGAGTGATCCGAGGCGTAGGGCCTGTTTGGTCTGCAGTATCAGCTGGACATAGGTGGGGATGCCGGACCGACGATCGATGCGGTACGCGATCATCAAGACCCTTTCACTAGTTGATTAGTGGAAGACGGTAATGCGGACTCCTCGGTTTGTCCAGGTTTTGCGGTCAGTGAGAGGTCAGGGCCTTGACGAGGGCGCTCATTGCCGATGTGGCGCTGTCGGTTTCGCTCTTCGGGGAGTGACGTCGAATGGTTCAGAGTTCGGTCGCCAAGGAAACGCTGTCCGCCCACGAGGCCAGCCGCCTCAGATTGCGCGCAGTGGGCCCGTCCGCGGGCGCGGTGTACACGTTCAACTGCAGGCCATGGTCGGTGGTCAGATCCATGGACTCGAAGTCCAGGTCCAGCCGACCCACCACCGGATGATCGACCCGTTTGCTTCCGTGCCCGTGCAGGCGCACGTCCCCGGAAGCCCAGTGTCTGCGGAACAGTTCACTACTCGCCGACAGTTCGTCGACAAGGGCCACGAGGTGCTCGTTCTGCGGATCGCGGCCCGCTTCCATCCGCAGCATTGCGGCCGCATTGCGCGTCACACGGTCGTAGTCGACGAAGAACGTCCGGGCTATCTCGGGATCCGAGTACAAGAACCGTGCAGTGTTGGCGGGGCGGCGGGGGTCCGCCAAGACCGGCGAATACAGGGCTCGGCCGAGGTGGTTCATGGCGAGCACATCGTGGCGTCCGTTGCGGATCCATGCCGGAGCGTCGGTGATGGCGTCGAGTACCTGTTGCAGCGCCGGCCGAACTGTTGCCGTAGCCACGTGCCGTCGTCGACTCGAGGGTGTTTCCGATCGGCGTGCCAGGTGGAACAGATGATCTCGCTCGGCGTCGTCGAGTTGCAAAGCCGAGGCCAACGCGTCGAGCACGCTCTCCGAGGTCCCGCGGAGGGCGCCGCGCTCCATCCGGACGTAATAGTCGACCGACACTCCGGCGAGGAGCGCTACTTCTTCCCTCCGGAGACCTTTGACACGGCGGTGGCTGCCGTGAACAGGCAGGCCCGCCATGTCGGGCGTGATGCGGGACCGGCGAGACGTCAAAAAATCTCGTATCTCGTTTGCCGCAGCGACTGTCACGGTCATGTCTTCACCGTAGTCCGGCTGTCGGGTCGAGCGAGCGACAGACTCCGCGCAACACGTTCGAGGTGAGAACAAGCCCGAAGTGGGCTACGCGGTCGTTGCGATGCCGCCGTCGACGGGAATCACTGTGCCCGTGAGGTACGCGCCGGCCCGGCTGGCGAGAAACACGGCGATTCCGGCCATGTCGTCGTCGCGGCCGATTCGGCGCAGTGGTGCTGCCGCCGCGATGGCCTCGCCGAGTTCCTCGAGGGTCGCGGCCATCATCGTCGAAGGGAACGGTCCCGGTGCCACTGCGTTCACTGTCACATGCTGAGGTCCTAGTTCTCTGGCAAGAACTCGGGTGAGGTGATGCACCGCAGCCTTGCTGGTGGAGTACGAATAGTTGGGTCTGGCAGGGATGTGAATGCCGGCAATGCTGCCGATGTTGATGATCCGAGCGGGATCGTCGGCGGTACCCGCCGCTCGAAGTGCGGGCAACAGTGCTTGGACCAGCCAGAACGGTGACTTCAGATTGAGGTCGATGACCGAGTCCCAGGCCTCGTCCGGGAACGTGGCCAACGGCTCATCCCACAGAGCGCCTGCATTGTTGACGACGATGTCGAGGCGGTCTGATTCTGCAGTCACCAGCTCGGACAGTCGCCGACATTCGTCGTGACGGGACAGATCGGCAGGGACAGCCCGCACGTTCCCGAACGCAGACAACTGTTCCTGCGCCTGCGCGCACGCTTCTGGTTTACGAGAGCTGATGACCACGTGGGCACCCGCCTGAAGGAGGCCACGCGCGATCATCATTCCGATGCCTCTGGTGCCACCGGTTACGAGCGCGCGCTTTCCGCTCAGGTCGAAAAGCTCTGTATGCGTCACGAAGTGGTTCTCTGTCATGTGTCGTCCTCCCGGGGGCTTCGAAACGGTGGAAGCGACGCGGCACATTGCCGGTCCCGCTGCGCACCTGAGCGACAAATCTAAGGGGGCTGGAAGGTGGCAAGAAGACCCTGCTGATACAGGTATTGCCAGGCCCCCTGTAGTGGATCGACTGTCGGACGACGGCACGCGCCGGATCGCGGTGACGACGCCGCTCGATGCCTAGCGCTGGGCGGGGCCGCACTCGGTACTGTGGGTGGGAACGGTTCTTCTTTCTCAGGTAGGGATTACAGATGGCTTTGGGCTCCGACCGATTCTGGCGTGTACTCGGCCGCTCAGCGCAGAAGGCGCAGAGCACCTCGCGTCGACGCGTCGACCGAGCCCAGGAGCACGCGGAGTGGGCAGCTGCCCTGAGCGAGAACGAGTTGGCCTCCGAGGCGACCGCTCTGCGCGTCGACGATGCCGAGCGTCTCGACGTTCCGCGGTATCTGGCATTGACGCGCGAGGCGAGCGAGCGTGCGCTGAACCTACGGCCCTTCGATGTGCAGTTGCACGGCGCTGTGCGATTGCTCGCCGGTGACGTGGTGGAGATGGCGACCGGCGAGGGCAAGACGTTGGCCGGTGCCATCGCTGCCGTCGGATACGTGCTGTCCGGGCGCTCGGTGCACGTCATCTCGGTCAACGATTTTCTCGCGCAGCGTGACGCGCAGTGGATGCAGCCGCTGTTCGAGTCCCTCGGCATCACCGTCGGTTCCATCGGCGAGTCGTCGACGGCACAGGATCGACGCACCGCCTATGCCTGCGACATCACCTATGCCTCGGTCAACGAGATCGGTTTCGACGTTCTGCGCGATCATCTGGTGAACGATCGAGATGATCTGGTCGCGCCCGTGCCGGACGTTGCCCTGATCGACGAGGCCGATTCCGTGCTGGTCGACGAGGCGCTCGTGCCGCTGGTGTTGGCCGGTTCGGTCTCCGGTGACGTCTCGACATCGACGGTCATGGAGGCAGTCCGGTTGTTGGACAAGGGTATCGATTTCGACACCGATGCCGAAGGACGCAACGTGTTCCTCACCGACGAGGGCGCGCTGCGGATGGAGAAGGAACTGGGCGGAATCGATCTGTACTCCGAGCATCACGTCGGGACGACGTTGGTGGCGGTCAATGTGGCACTGCACGCCCAGGTGCTGGTCCAGCGCGACGTCGATTACATCGTCCGTGACGGCCGGGTGCAGCTGATCAACGCCTCGCGTGGCCGAGTGGCCGAACTGCAGCGCTGGCCGGACGGGTTGCAGGCCGCGGTCGAGATCAAGGAAGGGCTCGCCCCCACCGAGACCGGTGAAATTCTCGACACCATCACCGTGCAGGCGTTGATCAATCGGTACGCAACGGTGTGCGGTATGACCGGTACGGCCATGGCGGCGGGGGAGCAGCTTCGCACGTTCTACGGCCTCGGCGTCTCGGTCATTGCGCCCAATGTGCCGACGGTGCGCGTCGACGAAGACGACCGTGTGTACGACACGATCGAGCACAAGAACGCTGCAATTGCGCTGCAGGTGAAGGACATTCACGAGACCGGTCAGCCGATTCTCATCGGCACCCACGATGTCGCCGAGTCCGAGGCGCTGGCCGAGACGCTCACCGCGTCGGGCGTGGAGGTGGTGGTGCTCAATGCCAAGAACGACGCAGAGGAAGCGGCGGTCATCGCCGCGGCGGGTGTGCACGGCGCGGTGACGGTGTCGACACAGATCGCCGGGCGCGGAACCGACATCAAGCTCGGTGGTCCCGACGGTGCCGATCGCGAACGTATCGCCGAGCTCGGCGGACTGTTCGTTCTCGGCACCGGTCGACACACCACCGAGCGACTCGACAATCAGCTTCGAGGACGCGCAGGCCGGCAGGGTGATCCAGGCCGGTCACTGTTCTTCGGCAGTTGGGAGGACGACGTCGTCGCGAACAACATCGGCGACAAGGACGCACCGAAGGGTATCGACGACAGCGGAAAGTTCACCTCGTCGGCAGCGGCCGACCGTGTCGATCACGCACAACGCATCGCCGAGGGGCAGATGCTCGACATACATTCGCGCACGTGGCGCTACAACCAGCTGACGGCTCAGCACCGTGAGATCCTGGATCGCCGACGGGCCACGTTGCTCGACTCCGACGAGGCGTTGACGTTGCTCGAGCAGCACGCACCGACGCGCTCGAAGGAACTTCGCGAGACCGTCTCCGAGGAGACTCTGGTCGAGGTCGCCCGCCAGATCGTTCTCTACCACCTCGATCGATCCTGGTCGGACTACCTCGCGCACCTCGCCGACGTGCGCGAGAGCATCCACCTGCGCGCACTGGGCCGAGAGAATCCACTCGACGAGTACCACCGTATCGCGGTCGAGGCGTTCAAGACGGTGTCCTCCAAGGCGATGGATCTCTCGCACGCGACGTTCGAGTCGGCCGAAATCACCTCGGACGGAATCGATCTGGACGAAGCCGGCTTGCGTCGACCGACGTCGACCTGGACGTACATGGTGCACGACAACCCGTTCGCGTCCCGCGGAAATGCCGGTGCGGCCGGTCTGGGGCCGATTTTCGGTGGCTGACGCGCGGCGCGCGTTTCTCGCTCTCGCGTTGGGTGCGAGTGCGGTGGCCTCCGGGTGCGCCGACTCGTACGGCGAATTCCCGGCAGGCAAGACGTACTCGTCGATCGAGGCACCCGACTCCTACACGCCGGTCGCCGGAACGACGGTCAGGCTCGAGTTCGTCGACGACAGAATCTCGGCCGAGGCGGGGTGCAACAGGTTGTTCGGCACCGTGGACACCTCGCAGGGCAGGATCACCGTCGACTCCCTCGGGTCGACGCGGCTGGCCTGCCCGGAGGCGTTGATGGAGCAGGACATGTGGCTGTCGGCTTTCCTGACCTCCACACCACTGTGGTCTCGGGACAACGGCACCATGACCTTGGACAACGGGAGTCAGCGCATCGTCTTCGCGGAATTCTGATCGATCAGCGGCGGATGCGGTCCGCCGCGGTGTGGCGTACTCCGTCGAGGAAGAGTTTCAGTCCGAAATCGAATCTGCTCGTCGGGTCGGGACTCTCGAAGAGCGGCGACGCGTCGGGCGTGAGGGCTCCGACCGAGTCCATCTGGAGTCGTGACTGCTCGTCCACGGTCTGACCCAGGATGTAGTACAACAACGTGTCGGCGGTGAGTTCCGCGTCGCGTCGCGGCAGTCCCGCGCGAATGCACACGGCGGCAATACGTTCGCGAATGTGGTTGGTGGTCAGCCTCGACGCGTAGGTCGCGGCCACCAATTCCGCACCGTCGCGTCGGGAGAGCAGAGCATCGCGCAGCCGGTGCGCGATCTGTGCGATCTGTGCGTCCCACGAATCCTCGGTCGACGGTGCATCGGCACCCGAGAGTATGTGGTCGGCAATGGCACCGAGCAGCGTCTGCTTGTTGGGGAAGTGCCAGTACAGCGCGCCCGGCTGCACGTGCAGGGACGTCGCCAGACGCCGCATCGTCAGGTCTGCCAGGCCGTACTCGTCGAGAATGGCGATCGCGCCGTCCAGGACGTCCTGCCTGTTCAGTTGCACTGCTACCCCCAAGTCGTTCGACGCGTCTTCGCTTTGACAGTAGCCGAGCGCGGTGCCTAACGTGAACGCCGTTCAACTTGAACGGTGTTCAATGATGATGCCGTTCGACTACGAGGGGACCCGGAATGGACATTTTGCGCACGGCGCGTACACAGGTGCTCGGCGACGGCATCGCGCTCGACCGATCTCAGGTTCTCGAGGTTCTCGAGCTCGGCGACGACCGTCTCGAGGAGACGATGCTGTTGGCCCACGAGGTGCGGATGAAGTGGTGCGGGCCCGAGGTCGAGGTGGAAGGAATCATCAGCCTCAAGACCGGCGGGTGTCCCGAGGACTGCCACTTCTGTTCGCAATCCGGCCTTTTCGCGTCCCCGGTTCGTGCTGCGTGGCTCGATATCCCGTCGCTGGTCGAAGCCGCGAAGCAGACCGCGAAGACCGGAGCGACGGAATTCTGCATCGTCGCCGCGGTACGCGGACCCGACGCTCGGCTGCTCGCGCAGGTCGCCGCAGGTATCGAAGCCATCCGGAACGAGGTCGAGATCGATATCGCCTGCTCGTTGGGAATGCTCGATCAGGATCAGGTCGATCAGCTCGCGGCGATGGGTGTACATCGCTACAACCACAACCTCGAGACCTCCCGCTCGTACTTTCCGAACGTGGTGACCACCCACACGTGGGAGGAACGGTGGAACACACTGCGGATGGTGCGCGAGGCAGGCATGGAGGTGTGCTGCGGCGGAATTCTCGGTATGGGGGAGACGCTGGAGCAACGTGCCGAGTTCGCCGCCGATCTCACCGCGCTCGAACCCGACGAGGTGCCCCTGAACTTCCTCAACCCGAGACCGGGAACCCCGTTCGGAGACCTCGATGTGCTGCCTGCATCCGATGCTCTGCGCGCCGTCGCCGCGTTTCGTCTCGCTCTGCCGCGCACGATTCTCAGATTCGCCGGTGGCCGCGAGATCACTCTCGGAGATCTGGGTGCCAAGCAGGGAATTCTCGGCGGCATCAATGCCGTCATCGTCGGCAACTACCTGACGACGCTCGGTCGTCCGGCAGAGCAGGATCTCGATCTTCTCGGCGAGCTGCAGATGCCGATCAAAGCTCTCAACTCGACTATCTGATGGGCGTATTAGGGTGGGTCGAATGACGAGCGAGACCCACTTCGACCCGTACACCGGTCGGCCTGTCGACGCCGGAGCCGAGGCGGGTGCGGATTCGTTGTCGGTCGCCGTCCGGCTCGGGTTGGAGCCGCCGCGGTTCTGCGCAGAATGCGGTCGCCGCATGGTGGTCCAGATCGTCCCCGACGGGTGGACGTCGCTGTGCTCGCGTCACGGCCTCGTCGATTCGGCCGCGACGGGTAGGCGCTAGGTGGTGGTCATGTCGGACGTTCTCGAAACGCCACCACGGAGCAGCACCGTTCGTGTGCTGTCGGTGGTCGTCGGAATCTCGGTGGCAGTGTCGGCTCTGGGCGGGGTGCTGTGGGGGTTCCTGGCACCGGCGCAGCAGTTGCTCGTGGTGGCGCAGGATCGCGGGGCGGCCCTGACCGGGGAGAGCCTGCACAGCTTCGACGGCCTCGCACTGTTCGCGTTCGTGTCCCTGGCCCTCGGTCTCGTTCTCCCGATCGGGTGGTGGCTGTGGAGATCGGAGCGGGGTCCGCGGCTGTTCGGTGCCGTCTTCGTCGGTGCACTCGCCGGCTCGGTCGCTGCGGTCCTGGTGGGCAACGGGATTGCTGCTCTTCGGTTTCCGAAGGCCGGCGACCCGGCGGTCGGGTCGATCGTCACCGTTGCGCCCAGTATCGATACTCCGCTGGTGCTGATCGTTCAGGCGCTGACGGCTTCGCTGGTGATCCTGCTGCTGGCGGCGATGAATCCCAACGACAATCTGCAACACACCGATCCCGATCCGGACGACCTCGATGTCGAGTTCTTCCCGCCGCCACCGTCGTTCGACTCGAATCGAGCCGACTGACAGCAGCAGTTCACGCCTGGGGTGGCCTCAGTGCGGCGAACTCGTCGGTGACTCGAATGCTGTTGTCGGCAAAGCGAAACAGTGCAGGCGGTCTGCCACCGGCCTTGCCGGACGGCGCGCGCCGTCCGGTGGGTTCGATGACACCGCGCCGGCTCAGCACCCGCTGCAGGTTGGTGGCATCGACCTGATATCCGAGTGCGGCACCGTAGATCTCGCGCAGCGACGAGATCGCGAAATCGACCGGAGCCAGTGCGAATCCGATGTTGGTGTACGAGAGTTTCGCGACCAGTCGATGTCTCGCGTGCGCGACGACGGTTCCGTGATCGAAGGACATGTCGGGCAGTGCCGAAACCGGGTGCCATGCGGTGTCCGAGGGGAGTGTCGGTTCTGCCGAGATCGGCACCAGGCCGAGGAAGGTCGACGCGATCCGCCGATCTCCCGGTACGCGTTCGGGTTCGCTGAAGACGGACAGCTGCTCGAGGTGCGCCACCGAGCGCACGTCGACCTTCTCGGCGAGCTGACGGCGCGCGGACGCGGCGAGATTTTCGTCGTCGCGCAGGGTGCCACCGGGCAGCGACCAGGTGCCGGCCTCGGGGTCGAGCGCGCGCTGCCACAGCAGCACCCCCAGTTCCGGGGCGTCGGGGTCGGAAAAGGGTCGAACTTGGAACACCGCGATGAGTACTTCGTGGACGGTGCTACGATGAATCATGTTTTCGATCATAGGTCGAAAACTCCCTCGGAGGAAATTCGGTCACCGACGACCGGATGATCGGTGAAGGAGAACCGTCATGACCAGCAGCGCTACCCGGGTGAACATCCTGGACTCGGCATTCGCCGGAGTTCGCGACATCGTCGATGGAGCAGGTGGTTACGGGGGAGTGGAGGCAACTCCGGAATGGGCGGCCGAGGTTCGACGGCTCGCCGATCTGCGCGGCGCGACGCTGCTCGCGCACAACTACCAGCTGCCTGCGATTCAGGACGTTGCCGACCATGTCGGCGACTCGCTCGCGCTCTCGCGGATGGCCGCCGAGGTCCCCGAGGACACGATCGTGTTCTGCGGAGTTCACTTCATGGCCGAGACCGCAAAGATACTGAGCCCACAGAAAACGATCCTCATCCCGGACCAGCGCGCCGGCTGCTCACTGGCCGATTCCATCACCGCAGACCAGCTCCGCGAATGGAAGGCCGATTTTCCGGACGCCGTCGTCGTCTCGTACGTCAACACCACCGCCGAGATCAAAGCACTGACCGACATCTGCTGCACCTCGTCGAACGCCGTCGAGGTGGTCGAGTCGATCGATCCGGGCCGCGACATCCTGTTCCTGCCGGACCAGTTCCTCGGCGCGCACGTCAAGCGCGTCACCGGGCGCGAGAACCTGCACATCTGGGCCGGAGAATGCCACGTACACGCCGGTATCAACGGTGACGAGTTGGCCGAGAAGTCTCGCACCCACCCCGATGCCGAGCTGTACGTGCACCCCGAATGCGGTTGCGCCACATCGGCTCTGTACCTCGCAGGCGAGGGATTCGTGCCCGCGGACAAGGTCAAGATCCTCTCCACCGGCGGCATGCTCGACGCTGCCCGCACCACCGCGTCCAAGCAGGTTCTGGTCGCCACCGAGATCGGCATGCTGCATCAGCTGCGGATGGCGGCACCCGACGTCGACTTCCTCGCCGTCAACGACCGCGCATCGTGCGGCTACATGAAGATGATCACCCCTGCTGCTCTGCTGCGCTGCCTCGTCGAGGGGCGCGACGAGGTGCACGTCGATCTCGAGACCGCGAACATCGCGAGCAAGTCGGTGCAGCGGATGATCGAGATCGGTACCCCGGGCGGCGGCGAGTGAATCCAACGGTCGCGTGGGAAACCGCGGCCGATCTCGTCGTCGTCGGCGGTGGAATTGCCGGACTCACCGCGGCCCGGACTGCGGCGGCCCGCGGCCTGCGGGTGGCGACCGTCAGTAAGGGGCATTCCACCGACACGGCGACGCAGTACGCCCAGGGTGGGATCGCGGTCGTCGGTCCCGCACTCGAGGATTCGATCGAATCGCATGTGGCCGACACCTGCGTTGCCGGTGCAGGCCTGTGCGACGAGGACGCAGTGCGCTCCATCGTCTCGGGCGGACGCGCGGCGATCACCTCGCTCGAAGCTGCGGGTGCCGAGTTCGATCGCGCTGCCGACGGCTCCGTCGCGCGCACCAGGGAGGGCGGCCACAGTGTGCGCCGCATCATCCATGCCGGCGGCGACGCCACCGGGGCCGAGGTGCAGCGCACCCTCGACGGTGCAGTGCCGACGGTGCAGTTCGACACCACCGCTCTGCGGGTGCTGACCACCGACGGCGAGGTCGTCGGCCTCCTCGTGCGCGGGCCTCGCGGCGTCGGCGTCGTTCATTGCCCGACGGTTCTCCTGGCCACCGGCGGACTGGGACAGCTGTACTCGTGCAGCACCAACCCACCGGGTGCGACGGCCGACGGCATCGCACTCGCCCTCGATGCAGGTGCACGGATCGCGGATCTGGAATTCGTGCAGTTCCATCCGACGGTGCTGTTCGCCGCCGGGTCCACGGGCCGTCGTCCGTTGATCAGCGAGGCGGTACGCGGCGAGGGTGCCCATCTGGTCGATGTCGCAGGCCGTGCGTTCATGGCCGGAGTGCACCCGCTCGGTGACCTCGCGCCCCGCGACGTGGTGTCCCGGGCCATCGCCGAACTGCTGCACGAGCGCGGTGACGACCACGTGCTGCTGGACGCCCGCCTCGTGGAGCACTTCCACGAGCGATTCCCGACCGTGACCGCCTCGTGCCTCGAGGCCGGAATCGATCCGGCGACGGACCTGATCCCGGTGGCACCCGCAGCGCACTACTCGTGCGGGGGCGTGGCGACGGATACATCCGGGCGCACCTCGGTTCCCGGCTTGCTCGCCGCAGGCGAAGTGGCGCGCACCGGCTTACACGGCGCCAATAGATTGGCGTCGAACAGCCTGCTCGAGGGTCTCGTCGTCGGTGAACGCGCGGCCTACGTGGCTGCCGAACGGGTCGGCCGACACGGCAGCATTTCGGATGTCGCATTGCCCACGTATCGCCGCATCGACCGCGCGGTGCTGCAGCGAACCATGACCGCCGAGGTCGGTGTCGTACGCGATGCAACTGGTCTTGCTGCGGCGCAACGCGTCCTGGCCCACGGTGTCGTGTCGGAACCGCCGGTCGATGCACGTGCTGTCGAGGATGCTGCGTTGACCGCTGCGGCGGAGGTCATCGTGCTGGCCGCGAACCACCGCCGTGAGAGCAGAGGGTGCCACACCCGACGGGATTTCCACGAGAGTGCACCGGCGCAACGTCGAAGCCTGCACATCGAACGAGATCCCGAGGGACGGTTGGCGATCGTGAACGACGAAGTGATGACGGGAGCACGCTGACATGACGGATACTGCGAACGAGGTGAACCCGGGCGTCGATCGCGCCGAGGTACTCGCACTGATTCGGACCGCGCTCGACGAGGACCTGCGGTTCGGACCCGACATCACCACGCTGGCAACGGTTTCCGAGGATGCCATCGCCACGGCGTCGGTGGTCTCGCGTCACTTCGGCACGATCGCCGGGATCGATGTCGGCCTCCTGGTTCTCGACGAGGTGATCGGAGCCGACGGATACTCCGTCGTGCATCGCATCGAGGACGGATCCGAAGTCGAACCAGGACAAGCCGTGCTGACGGTCGAGGCCCCGACTCGGGGCTTGCTCACTGCCGAACGCACGATGCTCAACATCGTCTGCCATCTCTCGGGGATCGCCACCGCGACGGCCGGCTGGGTCGCCGAGGTCGCAGACACCGAGTGCAAGATCCGGGACAGTCGAAAAACGTTGCCGGGGTTGCGTTCGCTGCAGAAGTACGCGGTGCGTGCCGGTGGCGGCGTCAATCACCGGATGGGTCTGGGCGATGCTGCGCTGATCAAGGACAATCACGTGGCAGCGGCCGGTTCGGTCGTCGCTGCGTTGAACGCGGTGCGGGCCGCTGCGCCGAACATCGCCTGTGAAGTGGAGGTCGACAGCCTCGAGCAACTCGACCAGGTGCTCGCAGAGAACGTCGAACTGGTTCTGCTGGACAACTTCGCGCTGTGGCAGACGCAGATGGCCGTGCAACGTCGCGATACGTTCGCGCCGCAGACCAAGCTGGAATCCTCGGGCGGACTGACCGTCGACGTGGCACGGGACTACGCGCGCACGGGGGTCGACTTCCTCGCGGTGGGCGGTCTGACACACTCGGTGACAGTGCTCGATCTCGGCCTGGACATGTAGTCGAGCCTCGCAATGTGAGGAATTCGTACGAAGATGGAAGTTCAGAGTGTCCGCCTCGACAGTTGGATCTGGGCGGTCCGGTTGTTCAAGACGCGGTCTGCCGCCGCTGCTGCCTGCCGCGGCGGCCACGTCCGTGTCAACGGAACTCCTGCCAAACCCGGGCATCGCATCGGCCCCGACGACGAGATCAGGCTCCGGTCCGACGGAGTGGAGAAGATCGTCGTCGTGGTGCGTGCCATCGGCAAACGCGTCGGCGCAGCGGTCGTTCCCGAGTGCTTGATCGATCGCAGTCCGCCGCCGCCCCCGAAAGAAGTTCTGGCTTCCGTACCGAGACGGGATCGAGGGGCGGGTAGGCCCACCAAGCGCGATCGTCGTGAGATCGACCGACTGCGGGGCCTTGGCCTCTAGTGCGCCCGGTTCTTCGCAGGGTGTGAGCCCGTCTAGCGGCGCTTTCCGCTGCGTCGGGCGTTCGTCTTCGTCTTGGCAACGGGGCGAGCAGGTTTGGAGGGGTGCGCTTTCTTCTTCTTGACCGGTGCCTCGTCCGATGCACCGCGCGAGCTGCGGGTCGACCGTCCTCGAACGATACCGATGAACTCCTCGATGCGGTCGTCCTCGTGTTCTGCGACCCAGGCCAACGCAATCTGGGACTGCTCTATGTCGGTCACAGGGCGGTAGACGAGATCTTTGCGCGCGTTGAATCGGGCCACCGAGTGCGGCACTATTGCCACCCCCAGCCCGGCAGCCACGTACTCGAAAGTCTCCGCGACGGTATTCATCGGCGGTAGTTCCGGGCGGTTGCCGACTTCGAGTTCCGTTGCCACAGCTGCCCATTCGGGTACCGTCGCGGGATCGGCCAGCAGATGCTCGTCGGCGAGATCGCTCGCGGTGACCGAATCGAATGCGGCGACTGCATGGTCCTTCGGGACCACCACGACCTGGACTTCCTGATACAGGCCGATGGCGTTGAGGCCCTGACGATCGAGCGGCGGTCGGACGAAGCTCACATCGACCGTTCCGTCGCGCAACGCCGCCACCTGTGTCTCGGGTGTGGTCGCGACCACGGAGAGCGTGACATCGGGGAACCGATCAGCCCAGATGCGCGTCCACTTCGTCAGCGTCACTCCCTCGGCGTACCCGATGGTGAACGTGGTCGGCTCGGCAGCAGCAACCTGCGCGAGTTCCGAGAGTCGATCGTCCTCGGCGATCTCCACCAGCGCCCGCTCGAGCAGAGCGCGGCCGTCCTCGGTGAGCTCGGTGGGGGATGCCCCGGGCACGAACAGATCGACGCCGAGCTGTTCCTCGAGTTCCACGACCGTCTTGCTCAAGCGGATTCGCGAGATTCCCAGTGACTGAGCAGCGCGCGCGAAATGCAGTTGCTGCGCCACCGCCGCGTACCAGCGCAGTGTCTGCACATCGATGTTCACGGTGTCGAGCCTATGGGACGACGCGGACCGGGAGCGACCGTGGCGTCGAGAGTGCCGATGGCCGGATAAGCTGTTCCGGTGAGCCCGGAGAACAAGCAGCAGACCATGAAGCCATTGACCGCGGCGAACAAGCTCGGCATCTACCTTCCCGCAGCACCCGAAGAGTTCCAGAACTCGATGGTCAGCAGGTCCGAACTGGACGCACTGCGCAGCGATCCGCCGCAGTGGTTGACCGAACTGCAGACCAACGGACCCTTCCCCCGCGACGTCATCGCGAAGAAGCTGGGCGTGTCCATCGCGGGGCTGGGCCGTGGTGGTGTCACCGAGGCGCTGACCAGCGAGGCGATCGAGGAACTCGTTGCCAGCCCACCGCAGTGGCTCGTCCGGGAGCGTCGCACCCAGATTCAGGTGCGCAAGGATGCCGAACGCATCAAGGAGAAGCAGGAAGCGCGTCGTACGTCGGGCAACCGACCGACCAAGCTGCGCAACCTCTAGCTCGAGACGATCCCGTCGAGGTAGAGCCACCGGCCGTCCACGCGGACGAAGCGGCTCACCTCACTCATCGAGCCCGCCCCGCCCGGATGCTTGTATCGAGCTCGGAACTCGACGGTTCCCGCGTCGTCGAACAGCCCGCCGGCGTCGGTCGCGAGAATGTCGAGTCGGTACCACCGTTGATCGGGGTCCAACTCCAGCTCGGCCGGTGCGGTGTCGGGATGCCACGATGCGCGGAGATAGTCCACGTCTGCGACGGCGAACGCAGTGAATCGAGATCGCATCAGCTTCTCGGCTGTCGGCGCGCTCGCATCGCCGCGCAGGTACGGCTCGCAGCACGCGTCGAATGTGTCACCGCTCGAACACGGACACCGCCGACTCACTCGTCGACAACCTCGACCGTATAGGTGCCTAGTTCGTGCTCGTCGCGCTTGCCGACGTCCTGGATCCAGGTGTTGGCCTCGAGGAGTGTGTCGAACAGTCCCAACGGAATCGGGTCACCGCCGAGGGCGTTCTTCATGATCACGCGGTATTTCCTCACGGTGTCACGCGCCGGACGGTCGCAAGGAACGTTGCAGCAGCGAAGAACATCCCGGCGAACGTGCGATTCATCGTTCTCTGCTGGCGCTGCGAGCGCATCAGCCGCAGAACCCGAGATGCCAGCGAGGTGTATCCGGTCATCACCAACATGTCGACCGCGACCATCGTGGCCGCGATGACGAGGTACTGAGTGAGCAGAGGCCGCGCTGGATCGAGGAATTGGGGAAGGACGGCAACCATGAACACGACGGCCTTCGGGTTGCTGGCGTTGACGAGGAATCCTCGTACCAGCATCGTCGTTCCGCGATCGGCCACCGCGGGGGCGTCGGCGACGTCGGTCGGGGCTGCCCGCCACTGCCGAATGCCCAGGTAGACCAGGTATGCGACACCGAACCACTTGATGGCAGTGAACGCGAGCGCCGAGCTGGCGAGCACTGCCCCCAGTCCGACAGCGACGATGCCGATCTGCAGGAGCAGACCGATCTGCAGACCGAAGATGTTCCAGTATCCGCGGCGCAGGCCGTAGCGAAGCCCGGTGGACATCGACGCGATGGCGCCTGCACCGGGGGAGAGACTGATGACGATGCTCGCGCCGAGGAAGGCGAGCCACACTGACCAGGACATGCGTTCATTGAACTACGACCGTCAACTCGAATTCGGCCCGGCCGTGGGTGTCGAACGCGCCGAAGCAGGGTAGGCCACCGAGATGGCAGACATCAGAAGTATCGACACCGGCCCCCAGCAGGTCACCCGGCAGACCGAAGTTCGGGCACCGGCATCCGAATTGTTCGACATCGTGGCCGATCCCAACCGGCACGGTGAGCTCGACGGGTCCGGGACGGTCAAGGACACCGTCCGCGGCCCCGATCGACTGAGCACCGGCGCGAAGTTCTCCGTCGGCATGAAGCAGTACGGCGTGCCGTACAAGATCACCAGCACCGTCACCGAGTTCGTCGACGCCGACAAGCACAAGGTGATCGAGTGGCAGCACCCGATGGGGCACACCTGGCGCTGGGAGTTCGAGGAGAAGCAGCCGGGGCTGACCACGGTCACCGAGAGCTTCAAGTACGGCACCGCCAAGGTCCCGAAGATGCTCGAGCTGTTCAAGATGCCGCAGAAGAATGCCCAGGGCCTCGAGCGCACGCTGCACAACCTCGCTGCCCGCTACGCCTGACAGATCTGGCGACAGCCCTCGCTGTCCACAATTCGCGTTCGGATGCACAACCGACGATCGACGACGCGAATTGTGGACACCGAGGTGTCCCTTGCCCTGATCTATTCTGACCGGCATGCCGATCGATCCCGACACCAAGAACTGGACCTGGGTACTCGAGCGAGCGTGCCCGGATTGCGGGTTCGACTCGAGTGCCGTCGACTACGACGCAATCCCGGACCTGATCCGCGCCGACGTCGAGCGTTGGGAAGCGGTTCTGCGGCGCGAGAACGTTGCACTGCGTCCCGACGACTCGACGTGGTCCGCGCTCGAATACTCCGCGCACGTACGTGACGCGCACCGCATCTTCCGGACCCGGCTCGCACTGGTGTTGACCGAGGACGATCCCGAGTTCGCGAACTGGGACCAGGACGCCACCGCGCTGGCCGAGGACTACAACTCCCAGAATCCTGCGGAGGTGGCGTCGGAACTCGGCGACGCCGCCCGCGCTCTGGCCGACGATTTCGCCGCTGTACCGCCGGAGAATCGGCATCGGACCGGTCGGCGCAGCGACGGATCGAACTTCTCGGTCGAATCACTGGCCGCCTACTACATTCACGACCCCATCCATCATCTGTGGGACGTGCGGGGCTGAGCGGAATTCGGTGGAACTATCCTGGGTGTTCGAACCACACTGTTTCGACCGAACCCCGGCTTCGACCGAACTCCGGCATCGAACCGACTTCACGAAGGGGCCCACTATGCCTGCCCGCATCGAGCTCGCCCGCGTCGATCTACGCGGACGAACTCCATCCACCGCCGAACTACGCGGCGCACTTCCCCGAGGCGGAGTGGATGTCGATTCGGTGCTGCATCAGGTTCGCCCTGTCGTCGACGCGGTCAAGGAGCGCGGTACCGACGCGGCCCTCGAGTTCAGCGAGAAGTTCGACGGAGTCCGACCGGACCGCGTTCGCGTCCCGCAGGAAGAACTGGTCAAGGCCCTCGCAGAGCTCGACTCCGATGTTCGCGCTGCCCTCGAGGTCGCCATCGAACGGACCCGCCTGGTGCACTCGGATCAGCGCAGAACCGACCACACCACCCAGGTGGTACCCGGCGGCACCGTGACCGAACGCTGGATCCCCGTCGATCGCGTCGGCCTGTACGTGCCCGGCGGCAACGCTGTGTACCCGTCGTCGGTCGTGATGAACGTGGTGCCCGCGCAGATCGCCGGCGTCGGATCTCTGGTGGTGGCGTCGCCGCCGCAGAAGAACTTCGGCGGACTGCCGCACCCGACGATCTTGGCTGCGGCGCAGCTGCTCGGCGTCGACGAGGTCTGGGCGGTCGGCGGTGGCCAGGGTGTCGCGCTGCTCACCTACGGAGGCGTCGACACCGACGGCGGCGAGTTGGCACCGGTCGATCTGATCACCGGTCCGGGCAACATCTACGTCACGGCGGCCAAGCGGCTGTGTCGCTCGCTCATCGGAATCGACTCCGAGGCAGGACCGACCGAGATCGCGATTCTCGCCGACGCCACCGCGGACCCGATTCACGTGGCGGCGGACCTCATCAGCCAGGCCGAACACGACGTCATGGCGGCCAGTGTGTTGGTCACCGACAGCATCGAACTGGCCGATGCCGTGGACCGGGCCGTCAACGCACAGATGGCGTCCACCCGGCATGCAGAGCGCGTGGCCACCGCACTGAACGGAAGCCAGTCCGGCATCGTGCTGGTCGACGACGTCACGCAGGGATTGGCCGTGGTCAACGCCTACGCCGCCGAGCATCTCGAGATTCAGACGAAGGACGCGTCCGACGTCGCATCCCGGGTGCGCAGCGCCGGTGCCGTGTTCGTCGGAGCGTGGTCGCCGGTGAGCCTCGGTGACTACTGCGCCGGCTCCAACCACGTACTTCCGACGGCGGGATGCGCACGCCACTCGTCCGGCCTGAGTGTGCAGACGTTCCTGCGCGGCATCCATGTGGTGGACTACAGCGAAGCCGCGCTGAAAGATGTTGCGGCGCACGTCATTGCGCTGGCCAACGCGGAGGATCTCCCGGCTCACGGAGAAGCGGTGCGGCTGCGGTTCGAGGGGCTGCGTACCGGTGATCCATCATGACCGATGCTCTGGGACAAGCGGTCTCGCTGGACGACCTCCCGCTGCGTGAGGCACTGATCGGCAAGTCACCGTACGGTGCGCCGCAGCTCACCGTGCCGGTTCAGTTGAACACCAACGAAAATCCGCACCCGCCGACGCAAGCGTTGATCGACGATGTGGCGGACTCCGTTCGGCTCGCCGCCGGTCAGCTGCACCGCTACCCGGATCGCGATGCGGAGGAGTTGCGGGCCGACCTCGCTCGCTACCTCACCGAGCAGACCGGCTTCGCTGTCGACACCGCCAACGTGTGGGCGGCCAACGGGTCCAACGAAATTCTGCAGCAGTTGCTGCAGGCGTTCGGGGGACCGGATCGCACCGCGCTCGGCTTCGTGCCGTCCTACTCGATGCACCCGATCATCTCCTCCGGGACCCAGACCGAATGGATTCCGGCGAAGCGTCGGGCAGATTTCTCTCTCGATGTCGACTACGCAGTGCAGGCGATCGAAGAACGAAAGCCCGACGTCGTGTTCGTCACCAGCCCCAACAATCCGACGGGCCACAGCATCGACGAGGCGGATCTGCGCCGAATCCTCGACGCCGCACCGGGAATCGTGGTGGTCGACGAGGCCTATGCGGAATTCTCCTCTGCGCCCAGCGCGATCGGGTTGATCGAGAGCTACCCCAGCAAGATCGTGGTCAGCCGAACCATGAGCAAGGCGTTCGCGTTCGCCGGCGGTCGGCTGGGATATCTGGTGGCTGCCCCGGCCGTCGTCGACGCAATGCTGTTGGTGCGCTTGCCCTATCACCTCTCGGTCGTCACACAGGCAGCTGCGCGGGCGGCGCTACGGCACGCCTCGGACACTCTCGGGAGCGTGGCCGAACTCTCCGCCGAACGAGATCGGGTGGCAGCGGCTCTCGGCCACCAGGGGTACGACGTGGTGCCGTCCGACGCCAACTTCCTGCTCTTCGGCCGGTTCTCCGATGCGGCCGCGACCTGGCAGCGGTACCTGGACGACGGCGTGCTCATCCGGGACGTCGGAATTCCCGGGTATCTTCGCGTCACCATCGGACTGGCGCACGAGAACGACCGATTCCTCACCGTCAGCGCAGCACTCGCATCGACCGAAACAGCAGAGGCACCGAAGTGACAACACCCGCTCCCCGCATCGCCAAGATCGAGCGCACCACCAAGGAATCCGACATCTCGGTCGAGCTGAACCTCGACGGGACCGGCATCGTCGACATCTCCACCGGCGTTCCGTTCTACGACCACATGCTCACCGCGCTCGGCACCCATGCTCGTTTCGACCTGACGGTGCGCGCGAAGGGCGACATCGAGATCGAGGCGCACCACACCGTCGAGGACACCGCGATCGTGCTCGGGCAAGCTCTCGGCCAGGCCCTCGGCGACAAGGCGGGCATCACTCGGTTCGGCGACTCGTTCATTCCGATGGACGAAACGCTCGTGCACGCGGCTGTCGATGTGTCCGGTCGTCCGTACTGCGTACACACCGGTGAGCCCGACTACATGGTGCACTCGGTGATCGGCGGCTACCCCGGTGTTCCGTACTCCACCGTGATCAACAAGCACGTGTTCGAGACGCTGGCCTCGAACGCTCGGATCGCACTGCACGTCCGGGTGATCTACGGCCGCGATCAGCACCACATCACCGAAGCCGAGTTCAAGGCCGTGGCTCGGGCACTGCGTCAGGCCACCGAGTACGACCCTCGCGTGACCGGTGTGCTGTCCACCAAGGGAAGTCTGTGATCGGTCGATCGGCGCTCGTGCGTTGAGTGGCCTGAGCTCCATCCGCGGTCTTCCGGCCGCGATGGCCATGGGCGCGGCCTCCTTCGGCGGGTGGGGGTTGCTGCTCCCGGTGGTTCCCCTCGCGGTGTCCCAGTCGGGGGCATCGGACGCGGTGGCCGCGGCCAGTACCGCGATCTTCATGGCCACGACGGTGATCACTCAGCTGTTCGTGCCGGGCATGCTGATGCGAGTCGGCCACCGCGCGGTTCTGGCCGCCGGGTGTCTGCTTCTCGGGCTCCCTGCACTGCTGTTCATCGTCTCGGTCGAGGCTGTACCGGCGCTGGCGGTGTCCGCCCTGCGGGGCACCGGATTCGGAATGTTGACCGTCGCCGGTGCCGCCATCGTCGCCGAGCTCGCTCCGACAGCGCTGCTCGGCCGGGCGACGGGCGCGCAGGGCATCGCCGTCGCCTTGGCTCAGATGGTCACGCTGCCATTGGGTCTGGTGATATTCGCGGCGAGTCCTACTGCCGTGTTCGTACTCGGTGCTCTGGTGCCCGCAGCAGGCCTGATCGGCGTGGCGCTGTTGCCGCCGACCCGACCCGCGCCGCAGCCGCCGAGGATCGAGCGGGTTCGCCTCGACGTTCGTCAATTCCTGGTGCCGTGTCTCGTCGTGGCCTCGGTGTCCGCGGCCTACGGGGGAATCACCAGTCTGCTGCCCATCGCCGAATCGAACCGAGCCGCGATGATCGGACTCGCACTGGCCGTCGTCAGTGCCTCGATGCTCGTCGGGCGTTACGCCGCTGGCTCGGTGGCGGACCGCATCGGAATCGGACGCTCTGTGCTTCCGGCGCTGGTGTCGGCGGCGATCGGCATCGCCCTGTTCGCGATCGCTGCGCTCGGCAACATGCCCGCGGCGCTGTTCTTCGTCGCAGCCGTCCTGTTCGGAATCGGGTACGGCGCATGCCAGAACGACAGCCTCGTGATGGCATTCGACGCAGCCGGACCCGCCCGCTACAGCAGCGCGAGCGCCGTCTGGAACATCAGCTTCGACGCGGGCACCGGGGCGGGCGCACTCGCCCTCGGTGTCCTCGCGACAAGTGTGGGGTACACCGCGGGATTCACCGCAGCCGCTGCCACGGTGGTTCTCGTCGCGGCGGTGGCGCTCATCGCGAGACCACGCCCCGATAGACTCCGCGCATGACTTCTGTGGTGTTGCTCGATTACGGCTCGGGCAATCTGCACTCGGCGAAGAGGGCTCTGGCCCGGGTCGGTGCCGATGTGACCGTGACCTCGGACTTCGACGAGGCCCTGAATGCAGAAGCGCTGGTCGTTCCCGGTGTCGGTGCGTTCGCCGCCTGCATGGAAGGTCTGCTGGCTGTGAAGGGCGATCGCATCATCGGGCGTCGTCTCGCCGGTGGGCGTCCCGTGCTCGGTATCTGCGTCGGAATGCAGATCCTGTTCGACCGCGGCGTCGAATTCGGTGTCGAAGCCAACGGGTGCGGGGAGTGGCCGGGAACGGTCGAGCGCCTGCAGGCCGAGGTGCTGCCGCACATGGGCTGGAACACCGTCGAGGCACCGGAGAAGAGCGTGCTGTTCGACGGCATCGATCCCGAGACCCGGTTCTATTTCGTCCACTCCTACGCTGCCCAGCAGTGGGAGCTCGAACCCAGCGACACCATCGCTGCGCCGTTGCTCACGTGGGCCGATCACGGCGGCCGATTCCTCGCTGCCGTGGAGAACGGCGCTCTCTCGGCCACTCAGTTCCACCCGGAGAAGTCCGGTGACGCCGGGGCTGCGCTGCTGGAGAACTGGGTCCGATCGGTGTGAGCGACCGCGAGTTCTCACTCGGGCGCTTGGCCTTTCGCGCACTCGGTTCCGCTGTGATCGTGCTCGCCCTTGCGACGGCACTGATCGCTGTGCTGCAGCCGAGTGCCGGGGTGGGTCTGGTCATCGCGTTGGCCGGTGTGGTCGGCGCGATCGCGGCCATGGGTGTGGTGTCCACGCGCATGACGCGCAAGGAACTCCGGTAGGACGACAGACGACCCGTTTTGAGTTCACAGCCGCTCGGCCCGTAGCATAACCGCACGTGAGCCTGGTCTTATTGCCTGCTGTCGATGTCGCAGGCGGCGAAGCTGTCCGTCTCGTTCAAGGAGAAGCAGGAAGCGAAACGAAGTACGGGTCGCCTCGCGACGCTGCACTCGCGTGGCAGAACGACGGCGCCGAGTGGGTCCATCTCGTGGATCTCGACGCCGCGTTCGGACGCGGATCCAACCGCGAGCTGCTGGCGTCCGTCGTCGGCGAGCTCGACGTCAAGGTGGAGCTGTCCGGCGGAATTCGTGACGACGAGTCGCTGCGCGCGGCGCTGGCGACCGGTTGCGCGCGAGTCAATCTCGGCACCGCGGCCCTCGAAGATCCGCAGTGGTGCTCCCGCGCGATCGGCGAGTTCGGCGATCGCGTTGCCGTCGGTCTGGACGTGCTGATCGTCGACGGAGCACCGCGGTTGCGCGGTCGCGGCTGGGTGAGCGACGGCGGCGACCTGTGGGAGGTTCTCGAGCGGCTCGAACGCGACGGGTGCTCACGCTACGTCGTCACCGACGTCACCAAGGACGGCACGTTGACCGGGCCCAACCTGGAACTGCTCGCCGACGTGTGTGCCAAGACCGACAAGCCGGTCATCGCATCGGGCGGCGTGTCCACGATCGCGGACCTGGAAGCGATTGCCGGACTGGTCGACCGCGGCGTGGAGGGTTCCATCGTCGGAAAGGCGCTGTACGCCGGACGTTTCACGCTCCCGGACGCCCTCGCTGCGGTGTCGCGGTAACACAGGGATGACCCTTCCCGAGGAACCGACTCGTCTGCTCGAGATCGCCGGTGGTCTGCTCGACGGCATCCACGATCGGTTCGTCGCCGGCGTCGGCGCGCCGAGCGCAGTGCAGAAGGGCCCCGACGACTTCGCCACTGCGGTGGATCTGGAACTCGAGCGGCGGCTCGGTGCGGAATTGCTCGAGGCCACCGGAATCGCCGTTCACGGTGAGGAGTTCGGCGGACCGGATCTGAACTCGGGACTCGTCTGGGTGCTGGACCCGATCGACGGCACCTTCAACTACTCGTCGGGATTGCCCTCGGCCGGAACGTTGTTGGCGTTGCTCGACGATGGAGAACCGGTCCTCGGACTCACCTGGCTGCCGTTGGTGGATCAGCGTTTCGCCGCTGTGGCGGGCGGCCCCCTGATGCTCAACGGTGTCGCGCTTCCGGCACTGCAGCCGAAAGTGCTGCGCGAATCCATGATCGGCTTCGGTGCGTTCAATGTCGCCAGCCGCGGTTCGCTGCCGGGTCGGTTCCGGTTCCGCATCCTCGAAGAGTTGTCGATGCATTCCTCGCGATTGCGGATGCACGGTGCCACCGGGGTCGATCTGGCCTACACGGCCAGTGGCGTCCTCGGCGGCGCGGTCGTATTCGGTCACCGGGCCTGGGACAATGCGGCCGGTGCGCTGCTGGTGCGCGCGGCAGGCGGAATCGTCACCGACCTCGCGGGCGAACCCTGGACGGTCGACTCGGCGTCGGTCCTCGCAGCCGGACCGGGAGTGCACGAACAATTGCTGAAGGTGATCACCGAACTCGGTGATCCCGTCGACTATCTGGAAGGACCGGTGCGATGAGCGTCGCGGTCAGAGTGATTCCGTGCCTGGACGTCGACGCCGGACGTGTCGTCAAGGGAGTGAACTTCGAAAACCTCCGTGACGCAGGCGATCCCGTGGAGCTCGCTGCCGCCTACGACGCGCAGGGTGCCGACGAACTGACCTTCCTCGACGTCACCGCGTCGACGTCGGACAGAGGCACGATGCTCGACGTCGTCAGCCGCACCGCCGAGCAGGTGTTCATCCCGCTCACCGTCGGCGGGGGAGTGCGCACCGTCGCCGATGTGGATCGACTGCTGCGAGCCGGGGCGGACAAGGTCAGTGTCAACACCGCAGCGATCGCCCGGCCGGAGTTGCTGCGTGAGCTCAGCGAACGGTTCGGCTCACAGTGCATCGTGCTCTCGGTCGACGCCCGAACCGTCCCCCAGGGGCAGCAGGACACCCCGTCGGGCTGGGAGGTCACCACGCACGGCGGCAAACGTGGCACCGGCATCGACGCCGTCGAATGGGCGGTACGTGGTGCAGAACTGGGCGTCGGAGAGATTCTGCTCAATTCGATGGACGCCGACGGAACGAAGGCCGGATTCGATCTGCCGATGATCGCCGCCGTCCGGTCCGCGGTACATGTGCCGGTGATCGCCAGCGGCGGAGCAGGCGTGGTGGAACACTTTTCGCCGGCCGTGCACGCCGGAGCGGACGCGGTGCTTGCCGCGAGCGTGTTCCATTTCGGCGATCTCACCATCGGCCAGGTCAAAGATGCGATGCGCGCCGAGCACATCGTCGTTCGATAGCGAAGAGGATTTCCGATGACACTCGATCCCACGCTGTCCGCGCGGCTCAAGCGCAACGAGGCCGGGCTGTTCAGCGCTGTCGTGCAGGAACGGTCGACCGGTCAGGTACTCATGGTGGCGTGGATGGACGACGAGGCACTCGCTCGAACCCTCGAAACCCGCAAGGGCACTTACTATTCCAGGTCCAGGCAGCAGTACTGGGTCAAGGGTGAGACGTCGGGTCACACGCAGTACGTGCACGAGGTTCGGCTCGACTGCGACGGTGACACCGTGCTCCTGATCGTCGATCAGGTCGGCGCGGCGTGCCACACCGGCACACATACCTGCTTCGATGCCGACGTCCTGTTGGGCCCCGACACTCAGGCGTGACCGGTTCCCGCTGCAATTCCCTTGTCCAACTGCGCCAGCAGAGTCGAACTCAGGGTCGCGAGCTGCTCGACCTCCGCGTCGGACAGACCCTCGAACACCAGCGACTGCACCGTGCCGACGTGCCCGGGCGCCGCTTCCACCACCTTGGCCATGCCTGCGTCGGTCAGTACCGCATAGGAACCGCGGCTGCCCGGGATGCTCTCGCGCTTGACCCACCCGGCCTTCTCGAGCTTCGTCACCACGTGTGACAGGCGCGAGAGCGAGGCGTTCGCGTACTCGGCCAGATCGCGGAGTTGGATCCGTCGCTGTGGATTCTCGCTGACCGTGGCGAGGACGAAGTAGTCGAAGTGGGTCAGTTGCGAATCGCGCTGCAACTGCGCGTCCAACGCTGCCGGCAACCGAGTGACCAGAGCGACGAGTGATCGCCAGGCCTCCTGCTGACTCTCGGTGAGCCAACGGGGATCCACCGTGTGTTGCGGTGTCGCCGACGTATCCATCGCGGGGAACCTCTCGATCAAGTTAGTTGTTGCCTGCACATGATGCCTCGAGGTTCCCCCCACCCGAGGCATCGCGTCGGACAGTGCTTTAGGTGCGATGTGCCCGCAGGTACTCCAGAGCCTTGTCCGCATGCGCTTCGAACCGTACTTCGCTGGAGAAGGTCTCGAGGACCTTCCGGTCGGTGCCGATGACGAACGTCGCGCGCTTCACCGGGGACAGCTTGGCCAGCAGACCGCGCTTGACGCCGAACGCGGTGGCGACGGTGCCGTCCTCGTCGGAGAGCAGCGGGTAGTCGAAGGATTTCGAGGCGGCGAACTCTGCCTGCTTGGCGACGGCATCGGCACTGATGCCGACACGGGTTGCTCCGACCTCGGCGAACTCCGATGCCAGGTCCCGGAAGTGGCACGCCTCGGCGGTGCACCCGGGGGTGAATGCAGCGGGGTAGAAGAACAGCACTATCGGACCGTTCGCCAGCAATTCGGTCAGTGTTCGGGTCTCTCCGGTCTGGTCCGGCAGGGAAAAATCGGGAACGAGCTCGCCTGGTTTCATGCTCGGCAGGTTACCGCGAGCGCCGACCCTGCACCCGAACCTGGGAGGATGGTGGCATGCACGGCGAGACGACCACCGACCCCAGCCCCACTCCCGACACCGAGAACTCGGACTCGACCACCTCGCGTGAGGTGTTCCGGCATCTCGCCGCAGAGCACCGCGTGGTGCCCGTGACGCGAAAGGTGCTCGCCGACTCCGAGACTCCTCTGTCGGCGTATCGCAAGCTCGGTGCCGACCGACCCGGAACCTTCTTGCTCGAGTCCGCACAGAACGGCAGTTCGTGGTCCAGGTGGTCGTTCATCGGTGCAGGTGCTCCGGCATCGCTCACGGTCATCGACGGTGAGGCCGCGTGGCGTGGCAACGTCCCCGCCGGGGTGCCGAGCGGCGGCGATCCTCTCGAAGTGCTGGCGCGGACATTGGAGCTGCTGCACTCGGAGCGGCTGCCGGGTCTGCCCCCGTTGACCGGTGGCATGGTGGGTTACCTCGGATACGACTCGGTGCGGCGCATCGAGAAACTGCCCGAGCACGCGCAGGACGACCTCGGTGTTCCGGAGATGGTCATGCTGCTCGCCACCGATCTCGCGGCCGTCGACCATCACGAAGGCGCGATCACCCTGATCGCGAACGCGGTGAACTGGAACGGCACCGACGATCACGTCGACGAGGCGTACGACGACGCGGTGCGCCGTCTCGATCGCATGTGTGCGGACCTGTCGAAGCCCGCTGCCTCCACCGTCTCCACCGTGTCCAGGCCCGCGCCGCAGTTCCGCCGGCAGCGTACGTCCGAGGGCTTCGGTGCCGACGTCGCTCGCCTGGTCGAGGAGATCGAAGCAGGGGAGGCGTTCCAGGTGGTGCTGTCCCAGCGTTTCGAGATGGACACCGATGCGTCACCCCTCGACGTCTACCGAATGCTGCGGGCCTCCAATCCCAGCCCGTACATGTATCTGATGCACGTACCGGGCGAGAACGACGAGACGGCGTTCTCCATCGTCGGATCGAGCCCCGAGGCATTGGTGACGGTGGTCGACGGTCTGGCCACCACACATCCGATCGCGGGTACGCGTTGGCGCGGCACGTCCGAGGAAGAGGACGTGCTGCTCGAGAAGGATCTGCTCGCCGACGAGAAGGAGAACGCCGAGCACCTGATGCTCGTCGATCTGGGCCGCAACGATCTCGGACGTGTCTGCGCTCCCGGCACCGTGCGCGTGAGCGACTACCGCCACATCGAGCGATACAGCCACGTCATGCATCTGGTGTCGACGGTCACCGGACGGTTGGCCGAGGGCAAGCGCGCCCTCGACGCGGTCAAGGCCTGCTTCCCGGCAGGCACCCTGTCCGGGGCACCGAAGGTACGCGCTATGGAACTGATCGACGAGCTGGAGCCGACGCGACGCGGCATCTACGGCGGCATCGTCGGCTACCTCGACTTCGCGGGCGACGCCGACACTGCCATCTCGATTCGCACCGCCCTCATTAAGGACGGCACCGCGTACGTCCAGGCCGGGGCAGGCGTCGTGGCCGACTCGGTTGCCGAATACGAGGACGACGAGGCGCGGAACAAGGCGATGGCGGTGCTGGGAGCCGTCGCCGCAGCGGAATCGCTTCGTGAGGTCGGTGGCCGATGAGCGAGCGATCCGGTCGCCGCGGGTCGGCCGCTCTCCCCGTCGCCCTTCTGGTGGTTGCAGCGGTGTGCCTGTGGGGCGCGTCGAGAATGACCTGGGTCCGGGTGACGTCGTTCGACGGACTCGGCGAGAGCCGGACCGACGAGCTTCTCGGCAGCACCTGGGCTGCCGCCACGACGCCGCTCGCGCTGGTGCTGGTGGCCGCGATCGCCGCGTCGTTCGCCGTGCGGGGGTGGGCCTCTCGGGTGCTGGCCCTGTTGATCGCCGTTGTGGCCGTGGCGGCTGCGATTCCGGCAGTTCGATTGCTCACCGCCGGGGCGTCGGATTCGGAGTCCGCGGCGCTCGCGGGGCTTCCGGCACGCGCCCAGGTCTCGATGACGGACGTCTCGGTTCTGCCGGCGATCGTCACCCTCGTCGGTGCCGTCTGCGCCTTCGCTGCTGCCGTGGTGTCGATTCGGAAAACGTTTGCCACGCAGGTACTCTCGTCCAAGTACGACGCCCCGGCGGTGCGTCGCGACGAGGTCGCTCGGCGCGCGCGCACCACGGCATCCGGTGCCGGCGTGCAGGACGAGGGAGAGGACCTCACCGAACGCATGATGTGGGACGCGCTCGACGCCGGTGAAGACCCTACCGACGAGTCCGGTACCCGGCGTTCGTCGGATTGAAACGGACCTCTACGCTAGGTCCGACCCCGATGAGATTCCTCACATCGGACGTCGACGCTCAGAAAGGACTGGGGGCACCATGACTGTTCTCGACTCGATTCTCGACGGTGTACGAGCCGACGTGGCCGCGCGCGAATCGGTGGTCGATTTCGCCGCCGTGAAAGCAGCAGCGAAAGCAGCCCCGGCCCCCCTCGACGCGGCAGCCGCCCTCCGTGAGGACGGTATCGGCGTCATCGCCGAAGTGAAGCGGGCGAGCCCGTCCAAGGGCGCGTTGGCAGACATCGGTGATCCAGCTGTTCTCGCTCGCGCATACGAGCAGGGCGGCGCTCGCATCATCAGCGTCCTCACCGAAGAGCGTCGCTTTCACGGATCTCTCGCAGACCTCGACGCGGTTCGTGCCGCCGTCTCGATTCCTGTGCTGCGCAAGGACTTCATCGTCGGTCCGTATCAGATCCACGAGGCTCGGGCGCACGGTGCCGACGTCATCCTGCTGATCGTCGCGGCTCTCGAACAGGACGCGTTGACGTCGTTGCTCGATCGCACCGAGTCGCTGGGTATGACGGCGCTGGTCGAGGTGCACACCGAGGCCGAGGCGGATCGCGCCCTCGAGGCCGGTGCCAGCGTCATCGGCATCAACGCCCGCAATCTGAAGACGCTCGAGATCGATCGTGACAGCTTCGGCCGGATCGCGCCCGGGTTGCCCAGCGAGATCATTCGTATCGCGGAGTCCGGGGTGCGGGGCACTGCAGATCTGCTCGCCTACGCCGGTGCCGGTGCCGACGCGGTACTCGTCGGCGAGGGCTTGGTCACCGCAGGGGATCCGCGCACGGCCGTCTCGGACCTGGTGACGGCGGGAACGCATCCGTCGTGCCCCAAGCCCGCACGCTGACCCGGCACCCGACCCGAGCGCGGCGGCGGTCCGCCGTTGGGGCACACTGGACCGGTGAGCACCAGCAATTCTTCTTCCATCACGGACGCCCCGCAGGCAGTCCGTTTCAAGGGCGCTGATCTGCCGCAGAGCAGCATCGGCCTCACCGATCGCAGCGCGCACGAGCCCGATGTGGGCGGCCATTTCGGTGTCTACGGCGGCAGATTCGTGCCCGAGGCGCTGATGGGTGTGATCGAGGAAGTCACCGCCGAGTACGAGAAGGTGCGCAGCGACAACGAGTTCCTCGGTGAACTCGACCGACTGCAGCGCGATTACACCGGTCGCCCCTCGCCGGTCTTCGAGGCGACACGGTTGTCCGAGCACGCAGGCGGCGCTCGAATCCTTCTCAAGCGAGAAGACCTCAACCACACCGGTTCTCACAAGATCAACAACGTTCTCGGCCAGGTACTCCTGGCCAAGCGCATGGGCAAGACACGGATCATCGCCGAGACCGGTGCAGGCCAGCACGGAGTGGCCACCGCCACGGCGTGCGCGCTCCTCGGACTCGACTGTGTCGTGTACATGGGCGAGGTCGACACCGAACGGCAGGCACTCAACGTCGCTCGGATGCGTCTGCTCGGGTCCAGTGTCGTGGCCGTCAAGTCGGGATCGCGCACCCTCAAGGACGCCATCAACGAGGCGCTGCGCGACTGGGTCACCAACGCGGACAACACCTACTACTGCTTCGGCACCGTCGCCGGGCCGCACCCCTTCCCGGTCATGGTGCGCGATTTCCAGCGCATCATCGGCCTCGAAGCGCGGCAGCAGGTCCTCGCGTCCACGGGCCGGCTGCCCGACGCCATCGCTGCCTGCGTCGGCGGTGGCTCCAACGCGATCGGCATCTTCCACGCCTTCATCGACGACGCGGATGTTCGACTGATCGGCTTCGAGGCGGCGGGTGACGGCGTCGAGACCGGCCGCCACGCTGCGACGATCAGCGGTGGAACTCCGGGAGCCCTGCACGGTGCGTACTCCTATTTGCTGCAGGACGAGGACGGTCAGACCGTCGAATCTCATTCCATCTCAGCGGGATTGGATTACCCGGGCGTCGGTCCGGAGCATTCCTACCTGCACGACATCGGGCGTGCCGAGTACCGCGGCATCACCGATACCGAAGCCATGAACGCCTTCAAGCTGCTGTGCCGAACCGAAGGCATCATCCCGGCCATCGAGTCCTCGCACGCCATCGCCGGCGCGCTCACCCTCGGCAAGGAGTTGGGCAAGGACGCGATCATCCTGGTGAACCTCTCCGGACGTGGAGACAAGGACGTCGACACCGCGGCCGAATGGTTCGGTCTGATCGACGGAGACGGCGAAGCGAACGTGGACGACGAAGCAGGTATCAAGCCATGAGCAACAACGACTCTCGCCTCTCCGGGACCTTCGCGCAGTGCCGTGCCGAAGGGCGCGCAGCACTCGTCGGGTACCTCCCGGCAGGTTTTCCGACGGTGCCGCGGTCGGTCGAGGTGTTCAAGACGATGGTCGACGCCGGATGCGACATCGTCGAGGTCGGCATTCCGTATTCCGATCCGGTGATGGACGGCCCCACGATCCAGGCCGCGGCTGATGTGGCGCTGCGAGCCGGGGCCCGGGTCAAGGACGTCTTCGCCGTCACCGAGCAGGTCGCTGCTGCGGGCGGAAAAGCGGTCGTCATGACCTACTGGAACCTGGTGCTCAAGTACGGCATCGAGAACTTCGCCCGGGATCTCGCAAATGCGGGTGGGCTCGGAATCATCACCCCGGATCTCATTCCCGACGAAGCGCAGGAATGGATCGAGGTCTCGAACCGCTACGAACTCGACCGAATCTTCCTCGTCGCCCCGTCGTCCACCGAGGAGCGGCTCGTCAGCACCGTCGAAGCCAGTAGCGGCTTCGTCTACGCGGCCTCGACGATGGGTGTCACCGGTGCCCGCGACGCGGTGTCCTCGATGGCACCTGCACTCTCGGCCCGGATCCGTCAACACTCCGACATTCCCATCGGCGTGGGGCTCGGGGTCCGCTCGGGCGCGCAGGCCGCCGAGATCGCCCGCTACGCCGACGCCGTGATCGTCGGTTCGGCACTGGTCAGTGCCGTCGACAAGGGACTCGACGCCGTGCGCGACCTGACGACGGAACTCGCCGAGGGTGTCCGTTCCGCTAACGTAGCGTCGTGACTTCGACCGCGATCCTGGCCTACATTCCCAGTCCGCCGCAGGGGGTGTGGCACGTCGGACCGCTGGCTCTGCGGGCCTACGCCCTGTTCATCATCATCGGCATCATCGTTGCCGTGGTGTGGGGTGATCGACGCTGGGTGGCCCGAGGTGGAACCAAGGGCACAGTCCTCGACGTCGCAGTCTGGGCGGTCCCGTTCGGCCTGCTGGGCGGGCGGCTGTACCACGTGGCAACCGACTGGAAGACGTACTTCGGTCCCGGCGGAAACCCGATCGAAGCGCTGTACGTGTGGAACGGCGGCCTCGGAATCTGGGGAGCAGTGTTCCTCGGCGGCGTCGGTGCCTGGATCGCCTGCCGTCGACGCGGAATCCCGTTGCCCGCGTTCGGTGACGCCGTCGGTCCACCGATTCTGCTGGCCCAGGCGATCGGCCGCATCGGCAACTACTTCAACCAGGAACTGTACGGTCGCGCCACCACCCAGCCGTGGGGTCTGGAGATCTACGAACGGGTCGACGCCAACGGACGGCTCGATCCACTCAACGGGATCTCGACCGGTTTCGTGGAAAAAGTGGTGCATCCGACGTTCCTGTACGAACTGTTGTGGAGCGTCGCGGTCGTCGTGCTTCTGGTTCTCGTCGACCGCAAGTACACGATCGGCCACGGTCGATTGTTCGCGCTGTACGTGGCCGGATACTGCGCCGGACGGTTCTGGGTGGAACTGATGCGCAACGACTTCGCCACGACGATCGCCGGGATACGCATCAACACCTTCACCTCCGCCATCATCTTCGTTCTGGCGATCGCGTACTTCGTGATCGCCACCAAAGGCCGTGAGGAACCGGCGACGCTGAGGTCGAACGACGACGAGGATCGCGAGGTTGCTCCCGAGGACACCTCCTCGGATGCGGAAGGCTCGCGCCCGACGCCGGCCGACGACACCACGGACGCAGGCACCGTCGACGCGCAGCCCGTTCGGGCAACCGACAAGAAAGCCGAGGAAGAAGGCAGTACCCGTGGTTGATTTCGACAAGACCCCTGATCCGGAATCGGGTTCCGGCACCGCCGATTCGAGCGACAGCGTGACGAAGCCGACCGCGTCGTTCGGCACGCCGTTCGACTACGACGCCACCGCCGAAGCGTCGCTCTCGGAGGCACCCGGTACCTCGGAGTCCGCGCCCTCACACGGCCCGACCGGCCCCACGGGTCCGGGGTGGGACACGTACTCGGGTATCGGAAACGGACCGGGTTGGTCCAGCACGCCGAGCTACCCGGCACCGAGCCCCGACGGCAGTACCGATAATCCTCTCGGTGGGTTTCCGGCACCTCCCGGCTACCCGCAACAGGAGTACGGCCAGCAGGGCTATTCGCAGCCGAACTACGGACAGCCGAACTACGGACAGCCGAACTACGGACAGCAGGGTTACGGCCAACAGCAGGGGTACGGCCAACAGCAGGGGTACGGCCAACAGGGCTTCGGGCAACAGCAGGGGTATGGCCAGCAGGGCTTCGGGCAACAGCAGGGGTACGGCCAGCAGTACGGCTACGGCCCGCAGGGTTACGGGATACCCCCTGGCTACCAGGGTGGACCCGCCTTCGGTGTAGGCCCCGATGCGCCGTACGGGCGTGATCCGATGACCGGCGAGGCGCTGTCGGACAAGTCCAAGATCGTCGGCGGCCTGCTGCAGATATTTCTCGGTTGGTTGGGTGTCGGTCGTTTCTACCTCGGCAGTATCGGGATCGGCGTCGCACAACTGTTGGTGTTCTTCTTGGGGGTGCTGCTCATCGCAGCGTTCGGCCTCGGACTGGTCGTGTTGTTCGGGCTGTTCGTCTGGCATCTCGTCGACGGCGTTCTGATACTGGTGGGCAATGTGAAGGATCCTCAGGGGCGAAAGCTGAGAGACTGATGCCCTCGCTGATACTGCATCGGACGTAAGGGAGCTCGACATGGGTGAATCGGGTACACCGTCTTCGGACGGATCCTCGGGCGATGGATCCACTCCGTCGGAGCCGACCATCTCGTTCGAAAAAGGCACTCCCGCAGGGTCGGGTCCCGTCTACGGGGTTCCCGACCCGAACTACAGCACGCCGAACTACAGCACTCCCGACGTCGACGAGCAGGGCCGGTTCGGACCTCCGCCCGGAGCGGGTTACCCACCGCCATCCGAAGGGTCCGGCCAGTACGGTGCGCCGCCGCCGTATGCGGGCGGGCAGTACGGCGCTCCCCAATACGGCGGCCCTCAGTACGGCGCTCCCCAATACGGTGGTCCCCAGTTCCCAGGCGGGCCCGGATACATGGATCCGATGGCTCCGTACGGTCGGCACCCGGTCACCGGGGAGCCGTTCTCCGACAAGCAGAAGCTGACGGCAGGTCTGCTCGGCATCCTGTTGGGCGCGTTCGGTGCAGGGCGTTTCTATCTGAATCAGCCGGGCATCGCGGTGGCGCAGATAGCCGTCACGTGGCTCACCTGCGGTATCGGCGGAATCTGGCCGTTGATCGACGGCATCATGATGCTCACCGGCAGCGTGCGTGATGAGCACGGTCGACCGTTGCGCGACTGACGATCACATTCGTCACAGCTGTCATTCGCGATTGCATCGTTGCGAATGACAGCTGCTACGATTTCGCCATCCGGGAGAGATCTCGGATTCTTTCGCGGGCCAGAGCTGTCCCGGTGAATTCCCGATAGGCAGTTCAATTCGGCTCATCCGACCGTTTCGGTCGACTCGAGCCGACCAGCCGGCGGGGTTGCCGAGACTTCCGATGCAGGGTCGAAGACACTGCACCGCTTGCACGCACCCCACCGGCCTACGTGGAGGTGATCGTGGTGCTGTTTTCTCGGATGCCTGCGGAGCAAGGTCTGTACGACCCGAGCTCGGAGAAGGATTCCTGTGGCGTGGCGATGATCGCCGACATCGCGGGTCGCCGCTCCCACGCGATCGTCGCCGACGGCGTTCTGGCACTGGAGAACCTGGAGCATCGCGGAGCTGCCGGTGCCGAGCCCAACAGTGGTGACGGCGCGGGCATTCTGATCCAGCTGCCGGTCGAACTCCTCGCCTCCCTCGCGCCGTTCGATCTGCCCGCGGCCGGAGCCGACGGCGACAACACGTTCGCGGCCGGAGTGTGTTTTCTGCCGCAGGGCATCCGTGAGCGCGCGATCGCCGTCGAGCGCGTCGAAACCGTTGCGGCCGAAGAGGGTCTGGACATCCTGGGCTGGGTTCCGGTCGAGGTCGATCCCGATCGAGCCGATGTGGGCCTCACCGCCCTCGGCTGCATGCCCTACATGAGCTACCTCTACGTCACCGCCCCCGAGGTCGACGGCACGCGTCCCGCCGGTCTCGCGCTCGACCGTCTCGTCTACGGATTGCGCAAGCGTTCCGAGCGGGTCACCCCCGAGATCGAGGCCGAGGGGTCGGGGCTGTTCTTTCCGTCGCTGTCCTCGCGCACCATCGTCTACAAGGGCATGCTCACCACGATGCAGCTGCCGCTGTACTTTCCGGAACTGCGTAACCCTTTGTGCACGAGCGCCATTGCCATCGTGCACAGTCGCTTCTCGACCAACACGTTCCCGTCGTGGCCGCTGGCGCACCCGCATCGCTACGTCGCGCACAACGGCGAGATCAACACCGTCAAGGGCAACCGAAACAGGATGCGGGCTCGCGAAGCGTTGCTGTCGAGCGACCTGATCCCCGGGGACCTGGAGCGTTTGTTCCCGATCTGCAACCCCGATGCCTCGGACTCGGTGTCCCTGGACGAGGTGCTCGAACTACTGCACCTCGGCGGACGCAGCGTGCCGCACGTGGTGATGATGATGGTGCCCGAGCCGTGGGAGAACCACCGCACGATGGATCCGCGAGTGCGAGCGTTCTACCAGTTCCACTCGTCGATGATGGAGGCCTGGGACGGTCCGGCCTGCGTGACGTTCACCGACGGCAGCTATGTCGGAGCCGTGCTGGATCGCAACGGCCTTCGCCCCGGCCGCTGGTGGCAGACGGCGGACGGTCGCGTGATCCTCGCCAGTGAGGCAGGCGTGCTCGACGTGCCCCAATCCGAGGTCGTCGCCAAAGGTCGCCTCGAGCCCGGCAAGATGTTCCTGATCGACACTGTCGCCGGACGTCTCGTGCCGGACGAGGAGATCAAACTCCAACTGGCAACCGAACATCCGTACCAGGAGTGGCTGCACGCGGGCCTGCTCGAGATCAAGAGCCTGCCCGAGCGCGCTCACATCCAGTACAACCACGACTCGGTGGTGCGCAGGCAGGTCGCTTTCGGCTACACCGAGGAAGACCTCCGCGTCGTACTGACGCCGATGGCCGCATCCGGGGGCGAGCCGCTCGGTTCGATGGGTACCGATACCCCGGCCGCAGTGATGTCGCAGCGATCGCGCCAGCTCTACGACTACTTCATCGAACTGTTTGCGCAGGTCACCAACCCGCCGCTCGACTCGATCCGCGAGGAGATCGTGACCTCGCTCGCGCGGGTGATGGGTCCCGAGCAGAACCTGCTCGAGCCCACTGCGGCGTCGTGCAGGCAGATCGTGTTGCCGTGGCCGGTGCTCGACAACGACGAGCTCAACAAGATCATTCATATCAACGACGACGGCGACCATCCGGGACTGTCGGCCACGGTGTTGCGTGGGCTGTACGAGGTCGAGCGCGGCGGCGAAGGTCTCGCCGAGGCCATCGAGGAGTTGCGTGCCCGGGCATCGGAGGCCATCGCTGCGGGGTACACCACGCTGATCATCTCCGATCGCGATTCGGACCACACCCGGGCCCCGATCCCGTCCCTGCTGGCCACCTCGGCGGTGCACCATCACCTGGTTCGCACCAAGGAGCGCACCAAGATCGCGCTCGTCGTCGAATCCGGTGACGCGCGCGAGGTGCACCATCTGGCGCTGCTCATCGGCTTCGGTGCCGCAGCGGTCAACCCGTATCTGGCGATGGAGTCGATCGAGGATCTGGTCGGCGAAGGCGAACTCACCGGAGTCGAACCGACGATCGCGGTACGGAATTACCTGTACGGGCTCGGCAAGGGCGTGCTCAAGGTGATGTCGAAGATGGGCATCTCGACCGTCGGGTCATACACCGGCGCACAGGTTTTCGAGGCCGTCGGTCTCGATCGCGAGGTGGTGCGCGAGTACTTCAAGGGCACGGTCAGCAAGCTCGGCGGCGTCGGTCTCGACGTGCTCGCCGAGGAGGTCAAGCTGCGCCATCGTCGGGCGTACCCCGAGAATCCGACCGACCGCGTCCATCGCCGGTTGGAGATCGGCGGTGAATACCAGTTCCGGCGCGAAGGCGAGCTGCACCTGTTCACCCCCGAGACGGTGTTCCTGCTGCAGCACGCAACGCGTACCGGTCGATACGACGTGTTCCAGAAGTACACCGACGAGGTGGACCGGCTCGCTCGCGAAGGCGGTGCGCTGCGCGGTCTGTTCGAGTTCAAGGACGGTGTCAGGCCGCCGGTTCCGCTCGACGAGGTGGAATCGGTCGAGTCGATCGTCACGCGGTTCAACACCGGCGCGATGAGCTACGGATCCATCTCCGCCGAGGCGCACGAGACGATGGCCGTCGCGATGAACAATCTGGGCGGACGGTCCAACTCTGGGGAGGGCGGCGAGGACGTCGACCGGCTCTACGACCCGACGCGACGCAGTGCAGTCAAGCAGGTGGCCAGTGGTCGGTTCGGTGTCACCAGCGACTATCTGGTCAACGCGACGGACATTCAGATCAAGATGGCGCAGGGTGCCAAGCCGGGCGAGGGTGGCCAGCTGCCCGGTTACAAGGTGTACCCGTGGGTGGCCAAGACCCGACACTCGACGCCGGGTGTCGGCCTCATCTCGCCGCCCCCGCACCATGACATCTATTCGATCGAGGATCTCGCGCAGCTGATCCACGATCTCAAGAACGCCAACGAGAAGGCGCGCGTGCACGTCAAACTCGTCAGTTCCGTCGGCGTCGGCACGGTGGCGACGGGCGTGAGCAAGGCCCACGCCGATGTCGTCCTGATCTCCGGATACGACGGCGGAACCGGTGCTGCGCCGTTGACCTCGCTCAAGCATGCAGGCGCTCCATGGGAGATCGGCCTTGCGGACGCCCAGCAGACATTGGTGCTCAACGGCCTGCGTGATCGCATCACCGTGCAGTGCGACGGCGGCATGCGCACCGGACGCGACGTCATCGTTGCGGCGCTGCTCGGTGCGGAGGAATTCGGGTTCTCGACGGCCCCGCTGATCGTGGCCGGGTGCATCATGATGCGCGTCTGCCACCTCGACACCTGCCCGGTCGGTGTCGCGACGCAGAACCCGGAGCTGCGCAAGCGGTTCACCGGCAAACCCGAGTTCCTCGAGGACTTCTTCAAGTTCATCGCCGAGGACGTGCGAAAGTATCTCGCGCAGCTCGGTTTCCGGAGCATCGACGAGGCCGTCGGTCACGCCGATGTGCTCGAGACGGCAGCGGGAGTGGCGCACTGGAAGAGCAAGGGACTCGATCTCGCGCCGATCTTCGCGATGCCCGTCGACCGACACGGTGCCCCGATGACGCAGCGTCGACGCCTCCGCGCGCAGGACCACGGTCTCGATCTCGCGCTGGACCGCACTCTGATCCAGTTGGCCGAGGGAGCGCTGGAGGACGCGCATCCGGTGAAGCTCGAGCTGCCGGTACGCAACGTCAATCGCACCGTCGGAACTCTGCTGGGGTCCGAGGTCACCCGGCGTTACGGCGCGGTCGGGTTGCCGGACGACACCATTCGCATCGCGTTCACCGGATCGGCCGGTCAGTCTCTCGGGGCCTTCCTGCCGCCGGGCATCACCATCGACCTGGTCGGGGACGCGAACGACTATGTCGGCAAGGGATTGTCGGGCGGCCGGATAGTCGTGCGGCCCGCCGAGGATGCGCCGTTCGTCGCAGAGGACAACGTGATCGCAGGAAACACGATTCTCTACGGTGCCACCTCGGGCGAGGTGTACCTGCGCGGTAAGGCAGGGGAGCGGTTCGCGGTCCGTAACTCGGGAGCGATCGCGGTGAACGAGGGTGTGGGCGACCACGCGTTCGAGTACATGACCGGCGGTCGTGTCGTGGTGCTCGGGCCCACCGGTCGCAACATGGCTGCGGGTATGTCCGGCGGTATCGCGTTCGTCCTCGGTCTCGATCCGGCGGACGTGAACATGGCGATGGTCGAACTGCAGGTGCCCAACCCGGACGATCTGGTGTGGCTGCGCGAGACCGTCGAGAATCACCGACGGTGGACCGGTTCCACCGTCGCGACCTCGTTGCTGGCCGACTGGCCCCGCCGGTCTGCGCTGTTCACCAAGGTCATGCCCGTCGACTACCAGAGGGTGCTGGAAGCGACAAGAATGGCGCGCGCCGAAGGGCGCGACGTCGATGCTGCGATCATGGAGGCTGCACGTGGCTGATCCACAGGGATTTCTGAAAGTCGTCAAGCGTGAGGCTGCCAAGCGTCCGATCGGCGAGCGCGTCAAGGACTGGAACGAGGTGTACTCGCACCAGCCGGCGAGCGAGCGTGCCGCCGAGGTCTCCGATCAGGCGCGTCGCTGCATGGACTGCGGTATTCCGTTCTGCCACTCGGGAACTGCGGGCTGCCCGCTGGGAAATCTGATTCCCGAGTGGAACGACCTGGTGCGTCGCGGCCGCTGGGATGCGGCCAGCGACCGACTGCATGCGACCAACAACTTTCCGGAGTTCACCGGGCGGGTCTGCCCGGCCCCGTGTGAATCGGCGTGTGTGCTGTCGATCTCCGAGGCGGCCACCGGCGGAAGCGTGACGATCAAGCGGGTCGAGCAGACCATCGCGGACCTGGCCTGGGAAGACGGCAGCATCGTTCCGCAGCCGCCGACGATCACCACCGGCAAGCGGGTCGCCGTCGTCGGATCCGGTCCTGCGGGATTGGCTGCGGCGCAACAGCTCACGCGCGCCGGGCACGACGTCACCGTGTACGAGCGTGACGATCGTCTCGGCGGACTGCTCCGCTACGGCATCCCCGAGTTCAAGCTCGAGAAGTCCGTGCTCGATCAGCGCCTCATGCAGATGCGGGCCGAGGGAACACATTTCGTCACCGACTGCGAGGTCGGGATCGACTTCACCGTCGAGCAACTGCGCGAATCCTTCGACGCAGTCGTTCTCGCGGTCGGAGCTCTGCGGGCCCGTGACAATGCCGAGGTCATCGGTCGCGAGCTCGACGGTATCCACCTGGCCATGGAGCATCTGGTGCCGTCGAACAAGGAATGCGAGGGCGACGGTCCCACCTCCATCTCCGCAGCGGACAAGCACGTGGTCATCATCGGTGGCGGTGACACCGGAGCCGACTGCCTGGGTACGGCCCACCGCCAAGGTGCCGCTTCGGTCACTCAGCTCGACTACAACCCGGCTCTGCCCGGGGCTCGCGACGACAGTCTCTCGCCGTGGCCGTCGTGGCCGCTGGTGCTGCGCACCTCGCCCGCGCACGCCGAGGGTGGCGTCGTGCGTCATCAGGTCGCGGTCCAGCGATTCCTCGGTGACGAGCGTGGGCACGTTCGTGCGATGGTGCTCGCCGAGGTGGAGGTGCAACGCGACGCGGACGGTCGACGCATCGTCACGCCCATCGGGGAGGAGATCGAATTGCCCTGCGATCTGGCGTTGTTCGCCATCGGTTTCGAGGGCGTCGAGCACGGTCCGCTGCTCGACGAGTACGGCCTGGCACTGACCAAGCGGGGCGCGCTCTCGTGTGGTCCCGACTGGCAGACCACGGCACCCGGCGTGTTCGTGTGCGGGGATGCGCATCGCGGTGCTTCGTTGGTCGTGTGGGCGATCGCGGAGGGTCGATCGGCGGCCCATGGAGTCGACGCTTTCCTCACCGGACACTCGGAATTACCGTCGCCGGTACACCCGACTGCACTGCCGCTGGCGGTGGTGTGACCCCCGTCTCTGAACCGGTACAGGCTGTCCCAGCAGCGGGGTAGCGTGGCTACCGATCGGTAGTATTCGGGTGGATGCGTCTGCGATAGAGAACGCGGCGTCCAGCGGCTAGGCTCGCTTTCGTGAGCCGACGTACTAAGATTGTCTGCACCCTTGGACCTGCAACCGCAACCACAGAGCGCATCCGCGAACTCGTCGAGAGTGGAATGGATGTCGCACGACTGAACTTCAGCCATGGTGATCACCCCGATCATCAGGCCAACTACGAGAGGGTTCGCGCAGCATCGGACGCCACCGGCAAAGCCGTGGGCATTCTGGCCGACCTGCAGGGACCGAAGATTCGTCTCGGGCGTTTCGCCGAGGGCTCGACCACCTGGGCGGCCGGCGAGCTGATCCGCATCACCGTCGAAGAGTGCGAGGGCACTCACGACCGGGTGTCGACCACGTACAAGGAGCTGGCCCAGGACGCCAAGGAAGGCGACCGTCTGCTCGTCGACGACGGCAAGGTCGGCCTCGTGGTCACCGGCGTCGAAGGCAACGACGTGCTGTGCCGTGTCACCGAAGGTGGACCGGTCAGTAACAACAAGGGTGTGTCCCTGCCGGGCATGGACGTGTCCGTTCCCGCCATGAGCGAGAAGGACATCGCCGACCTCGAGTTCGCCCTCGCTCTGGGATGCGACTTCATCGCACTGTCGTTCGTGCGTTCCCCCGCGGACGTCGAACTCGTCCACGCCGTCATGGACCGCGTCGGCCGCCGAGTTCCGGTCATCGCCAAGCTCGAGAAGCCCGAGGCTGTCGACAACCTCGAAGCCATCGTGCTCGCGTTCGATGCGATCATGGTCGCCCGCGGTGACCTCGGCGTCGAGTTGCCCCTCGAGCAGGTGCCGCTGGTGCAGAAGCGTGCCATCCAGATCGCCCGCGCCAACGCCAAGCCCGTCATCGTCGCGACCCAGATGCTCGAATCGATGATCGAGAACTCCCGCCCGACGCGCGCCGAGGCGTCCGACGTCGCCAATGCCGTGCTCGACGGCACCGACGCGGTCATGCTCTCCGGTGAGACCTCGGTCGGTAAGTACGTGATGGAAACTGTGCGGACCATGGCCCGCATCGTCGAGACGGTCGAGACCGAGGGCGACAGTGTTCCTCCGCTGACGCACGTCCCGCGCACCAAGCGTGGCGTCATCTCGTACGCCGCCCGTGACATCGGTGAGCGCTTGGATGCGAAGGCACTCGTGGCGTTCACCCAGTCGGGAGACACCGTTCGACGGTTGGCTCGTCTGCACACCAAGCTTCCGTTGCTCGCCTTCACCTCCATCTCCGAGGTCCGCAGCCAGCTGTCGCTGAGCTGGGGCACCGAGACGTTCCTGGTCCCGGATGTGGGTTCCACGGACGCGATGGTCAAGGAAGTGGACCGGGCGCTGCTCGAGCTGGGTCGATACAGCAAGGGCGACCAGGTCGTGATCGTGGCCGGTGCCCCTCCCGGCACAGTAGGCTCGACCAACTTGATCCATGTGCACCGAATCGGAGAAGAGGACCGGTAAGTGGTCGAAGCGGGGGGAACCGGCGTCAGCGAAAGCGCGCCGAGCAGTACAGCAGTACGCAAGACCGATCTCGAGACGCTCCTCGATCTCCTCGCACTGGAGGAGATCGAGGAGGACGTGTTCGTCGGCGTTCACCCCGAGCAGGTGGGCAGCCGTACGTTCGGGGGACAACTGGTCGCTCAGGGCCTGATCGCGGCGGGTCGCACCGTCTCCGGTACCTCGCGAGACGTGCATGCGATCAACGCCCACTTCATCCGCGGTGGTGACGTCAAGAAGCCCATCGAATACCGGGTCTCGCGCCAGCGCGACGGCCGCGCTTTTGCCAACCGGCAGGTCACCGCAGTTCAGGACGGCAACGAGCTGTTCGTCATGCTCGCTGCCTTCCAGGATTTCGGTACAGGCCTCGAGCACAGCGTCGAGGTGCCCGAGGTTCCGTACCCCGACGCGCTGCCACCGCTCGGCGATCACTTCGTCGGGTACGAGGATCGACTGCAGATGTTCGTCGACGCCCTGAAGCCGATCGACATGCGCTACGCGAACGATCCGGCGTGGATCATGCACGGCACCGGCGAGAAGCTCAACCACAATCGCGTGTGGATGAAGGCCGACGGGGATCTGCCCGACGCCTCGATCTTCCACGCCGCAACCATGGGCTACGCGTCGGACACCACGGTGCTCGACTCGATCATCACCACCCACGGTCTCTCGTGGGGACTCGATCGCATCGTGGCGGCGACGGTCAACCATTCCATCTGGTTCCATCGCCCGTTCCGGTTCGACGAGTGGGCGCTCTACGCCACCGAATCACCCGTCGCTGCAGGGTCCCGTGGCCTGGCCACCGGACGGTTCTTCTCGATGGACGGCCAATTGCTGGCCACCGTCGTGCAGGAAGGTCTCATTCGCCACTTCCCGAAGCGGGTCCGAGCCTGAGTGCGTCCGACCACGCGCGCGTCTTCGCATCCAGGTTCAGTGAGGCGTGCGCCGGGCTGGTCGACGGTAACCGAGTGAATTCGACGTGGGGGAGCGGCAGTTTCGTTGCGACGTACCGTCTGTAGCTCTCGGCTGCTTTGGCTCCGTTGAAGAACACCCTGACGAAGCCGGGATGCTCGGCGAACAACTCGTGGAAATCGTTTGTCTCGATGGAGGATTCGATGATCGC
Source organism: Rhodococcus sp. 15-2388-1-1a (assembly GCF_002259145.1). Taxonomy (NCBI): domain Bacteria; kingdom Bacillati; phylum Actinomycetota; class Actinomycetes; order Mycobacteriales; family Nocardiaceae; genus Rhodococcus; species Rhodococcus sp. 15-2388-1-1a. The sequence continues at coordinate 60,130 of NZ_NPFP01000021.1, read as the reverse complement.
CGAATCCAGACTTCCCTCGCGCGTGCACAACTTCAGCACGTCCCACACCGCGACGCCATGGCTGCGCAGGCGCTCGGTGCGCGCGTCGTAGTGGAGTTCGGGGCCTGCATCGAACACCGTTCCCATGATCGGCCAGAACGCATTTCGTGGATGGGCGTAGTACTGCTGCGCGGCCAGCGAGGCGACGCCGGGCATGGACCCCAGGATCAGGATGGTTGCGCCCGGTCCGACGATCGGCTCGAAACTGTGCACCACGGTCATTGCGTGATTACAGCAAATCCCCGCGGGGGCACCGGACGGGGGACCACAATGGAGTTCATGTTGGATCCACGCGTACTCGACAACAACGAACTCGAAGCCGAACTCGCCGCACTGCGCCGGGGGCGTGACGCGGCGATGGACGAAGGCGCGCGAGATGTCTCGACCGCCGACACCGACCACCTCATCGCGCGGTTCGAAGAAGAAATTCGCAAGCGACACCAGGATGCGGTGTCCGATCAGCCCAGTGCCGATCTGCCCTGACCCACGATCAGGACGGCGCAGGCGGCGGTCGCCGCGACCGTCCTGACGTTGTTCCATCGCGTCCACTTGTCGGTGAAGTTCTGCCACACCGCGGCACCTGCCGCACTGCCGGGATCCACACCGGCCAAGGCGTCGTTGAGGGGGACGTTCAGAACGGCCGTGATCGCGAAGCATCCGAGAATGTAGAGAACGGCACCGCTCACGACGAGCAGGGGTGAACCCCGACCGGTCGACACGGCGAGAATCGCTGCGAGAGTGCACGATACGGCCGTTCCGAAGAACAGGCCGAGAAACATCGGGTTGAGAATCGCCGCGTTGAATCTCTGCATGGCGGCGATGGCGTCGGGTACCGGCAGTGTTGCCAGGCCAGGGAGCACGCTGATGGAGAAGGCGAGCAGCACTCCTGCGACCAGCCCGCATCCGATGGCGGACACGAGGGTGGCGACCGAGGACGCCCGCTCCATCACGACGGGTCTGTTCGGTTGATGTTCACGGTCGGTGATCCTTTCGACGAGGATTTGTCCTGTCGTCCACTGTTGCTCGGAACAGCAGGATGATCAATGCTCGAAACGCCGGATTCGATGTCCGATCGTCCAATTGGTGCAACAATCGATCGATGCGTGGACTCGACCCCTGGAAGTCGCCCGATCCGCTCGGTGAGGCCCTGCACTTTCTGCGGTTGACCGGATCGTTCTACGTACGATCCGAGATGAGCGGTTCGTGGGGTCTCGACCTGCCCGTCATGGAGGACGCGCTGTGGTTTCACACGGTGGTGGACGGTCGGTGCCTGCTGTCGGTTCCCGATGAGCCGACGCGTGAGTTGGTGCCCGGCGATTTCGCATTGGTCCCGCATGGGCGAGGTCACGTTCTCGCCGCCGACGAGGATGCGGCGACACGGGCGGCGAGTGTGTACGACCTCCCGCACGAGTACGTCAGCGACCGATACGCGGTGATCACTCACGGTGAGGGAGCAGGACCGGCCGCCACCCTGGTGTGCGGAGCGGTGCGGCTGGATCACCCAGCGGCGCAACAGCTTGTCCGTCTGCTGCCTGCTGTGGTGTTCGTCGATGCGGAGCCCGGACCGAAACAAGCGAGAATGCAGAACGTCCTGGCGATGGTGGCGGACGAAGCCCGAGTCCTCGAGCCCGGGGGAGAGGCGGTCATCACCCGGCTGTCCGACATTCTGGTGATCCTCGCACTGCGGTCGTGGATCGCCGGCAGTCCGCGAGCGCAGTCCGGGTGGCTCGGAGCGTTGCAGGACGACCGAATCGGAGCTGCGTTGGCTCTGATTCATCGACATCCCCACGAGCGGTGGACCGTTGCGGCTCTGGCGACGAGCGCCAACATGTCGCGTTCGGCGTTCTCGGCGCGTTTCACCGAACTGGTCGGCGAATCGGTGATGAGCTACCTGGCGACGTGGCGAATGCAGGTCGCGTATCAGACCTTGCGTTCCGAGGACGTCGTGCTGGCCGAATTGGCCCGACGTAGTGGGTATCTCTCGGAGGCGGCATTCGGTAAGGCCTTCAAACGGGCGATGGGGGTTTCCCCGGGAAGTGTGCGTCGCCGTCGTGAGGTGTCGATGGCCGACGGTCAGTCGAGCAGATGACGGAGATAGCTGTTCGGGTCCTCGAGGTAGCGACGCCAGTGCTGTACCAATTCGAGTTCGTCCCAGGTACTTCGGCGTAGACCGTGTTCGCCGACTTCGACGATGTCCGCACCGGGGGTCGACGCCAGAATCGGTGAGTGGGTCGCGCAGACGATCTGCGCGCCCTCGTTACCCAGCTCGGACATGAGTGCAACGAGCTGCAGGCTCGCGGTGAACGACAGGGCCGATTCCGGCTCGTCCAGAACGTAGAAACCGGGTTCGGCCAACATAGCCCCGAACATGGTCAGGAAGCCCTCGCCGTGGCTCATCTCCGCGGTGTTCTCGTCCCAGAAGCCCGGCATGCCGCCGAGGTTCTCGGCCATGTCGAATGCGGTCTCGGCGCGCAGGAAGAAGCCGCGCTTGTTCAGTCGTGGGCCACGAAGCATTCGAGAACCCCGCGGCGTGGTCTCGAGTTCGAGTACCTCGCCGAGCGCGCTGGTCACCTCGTCGAGTCGACGTGATTGCTGCGCTGCCCGACCACCGCGGGCATCGATACCGAAACCCTCGGCGATCGCCTCGACGAGGGTCGATTTACCGGAACCGTTGTCGCCGACCAGAATTGTGACCGGTGCCAGGAACTCGAGTCCGTCGCGAGCGAGGTCGGCGACAGCAGGCACGGTGAAGGGCCAGTCCGATCCGACGTCGTCGGCGTGGACGTGGGCGCGTTCTACGAACATTGTTCAGGCAGTGACCAGGCGGTCGACGTAACCGGTCTCGTGGGCGGTGTCGGCGCTGCAGGTGTAGTAGACCCACTCCGCAGACCGGTCCGCCGAATCCCCGAAACGATGGTCGACCTTCGCTGCGCACAAACTGCCCGCACTGGTGTCATGGCAACGGAGACTGCTGGGTATGTACATGACTCCACTGTAGGCGCGATCATGGGCGGCCATTACCGACCGCTCGATCGTGTGAAGACCGCGCTTCGCTGTTGTGGTGCCCTCGGTGAGACTCGAACTCACACTGGACGGGTTTTGAATCCGTTTCCTCTGCCAATTGGGATACGAGGGCTGGCGTCTTTCAAGCAACGATTGACGAGTTTAGAAGATGCGCTTTCGGGGGCGCGCACCGGTACCCTTCAGATGCTCGACGGCCCTGATGGGCGATGACTGTCAAAGGAGACCGATACAGATGAATGCTCCTGGTGCGCACGGTACTGGCAAGCCCCCGCTTCGCGTGGTGGTCGCGGAGGACGAATCCCTGATCCGACTCGACCTCGTGGAGATGCTCCGGGAAGAGGGTTACGACGTGGTCGGTGAAGCGGCCGACGGTCAGCAGGCGGTGGAGTTGGCCGTCGAACTGCGTCCCGATCTGGTCATCATGGATGTGAAGATGCCGCGTCGGGACGGAATCGATGCGGCATCGGAGATCGCCGAGAAGCGCATTGCGCCCGTTGTCATTCTCACCGCGTTCAGTCAGCGCGAGCTGGTGGAGAAGGCGCGCGATGCCGGAGCGATGGCGTATTTGGTCAAGCCGTTCACCAAAGCCGACCTGATGCCCGCGGTGGAGTTGGCCGCCAGTCGTTTCGGTGAGATCTCCGCTCTCGAATCCGAGATCGTGGATCTGCAGGACCGGCTCGAGACGCGCAAGCTCATCGAGAAGGCCAAGGGCATCCTGATGACCTCGCAATCGCTCACAGAACCGCAGGCGTTCAAGTGGATTCAGCGTGCCGCCATGGATCGCAGGACGACGATGAAGGCCGTCGCGGAGGTCGTGATCGAGACTCTCGGTACCCCCGCGAACAAGCCTGTGGCAGAGAGCTGATCGACCCGCGAAAGCTACGGACACGTAAAACTTCGACTCTCTAGGTCACAGTCAGGTCACGAGCGTCGTTCTAGGCCTTGCGAATCAGCTCCGAGCATTAGCGTCTGACCCACACGTGAGCCACATGTAACTCAGGTGCGCTTCATCGACGAGCAATTTCAAGGAGAACCTAGATGGCAATTCGGACCTATGTCCGCACGGCTGCGGTGCTGAGCGTTACCTCGCTCGCACTGTTCGGCTGTTCGTCGAGCGACGACTCGGGCTCGACCGACTCCACCAGTGCCAGCGGCGGCACTGCAGCCGCGGAAACGACCGTCTCCACCGACTGCACGCCCGAGCAGGCCACTGCCGGGGCAACCCCCGACACGGCACCGCTGGTGGTGGGAACCCTCCTCCCCGAGACCGGAACCCTGGCCTTCCTCGGCCCGCCCGAAGTTGCCGGCGTGCAGTTGGCCATCAACGACGTCAACGAAGCCGGTGGTGTCCTCGAGCAGCCCGTCACGCTCATCCCCGGTGACTCGGGTGACACGACGACAGATACCGCCAACACCACGGTGGACCGTTTGCTCGCCGGCGGCTCCGACGTCATCGTCGGTGCAGCGTCGTCCTCGGTCTCGCTCAAGGTCATCGACAAGATCGCCAGCGCAGGCGTCGTGCAGTTCTCGCCGGCGAACACGTCCGATCAGTTCGTCTGCTACCCGGACAAGGGCCAGTACTTCCGTACCGCACCCACCGACGTGCTGCAGGCACAGGCCTTGTCCCAGCTGATCGCCCAGGACGGCGCGCAGCGCGTGTCCATCCTCGCGCTCAACGACCCGTACGGCACGGGCCTGGCCGCGAACACCGCGGACAACCTCGAAGAGGCGGGCATCGCGGCGGACCAGATCCAGACCACGATCTACGACCCGAACGCACAGTCGTTCAACGCCGAGGTCGACGGTGTGAAGAACTTCAACCCGGACGCCGTGGCCATCATCGGCTTCGAGGAGTCCGCGAAGATCATCACCCGTATGCACGAGATCGGCATCGGACCGTCCGACGGCACGCTGGTCTACGGCGTCGACGGCAACATGGGTAACGCCCTCGGTGAGTCGGTTGCACCGGGTCTGCTCGACACGATGCGCGGCACCACCCCGTTGACCGATGTCGGCACCGGATTCCAGGACCGTCTCAAGGTCGTCGATCCGGCCCTGGTGGACTTCAACTACGCGGGTGAGTCCTACGACGCAGTGATCATCTCGGCGCTCGCTGCAGAGCAGGCCAAGTCGACGGCAGGCACCGACATCGCTGCCAACATCAACAGTGTCACCAAGGACGGCACCAAGTGCACCAGCTACGCCGAGTGCCTTCCGCTCGTCAAGGCCGGAACCGATATCGACTACGACGGAATCACCGGCGCGCTGAACTTCAGTGACGCAGGAGAGCCCGCCACCGGTTCCTACGGCAACCTGGTCTTCGGACCGGACAACACCCTGACGACGGAAGATTACATCGTCGTCGGTGAGTGATCTGTAACTGTCACACAGCCTCTGGGCCCGAGTCCTCGATCAGGACTCGGGCCCAGAGGTTTTCGTATGCGTCGCACGTTCGACGGCAGCGAGAAGGCCCCGGTTCGATGGCGATCGAACCGGGGCCTTCGTCGTTGTCGAGCAGCTACTTCTTCTCTTTGCTTCCTGCCAGTGTGCCGAGGTACAGCTCGATCACCTTCGGGTCGTTCATCAATGCCGGACCGGTGTCGGTGTAGGCGTTGCGGCCCTGATCGAGGACATAGCCACGGTCGCAGATTTGGAGGCAGCGACGGGCGTTCTGCTCGACCATGATGATCGAGACGCCCGCTGCATTGATCTTCTTGCAGCGGATGAACACCTCGTCCTGGAACATCGGTGACAATCCGGCCGACGGTTCGTCGAGCAGCAGTACCGACGGCTCCATCATCAGTGCGCGTCCCATGGCGACCATCTGCCGCTCGCCGCCGGACAGCGCGCCGGCCTTGACCTTCTTGCGCTCACCGAGCAGCGGAAACAGCTCGCTGACGAACTCGAAACGTTCGCCGAACTTCTTGGGACGCAGATAGATTCCCATTTCGAGGTTCTCTTCGATGGTGAGCGACGGAAACACGTTCTGGGTCTGCGGAACGTAGCCGACTCCCTTGGTGACCAATACGTGCGCTTCTGCGGAGGTGATGTTGTCACCTCGCAGTTTGACGCTGCCCTCACGGACGGCGACCAGCCCGAAGAGGGTCTTGAGGAGAGTCGACTTTCCGGCACCGTTGGGCCCGATGATGCCGACGATCTCCCCGTCGTTGAGGAAGAAGTTGCATTCGCTGAGGATGTTGACACCGGGGATGTACCCGGCCACCAGCCCGTCGGCGCGCAGCAGTGCACCCTCGGCGAGTCGCGCGTGCTCCTCGGGTGTCGCGGCGAATTCCGCAGGCGTCAATGTCTGTTCGCTCATCAGTTGTCCTCCTTGGCCCGGTGTGAGCCGCCCTCGGCGACGTCGGGCGTCACTGGGCTGACGAACTCCGGTTCCGAAAGATCGCCTCCCGCTTCGAGTTCCTCTTTCTCGGCCTGCTTCAAGGCCTCGGCCAGTTCGGCGGTGGCTCCGACCGGATTGCCATCAGCGTCGAATTCCAGAGCCTGATCGTGATGGCTTCCGAGATACGCGTCGACGACGGCTCCGTTGTTGGAGAGCTCCTCCGGGGTGGACTCGGCGATGATGCTGCCCTGCGCCATCACCACCACCCAGTCACTGATGTCGCGGATGACGTCCATGTCGTGCTCGACGAACACCACCGTCATACCGTCGTCGCGAAGCGACTTGATGTGCCCCAGAAGTGACTGCGTCAGAGCCGGATTGACCCCGGCCATCGGCTCGTCGAGCATGACCACCGACGGATCGGTCATCAGTGCTCGCGCCATCTCCAGCAGCTTGCGCTGGCCGCCGGACAACGAGCCGGCCAGGTCGTCGGCCTTGGCGTCGAGCTTGAAGCGGCTCAGTAGCTCGTAGGCGCGTTCGGTGATCTGACGTTCCTGGGCCTTCCACGTCCACGGCATGAACGTGTTGATCATGCGTTCACCGCGCTGACCGGTTGCACCCAGTCGAACATTGTCCAGCACAGTCAGTTTCGACAGCGCCTTGGTCAACTGGAACGTGCGCACCACACCTTTGCGGGCCACCTGGTGCGGATGCATCCGACCCAGTTCCTGGCCGTCCATCGACCAGGTTCCGGTGTCGGGTCGATCGAATCCGGTGAGCAGGTTGAACAGGGTGGTCTTTCCTGCACCGTTGGGCCCGATCAGACCGGTGATGCAGCCGCGCTGAATTTCGAGGTGCGCCACGTCGACGGCTTTGAGGCCGCCGAAGGTACGCGAGACGCCGTCGACCACCATGGTGGCGTCCGGCTTCGGCGCGCCGGGTTCGTTGGGCACACCGGCGAACAGGGCGGCGCGTTGATCGCTCGACAACGCCTGGGCAGCGCGTGATTCGAGGGTGCTGGCTTTCTTGCTCGGTGCGGCCGTTGCAGCAGCATCCTTGCTCGGGTCAGGCATTGAGTTGAACCTCTCGCTTGTTGCCGAGAATGCCCTGAGGTCTGAACACCATCAAGACGGCGATCAGGATTCCCAGGAGCACGAATCGCGTGGCACCGACCTGGGCACCGGTGAGGTTGAGCACCGGGTCGTCGCCGGAGATCAATTGCCGCAGAATCGCATCGGGAATGGACAGCAGGAACCAGAAGAGCATCGCGCCCAGCACCGGGCCGAACACTGTTGCCGCCCCACCGAGGATCAGTGCGCCGAAGGCGAAGAACGTCTGCGCGGTCGAGTAGAAGTCGGGGTTGATGGACTGGGTCTGCAATGCGTTGAACACACCGCCCATGCCGCCGATGACACCACCGAGAACCAGTGCCTGCATCTTGTAGACGAAGACGTTCTTGCCCAGTGAGCGGGCAGCGTCCTCGTCCTCACGGACGGCCTTGAGGACGCGTCCCCAGGGGCTGTGCGTCAGGAGGTAGATCACTCCGCACAACAGCAGGACCAGTGTCCAACCGACGAGCATGGCCCACAGGTCGTTGCCCAGGAAGCGCACGCCGAGGAAGCTGTACGACTTGCCGCCCTCGAACGGACTCATGCTGGTGAACGGTCCGGCGAAGCCGGTGATGCCGTTGGTCGACTTGGTCACCGAATCCGTTGCGGTCGAACGGAACACCAGTCGCAGAATTTCCGAGGCGGCGATGGTGACGATCGCGAGATAGTCGGCTCGCAGTCGCAGCGTCGGAATGCCGAGCACCAGGGCGAGCAGCCCCGCTGCGGCGAGTCCCACCAGAATGCCGAGCCAGAGCGGCTGTTCGTAGGTGATCGTGGTGATGCCGACGCCGTATCCGCCGAGCAGTGCGAAGCCGATCTGGCCGAAGTTGAGCAGTCCGGCGTAGCCGAAGTGCAGGTTCAGGCCGATGGCGAGCAAAGCGTAGAAGATGGCGGACGGGCCGACCAGCTGAGCGAGTGAGATCTGAAGTGCACCGATGATATCCATGTGAAGGTCACCCGATCCTTTGTCGCGAGCCGAGGATGCCCTGTGGGCGGACGACGAGGATGAGAATCAAGACGAGCAACCCTCCGATGTATTTGAGATCGGGATTGATGACCAGCGTCGACCACTGCACGAGCAGACCGACGATGACGCAACCGAGGAAGGCGCCGTAGGCCGTTCCCAGTCCACCGAGCGTGATGCCGGCGAACATGAGCAACAGGAGTTTGAAGCCCATCTCCCACTGCACGCGACCGCCGAGTTCGGAGAGCCCGAACAACACGCCGCCGAGGGCAGCCAGGCCACCGCCGAGGCACCAGACGAACGTGACCACGCGCTCGACGTTGATGCCGGAGGACGCGGCGAGGTCCCGGTTGTCGGCCACCGCACGCATGGCCTTGCCGATCTTGGTGCGCTGCAACATCAGTGCAACGCCGACCAGCACGACGATGCTGATGACGATGCAGGCGAGGTTGACGTTGGTGATCGACAGCGGACCCCAGTTGTTCTCGGTCTGAGCCTGGTAGTCGTCGAAGGGTTCGGAGCGGTCCGAGAAGAAGATCAGGATGAGATAGCGCAGTGCGATCGCGAGGCCGATCGTCACCACGAGCTGTGCGATGAGGCCGGTTCGTCGCTTGCGCAACGGCCGCCATATCAGGGCGTTGTTGAGCCAGCCGATCGCGACTCCCACGACGATCGCCAGCAGCGTGGCCGGAATCAGTTGTATCCCGACACTGACGTTGAAGAACCACGCCGCGACGGCACCGAGCGTGACCATTTCTCCGTGCGCGAAGTTCGTCAGACCGGTGGTGCCGAAGATCAGACTCAGTCCGACCGCGGCGAGCGCGATGACGAGGCCGAAGCGAAAGCCGTCGACGGTGGTGCGGACGAACTTCTCGTAGAACGGGATGCTGGTGGCGGTTCTGGCCTCACCGAACGAGAAGATGACGGTGTTGGAACGCCCTGCCTGCACATCGCGCTGGACCTCGCCCTGGACGCTGACCCCGTCGGGGAGCGTTTCCTGAACGACCTGGAATGTGTATGTGCCGGGAGACAATTCGAGGGTCCACCGGCCGCCGGTTTCACTGGTGGTGCGGGCGACTTCGGAGCCGGACGCGTCCAGCGCCGCGACATCGACGCCGATGAGTCGTTCGCCACCGTTGTTGAGAGATCCGGCGACGCTGACCGCGTCCGCAGGCGGTGCCTGTTCGGCGCTGGTCCCCGGTGCTGCCGGGGGAGTGGGGGTAGGTTCCTGGGCCAATGCCGGCGCACTGAACAGCAGCGCGGCAATGGAACTCAGAACGGCGAGTAGGAGTGTTCGCTGGAAGAGCCGAACGGCAGATCTTGCGCGCAACCTCGGCGGTTGCACCTTTCTGGTCCATCGAACATTTGGAGCCACGCACGTCCTCCGGACGGTTGTCGTTGAGTCACGGGTTGGGGATTTACTGCAATTGTCGGACTCTATCCGCTGAAACGACGCAAAATCGGCGACTGAGATTTCCGGAAAGTATCGGTTGTGTTTCGCGGTGCGCGACGCGAGCCGTGAGTGCGTTCGTGTCGTGGCACCTGCATCCGGCTACGAGTTGTCGGACCGGCTCCCTAGACTGATCAATCGTGAGCCCAGTAACGGAGAAAAGTGCAGCGCCGGCAGCCGAGACCGATGCGAAAGCGGGCGGGGAGCGGCCCACGTTGCTGCTCATCGACGGCCACTCGATGGCGTTCCGGGCATTCTTCGCATTGCCTGCGGACAACTTCAAGACCACCAGCGGCCAGTCGACCAACGCCGTCTACGGGTTCACCTCGATGTTGATCAATCTGTTGCGGGACGAGAAACCGACGCATATCGCGGCGGCGTTCGACGTCTCTCGGCAGACCTTCCGCGCCGAGCGGTTCCCCGAGTACAAGGCGAACCGCAGCAAGACGCCGGACGAGTTCGCCGGCCAGGTCGACATCACCAAGGACGTACTCGGGGCCATGGGTATCCCGGTGATGGCAGAGGCGGGCTTCGAGGCAGACGACATCATCGCCACTCTCGTGACCCAGGCGGAGGCGCTGGGCTACCGCGTTCTGGTGGTCACCGGCGACCGCGATGCGCTGCAACTGGTGACCGACAACGTCACGGTGTTGTATCCGCGCAAAGGCGTCTCGGATCTGACTCGCTTCACCCCCGACGAGGTCGCCACCAAGTACGGGTTGACGCCCTCGCAGTACCCGGACTTCGCGGCCCTGCGCGGAGACCCGAGCGACAACCTTCCTGGCATTCCCGGGGTCGGCGAGAAGACGGCCACCAAGTGGATCATCGAATACGGTTCCCTCACCGCGCTCGTCGACAACGTGGACAAGGTCAAGGGCAAAGTGGGAGATGCACTGCGCGCCAACCTGTCGAGCGTGGTGCTCAACCGCGAGCTCACCGAGATGGTGCGCGATGTGCCGTTGCCGTACACCCCAGATCAGCTCGAACTCGCTCCGTGGGACCGCGAGAAGATCCACGCCCTGTTCGACGATCTGGAGTTCCGCATTCTGCGGGACCGGTTGTTCGAGACTCTCGCGTCGGTCGAACCCGAGGCGGAGGAAGGGTTCGACGTCCGCGGTGGCATCGTCGCGCCGGGCGAATTGGCCGCGTGGCTGGCAGAACACGCAGCCGACGGCCGGCGGAGCGGGCTGTCGGTCCTCGGCCCGCGTCGGCCGTTCGACAGCGACGCGACGTCGGTGGCGATCGCCGCGGCCGACGGTGAGGGTGCGTTCGTCACGACGACCGCACTGGACGAATCCGACGAGCAGGCACTCGCCGCCTGGCTCGCCGATCCGGCGCAACCCAAGGCACTGCACGAGGCCAAGTGGGCTCTGCATGCGGTTCGTGGGCGGGGCTGGACCCTCGCCGGGTTGACCACCGACACCGCCCTGGCGGCGTACCTGGTTCGGCCCGGTCAGCGATCGTTCAATCTCGACGACCTGTCGTTGCGCTACCTCAAACGCGAACTCCGGGTGGAGGATGCAGGCGAAGGTCAGATGTCGTTGCTCGACGCCGAGGACACCGCAGACGCGGCGTTCGCGGAGGGCGAGATTCTCAAGGCGCGGGCCGTCATCGACCTGGCCGATGCGCTGGACGCCGAGCTCGCCGCCATCGAGTCGACCACCCTGCTCTCCGAGATGGAGCTGCCTCTGCTGACGGTGTTGGCCGATGTCGAGGCAACCGGTATCGCCGTGAACGGTGATCACCTGCGCGCACTGCAGTCCGGATTCGCCGCTCAGGTGGACGAGGCCGCGAACTCCGCGTACGGCGTGATCGACAAGCAGATCAACCTCGGGTCACCGAAGCAGTTGCAGGTGGTGCTGTTCGAGGAACTCGACATGCCCAAGACGAAGAAGACCAAGACCGGGTACACCACCGATGCCGATGCGCTGCAAGGGTTGTTCGAGAAGACCGAGCATCCGTTCCTCAAGTTCCTGCTCGATCACCGGGACGCGACGCGGATGAAGGTGACGGTCGACGGCCTGCTGAAGTCCGTTGCCGACGACGGACGGATTCACACCACGTTCAATCAGACGGTCGCGGCCACCGGACGACTGTCGTCCACCGAGCCGAACCTGCAGAACATTCCGGTGCGCAACGAGGCGGGTCGCCACATCCGTGACGGCTTCGTCGTCGGGGCCGGGTACGACACCCTGCTCACCGCCGACTACAGCCAGATCGAGATGCGCATCATGGCGCACGTCTCCGGCGACGAAGGGCTGATCGAGGCGTTCAACACCGGCGAGGATCTGCACAGTTTCGTCGGTGCCCGGGCGTTCGGCGTGCCGATCGAGGAGGTCACTCCCGAGCTGCGTCGTCGGGTCAAGGCGATGTCGTACGGATTGGCCTACGGACTGAGCGCATTCGGTCTCGCCGCGCAGCTCAAGATCTCCACCGACGAGGCGAAGCAGCAGATGGAGGCGTATTTCGCGCGGTTCGGTGGCGTCCGTGACTACCTGCGCAACGCCGTCGAGGAAGCGCGCAAGGTGGGGTACACCTCGACGCTGTACGGCAGGCGTCGCTATTTGCCCGATCTGAACAGCGACAATCGTCAGCGCCGCGAGGTCGCCGAGCGGGCCGCACTCAACGCCCCGATCCAGGGCACCGCCGCAGACATCATCAAGGTCGCGATGATCGACGTGCACCGATCGCTGGCGGAGTCGACGCTGAAGTCACGAATGCTGTTGCAGGTGCACGACGAACTGGTACTCGAGGTCGTCGAATCCGAGCGTGAGGAAGTCGAGGCGCTGGTACGCGACAAGATGTCCTCGGCCATCGAACTGTCGGTGCCGCTCGAAGTGTCGGTCGGTACCGGCCGCAGCTGGGACGCCGCAGCTCACTGAATCGGGCCAGCTCACCGATCGAACCCGTGGCACAGCGAAGGGCCGCTCACCGAAAACTCGGTGAGCGGCCCTTCGCGTCGTTCTGTGTGACGAGCTACTCCGCTGCGGGAGCCTGCTCGGCGATCTGCTGGCGCACGACGTCCATGTCGAGTGCCTTGATCTGACCGACGAGGTCCTCGAGCGCAGGTGCAGGCAGTGCGCCTGGCTGTGCGTACACGAGAATTCCTTCGCGGAACGCCATGATCGTCGGGATCGACTGGATCTGCGCTGCGGCTGCCAGCCCCTGCTCGGCCTCGGTGTCCACCTTGGCGTGCACGACGTCGGGGTGTGCGTCGGACGACTTCTCGAACGTCGGCGCGAACTGGCGGCACGGTCCGCACCAGGATGCCCAGAAATCGACCAACACCACGTCGTTGTTCGTCACGATCTCGTCGAAATTCTGCTGGGTCAAAGTCTGAGTGGCCACGCGGTCCCTTTCGATTGATTGCGCTTCTGGATTGTCTCAACGCAGCTACCGGCCGGAATCATCCCGGCCGGGTCGGAGCGCGGCGTGTCAGGCGGGCTGAGGTGCGGCACGGAACGTGCGGCGGTACGAGTTCGGTGTGGTGCATCGCAACCGCACGAAGTGCTGCCGCAGAGCGGCGGCATTTCCGAAGCCGACCACCTCGGCGATCGAATCCATCGGCAGATCCGAATTCTCCAACAGCTGCTGCGCTGCCAGTACTCGTTGGTCGTTGAGCCAGCGCGCGGGTGTGGTTCCGGTTTCGGCCGCGAACTTGCGGGCAAAGGTTCTCGCCGACATGTTCACCCGCGCCGCCAACCGACCGATGGTGAGCTCGGAGTCGAGATTCTCGGTCATCCAGTCCAGCAGCGGAGCCAGCGTCTCGGTGCGAGTGGCGGGCAGGGGACTGGTGACGAACTGAGCCTGGCCACCGTCGCGATGAGGCGGAACGACCATCCGGCGGGCGATCCCGTTGGCCACGACGCTGCCCTGGTACTTGCGCACGATGTGCAGGCACAGGTCGATGCCGGCTGCCGTGCCTGCGCTGGTCAGCACGTTTCCGTCGTCGACGTAGAGGACGTTCGGATCGACCTGCGCGAGTGGGTATTTCGCGGCCAGCAAAGCGGAATGCCGCCAATGCGTCGTACAGGGGCGGCCGTCGAGCAGGCCGGCCTTGCCCAGAACGAACGCGCCGTTGCACAGGCTGGCGACCATGGCACCCCGGTCGACGGCCGCGCGAAGTTTGGCCAGTAACGGCTCGATGGACGAGTTGTATCCGACTCCGCAGACATAGGTACCGTCATCGGCGGCTTCGGTGCCACCGGCCGGAATGATGATCAGATCGGCGCTGTCGAGACTGTCGAGATCGTGTGGCACGTCGATGGTGTAACCGACGCGGGTGCGGATCGGTTGGGGGACGCCTGCGATCAGGGAGAAGTCGTAGGTGGGTAGGCCCTCGTCCGAGCGATCGAATCCGAACACCTCGCAGGCGACGCCCAGCTCGAACTGTTCGGTCAACGGCATCAGCGCGACAACCACTCGTTTCAGCATGAAAAGCAGTATGGCAGAAAGTCGTCGATATATGGCGTTACTGCCACTCGTGCACGCTCTCCGCAGGTTGGAAGCTAGCGGCATGACAATTGTATTGGTAGTTGTGTTGTTGTTGCTCGCCCTCGACGCCCTCGTGGTTGCAGGCTTCGCTCCCGATACCCACGCGGAGGTGACCCAGTTCGGCGATTTCCGGTTCTGAGGTGCCCGGCCTCAGCCGATCCGCCATTCGCGCTTGGCCTCGCCGTCCCATCGGCGCAGCGCAACCGCAGATCCGACCAGATCGTCGACGTCGGCCGAGAGCAGGCGCACCGCCGCTCCTGCCTCCTCGGGCGTCAACCGTCGGGCCACCGTCACGTGCGGTGTCCATCGGCCGGGTTCGAGGTGGTCGAGCGAACGTTCGCCCACGACCTCGTGCAGCCGTGCGTGCAGATCGAGCAACTCGCTCGACGGAACGACCAGTCGGGCCAGGGTGATCGTTCGCCCGCCGAACACGACGAGTCCTCCGAGACGCACATCGAACGGATCGAAGCGGACCGCGTCGCCATCGTCCACCGCGGCCGGCATCGACGACGCCACCGCGACGGTGACATGCGGGCGGTTCGACTCACCGCGGTGGCTGTTCTGGCTCGGGAGTCCAGCGTCGGACAGCGCCGCCCACTCGCGGCGCACCGATGCGTCGAGGCCGGCGTCGAGGAGAAGTTCTGCGGACTGCACCATGGAGGCCATGATGTCTCAGACGGACGGTCCCCATGCAACGGCGCTACGGATCGGAGCCATGACCGGCGACGGCATCGGCCACGAGATCGTTCCCGCAACGATTCGGGTGGTCGACGCGGCCCTCGCAGCCGCCGGTGGACCGGCCGTCGACTGGGTGCACCTGCCGCTGGGGCTCGGTGCCATCGACGAGCACGGAACGCCGATACCCGACAGCACGTTGGGAGAACTGTCCGCACTCGAATGCTGGATTCTGGGACCACACGACAGTGCGTCGTATCCGGAACCGTTCCGATCGCAGTTGACCCCGGGCGGACGAATTCGCAAGAACTTCGACCTGTTCGCCAACATCCGGCCGGCGAAGGCACTGCCCGGCGTACGGGCGGTGTCCCCGCGGATGGATCTGGTGGTCGTGCGGGAGAACACCGAGGGGTTCTATGCCGATCGCAATATGTTCGTCGGCAGCGGGGAGTTCATGCCCACTCCCGATGTGGCATTGGCGGTCGGAGTGTTCACGCGCGCGGCCTGCGAACGCATCGCACGCGAAGCGTTCTCGCTGGCCGAGCGACGCAGCAGGAAACTGACCATCGTGCACAAGACCAACGTCCTGTCGATGACGACGGGACTGTTCCGCGATGCATGCCGCGCCGTGGGAGAGCAATTTCCGCACGTCGTTGTGACGGAGGAGCACGTCGACGCGCTCGCGGCGCATCTGGTTCGGCGGGGCGAGGACTACGACGTCATCGTGGCCGAGAACATGTTCGGCGACATTCTGTCGGATCTGACGGGTGAGCTGTCCGGGTCGCTCGGCACCGCGCCGTCGATCAATTCCTCGGAAACGCAGGCGATGGCGCAGGCCTCGCACGGATCTGCCCCGGACATCGCAGGCAAGAACCGTGCCAATCCGACGGCGCTCTTCCTGTCGGCGGCGATGCTGCTCGAGTGGCTCGCGCCGCGGCATCGCGACGAACGGTTGGCCGCGGCCGCAGGCAGGATCCGACACGCTGTCGACGCCACGGTCGAATCCGGGGTCGCGACAGCCGACCTCGGCGGGCAGGCGTCGACCAGTGCATTCACCGAGGCCGTCGAGGCCCGAGTTCACCGGCGCTGATCGCGGCGCTCCCGGTCAGAGCGGTTTGCGGCTGCTGAAGATCGCGGTGCCCGGAAAGAGTTGCCCGCGCAGTGGGCTCCACTGACCCCACTCACGGTCGAGCCACTCCGGCCAGTCCGGTTCGACGATGTCGCGCACCTCGAGACCTGCGGCGACCAGCTCGCGCACACGGTCACCGATCGTGCGGTGATGCTCCACGTAGTTCGGGGTCCCGTCGGCGTCGTACTCGACGTACGGGGTTCGATCGAAGTACGGAATCGTCGCGGTCAGACCGCCGACGCCGGGATCGTCGGGGAACACCCAGCGCATCGGATGATTGACCGCGAACACCCAGATCCCGCCCGGCCGCAGTACCCGCGCGACCTCCTTCATCACATTGGCGGAGTCCGCGACGAACGGCACCGCCCCGAAGGCCGAGCAGACGATGTCGAACCGCTCGTCGCCGAACGGTAAGGACTCGGCACTGGCCTGGACCAGCGGAACCGTCGATCCGCCCGTGTTCATCGCGTCGACGCCGCGCTGCAACATGCCCATCGAGATGTCGAGGCCGACGGCGTGCGCACCCTGAGCTCCGAGCCAGCGGGCGCACGGTGCGCTGCCACAGCCCACTTCCAGGACGTCCTTGCCCACGACGTCACCGAGCAGATGCACGTCGCCCTCGTGCAGTCCCTCCGGGCACCAGACGAACTCCCCGGATTCGGTCGTCACGCCGAGAAACGCGCCGTGCGTACGGTGGTAGTTGTCGGCGTCGGAATCCCACCAGAGACGACTCGCACGGTCGCTGGCGACCGAATCGATTCGGCCGCGGCCGGGAGTGGACGACGGTGTGGAAAGATCGGTCACACGCCGACTCTAACCGGGTTTGTGCTGGTACTGCGGCATCGCGTACCCTGTTCAACGCGAGTGTGTTCATGCTGCGCCCAGGTCGGGTTCGCTCGACGTCGGCGCATACGGATCCGTCAACGGATTCGCCGAAGATGCTCGTGTTGCACACGTTTCACCAAGTCCGACCGAACATCCATCAACCGATACCCAACCCGTCCGGAGCAACTCAACACATGCCCTCAACCACAACCTCACCGCAGGTAGCCGTCAACGATATCGGCTCCGCAGAGGATTTTCTCGCCGCCATCGACGCCACGATCAAGTACTTCAACGATGGTGACATCGTCGAGGGCACCATCGTCAAGGTCGATCGTGACGAGGTTCTACTCGACATCGGTTACAAGACCGAAGGCGTCATTCCTTCCCGCGAGCTCTCCATCAAGCACGACGTCGACCCCAACGAGGTCGTCTCCGTGGGAGATGAGATCGAAGCACTCGTCCTCACCAAGGAGGACAAGGAAGGCCGTCTGATCCTGTCCAAGAAGCGAGCTCAGTACGAGCGCGCTTGGGGCACGATCGAGGAGCTCAAGGAGAAGGACGAGGCCGTCAAGGGCACCGTCATCGAGGTCGTCAAGGGTGGACTCATCCTCGACATCGGTCTTCGTGGCTTCCTTCCCGCCTCGCTCGTCGAGATGCGTCGCGTCCGCGATCTCCAGCCGTACGTCGGCAAGGAGATCGAGGCCAAGATCATCGAGCTCGACAAGAACCGCAACAACGTGGTCCTGTCGCGCCGCGCATGGCTCGAGCAGACCCAGTCCGAGGTCCGCAGCGAGTTCCTGCACCAGCTTCAGAAGGGCCAGGTCCGCAAGGGCGTCGTGTCCTCCATCGTCAACTTCGGTGCCTTCGTGGACCTGGGTGGCGTCGACGGACTCGTGCACGTCTCCGAGCTGTCCTGGAAGCACATCGATCACCCGTCCGAGGTTGTCGAGGTCGGCACCGAGGTCACCGTCGAGGTTCTCGACGTCGACCTGGACCGCGAGCGTGTTTCCCTGTCGCTCAAGGCAACTCAGGAAGATCCGTGGCGCCAGTTCGCTCGCACCCACGCGATCGGCCAGATCGTGCCCGGCAAGGTCACCAAGCTGGTTCCCTTCGGTGCATTCGTGCGCGTCGAAGAGGGCATCGAGGGCCTCGTGCACATCTCCGAGCTGGCCGAGCGCCACGTGGAGGTTCCGGACCAGGTCGTGGGTGTCGGCGACGACGCACTCGTCAAGGTCATCGACATCGATCTCGAGCGTCGCCGGATTTCGTTGAGCCTCAAGCAGGCCAACGAGGACTACGCAGAAGAGTTCGATCCGTCCAAGTACGGCATGGCCGACTCGTACGACGAGGGTGGCAACTACATCTTCCCCGAGGGCTTCGACTCCGAGACCAACGAATGGCTCGAAGGTTACGAGAAGCAGCGTGAAGAGTGGGAAGGTCGCTACGCCGAGGCAGAGCGTCGCCACAAGATGCACACCGCTCAGATGGAGAAGACGGCCAAGGACGAAGCTGCCGAAGCCGCCAACACCAACTACTCCTCCGAGTCGGGTCAGGCCCCCGCCGATGCAGAAGGCGACGCTCCCGCAGCGTCGGCTCCGGCCTCGACCGGTGGATCGCTGGCCAGCGATGCGCAGCTCGCTGCACTTCGCGAGAAGCTGTCGGGCAACGCCTGATAGAAGTGGTCCACCCGTGAGGGTGTGACACCGAGCCCCGGTTCTCCACGTGAGAACCGGGGCTTTCTCGTTCGAATCAGGTGAGCAGAGAACGTGCGGACACGACAATGGACCCGGTTCGGATGAACCGGGCCCATGGTGGAGGGGGAGTGCGAACTACGCGGCGGTGGCTGGACTCCACTGGCCGACGCTCTCCGTGCGCTTGCGCATGGTGGCGAAGCTGTGGCGGGCGGGGGTCAGGAGGTTGGTGAACCAGTTACGCCGGTGGTCGGCCAACGCCGAGGCAACTTCCGGGATGAGAATGCAATGAACGCCTGCATCCATGCCAAGGCGGTGCCGACCCGGTTGGATCTGATTGCTTCGCATGGGTGTCCTTTTCAATAGCTGTGGGTCGGCACATCGAGGTCGCGCTCGTCGAAGATAACCGACCGGCCTCCGAAACCGGTGCATTTGAGGCTGGTGTGCTTCGGCGTGTTCGAGTGTCAGACTGGGTGCATGCTGAGACTGGGACTGACCGGTGGAATAGGTGCCGGAAAATCGACCGTTGCCAAGGTGCTGACCGAACTCGGGGGAGTGCTCGTCGACTCCGATGTACTTGCCCGTGAAGTCGTGGAGCCGGGAACACCTGGGCTGCAACGCCTGACGGATACCTTCGGAGCCGACATTCTCGCACCCGATGGCTCGCTCGACCGTCCGGCCTTGGCGGCCAAAGCATTCGGTGACGAGGAATCCCGCAAGAAACTCAACGCGATCGTTCATCCGTTGGTCGGTGAGCGCACCGCCGAGATCATCGACGGAGCAGCATCGGATGCCGTAGTGGTGCAGGACATTCCGCTCCTCGTCGAGGGATCGATGGGCCCGTTCTTCCACCTCGTGGTCATCGTGTGGGTCGACGCCGAGGAGCGGGTGCGTCGTCTGACGGGACAGCGAGGTATGCCCGAGGCCGACGCTCGCGCGCGTATCGCAGCGCAGGCAACCGATGATGCGCGCCGAGCCGCGGCAGACGTGTGGATCGACAACACCGGTGCGCCGGGCAGCGTCGACGACGTCGTCCGAGCCCTGTGGAACGACCGTCTGATTCCCTTCGAGCGCAACATCAGGGAGGGGGTCATCGCGCGTGTTCATCCGGAACAGGTGACGGCCGACCCCACGTGGGAATCGCAGGCCCGACGCATCATCTCGCGCCTGGCCCTGGCCTGCGCCGACAAAGCACTCCGAATCGACCACATCGGATCCACCGCAGTGCCTGGCCTCGACGCCAAGGATGTCATCGACATTCAGATCACCGTGCGAGGCCTCGACGACGCTGATTCCGTCGCCGAGCAGCTGCGTGTGGCGGGGTTCCCCCGACGAGAGGCGAGCAACTTCGACCATCCGAAGCCCGCATACGGAATCGGCGGCGAAGCGGATCCGGCCGTGTGGGCCAAGCGTTTTCACGGCAGCGCGGACCCCGGCCGGCCGGCGAACGTGCACATCCGGGTGGACGGCTGGCCGAATCAGACATTCGCACTACTGTTCCGTGACTGGCTGCGGGCGGACGACAGCATCACGACCGAGTACGCCGGAATCAAGCGACGCGCCTCCGAGGCCGCTGCCGGAATCACCGACTTCCGATCGGCGATCGAGGCCTACGAGAACGCGAAGGCCCCATGGTTCGATGTGGCATACCGTCGGGCATGGCAGTGGGCGGAGCAGTCGAACTGGACCGCGTGAATCGGGGTCGACCGACTCAGGACGGCTTGCCGTTCCACTCGGTGGGCATTCCGACGGATGCGAGCCACGCGTTCAGGTCGTAGTCGTGCCGCGTCAGTCCTTCGATGGCGGTGATCGATCTGGCCAGCGCGAGCTCGGCCGTCGGGGTGTCGAGGTGTTGCGCAACCCGAGCGTCGAACAATTCGTCGACGTCCAACAGGTCGTAATCGCGGCCGGTGCGGACACTGAGGTCGAGATAGTGGTCGACGGACGTCCACTCGGTGGTGCCGGCGGTGTACTCGCCGATGTCGACGTAGTAGTCCTGGTCCCTCGCGTGAGCCGGCAGGTAATGGAACACCGAGGCGCGGAGCCCGAGAGCGGGCAGTAGCCAGGACTCGAGGTAATCGAAGTGGGCATGGTCCGAGGGTCGGGCCATGTACAACCCCCACGGCTCGACGCGGTATTCGTCGACGACCCGGACGAACCCCTTGGGATCCACGTTCGTCTTGGCGACGAGGTCGAACGTCTCGTGCTTGGGGGCATGAACGACGGCGTGCGCACCGGCTGACGTGTGAGCGACCATGCCTGTAGAAGCTACCGGGAACGACGTCCTGGGTCTGCCCGACGGAACTTGTCGGTGGTCGCGTCTACGCTTGTGTAATGGCGTTTGCATCCGAACATCCCGTTGTCGCGCACTCCGAACACCGTCCGGTGGGTGCCATCGAGCGCACCGGACCGGCGTTCGAGGTCGTCAGCGAACACGTGCCGGCCGGCGATCAGCCGACCGCCATCGCCGAGCTCGAACGGCGGATCAAGGCGGACGAGAAGGACGTCGTTCTTCTCGGTGCCACGGGTACCGGTAAATCGGCCACCACGGCCTGGCTCATCGAGAAGCTGCAGCGCCCCACTCTGGTGATGGCACCGAACAAGACTCTGGCTGCGCAGTTGGCGAACGAGCTGCGAGACATGTTGCCCAACAACGCAGTCGAGTACTTCGTCTCCTACTACGACTACTACCAGCCCGAGGCGTACATCGCGCAGACCGATACCTACATCGAGAAGGACTCGTCCATCAACGACGACGTCGAGCGGCTGCGGCACTCGGCGACGGCATCTCTGCTCTCGCGCCGCGACGTGGTCGTGGTGGCGTCGGTGTCGTGCATCTACGGTCTCGGTACTCCGCAGTCGTACGTCGATCGGTCGATCGAGCTGGAGGTCAACGTCGAAGTACAGCGTGACGCGCTGCTGAGGCTGCTGGTGGACGTGCAGTACACCCGCAACGACATGGCCTTCACCCGCGGATCGTTCCGGGTTCGCGGTGACACCGTCGAGATCATTCCGTCCTACGAGGAACTGGCGATTCGCATCGAGTTCTTCGGCGACGAGATCGAGGCGCTGTACTACCTCCATCCGCTCACCGGCGACATCGTTCGGCAGGTGGATTCGGTGCGCATCTTCCCGGCCACCCACTACGTTGCCGGTCCGGAGCGGATGGAGCGAGCCGTCAAGGACATCGAAGCCGAACTCGAAGGTCGGCTCGCCGAGCTGGAGGGCAAAGGAAAGCTGCTCGAGGCACAGCGGCTACGGATGCGGACGCAATACGACCTGGAGATGATCAAACAGGTCGGGTTCTGCTCGGGCATCGAGAACTACTCGCGGCACATCGACGGCCGTGGGGCGGGCACTGCGCCCGCCACGCTGATCGATTACTTTCCCGAGGACTTTCTGCTCGTCATCGACGAGTCTCACGTGACGGTGCCGCAGATCGGGGCGATGTACGAGGGCGACATGTCGCGCAAGCGCAACCTCGTCGACTTCGGGTTCCGCCTGCCGTCCGCGACCGACAACCGACCGCTGACGTGGGAGGAGTTCACTCAGCGGATCGGTCAGACGGTCTACCTCTCGGCGACTCCGGGGAAGTACGAGCTGGGGCAGACCGGGGGAGAGTTCGTCGAACAGGTGATTCGTCCGACCGGACTCGTCGATCCCCAGGTCGTCATCAAACCGACCAAGGGCCAGATCGACGACCTGGTCCACCAGATCCGGGAACGCGCGGAGAAGGACGAGCGTGTGCTGGTGACCACGCTGACCAAGAAGATGTCGGAGGATCTGACCGACTACCTGCTCGAACTGGGCATTCGTGTCCGCTACCTGCACTCCGACATCGACACGCTGCGCCGCGTCGAACTGCTCCGGCAACTCCGGCTGGGGGAGTACGACGTACTGGTGGGCATCAACCTGCTCCGTGAGGGTCTCGACCTGCCCGAAGTCTCGTTGGTGGCGATTCTCGACGCCGACAAGGAAGGCTTCCTCCGCAGCGGTACCAGCCTCATCCAGACCATCGGACGTGCCGCCCGAAACGTCTCCGGTGAAGTCCACATGTACGCGGACAAGATGACCGACTCCATGACCTACGCGATCGAGGAAACCGAACGTCGGCGCGAGAAGCAGATCGCGTACAACAAGGAGAGAGGCGTCGATCCTCAGCCGCTGCGCAAGAAGATCGCCGACATCCTCGACCAGGTGTACCAGGAAGCCGAGGACACCGAGTCGGTCGTCGAGGTCGGTGGGTCCGGTCGCAACGCCAGCCGCGGACGTCGAGCGCAGGGCGAGGCGGGCCGGTCGGTCAGCACCGGGGTGTACGAGGGCCAGGACGTGTCGTCGATGCCGCGCGCCGAACTGGCCGATCTGATCAAGAACATGACCGACCAGATGATGAACGCCGCACGCGAGCTCAAGTTCGAGCTCGCCGGCCGACTGCGCGACGAGATCCAGGACCTGAAGAAGGAACTGCGCGGGATGGATGCGGCCGGCCTCAAATAGGTTCGGATACGGTTCAGCGATGGACGCAACCACCGCAGGCCGCACCTCTCGCGCGCTCGAACTGATCCACTCGATGACCTATTTCCTTCCGGAGACGCAGGACGCACTCGTCGCCACCGGGTTGCCGCCGCGGGCCTGCTACTTCGCGGGCCGGGCAGCGCCTCTGGGCCGGGTCGGTGCAGGTGTCGTCACCGCGACGTTCTACAACTTCAACCGAGAGCTGGTGGCGCCGCTCATCCCGGCCGCCTGGGACATCGCATCACCCGACGAGATCATGGCCATCCGGTACGCCACTCTCGATGCCGCCTTCGGTCGATTGCTCGGCCCCGAGGTTCTCACGTCAACGGACATGGCCGAGGCCGCCGACCTGGCATCGATCGCGGCCCGTGGAATTCCCGGTGACGACGGTCGACCCCTGTACGCCGCGTATGCCGAGCTCGACTGGCCGACGGCACCGCACCTGGTGCTGTGGCACGCCCTGACTCTGATCCGGGAATACCGCGGCGACGGCCACATCGCGGCGCTGCAGACGGCGGGCCTGAGCGGTCTCGAAGCGCTCATCACCCATACCGCCACCGGCTACGGCTTCGAGAAGGAGTTCGCGCGCAAGCGTCGCGGATGGTCGACCGAGCAGTGGGACGGGGCGGTCGCGTCTCTGGCCGACCGAGAGTTGCTCTCGTCCGACGGTGCGCTGACCCAGGACGGGAAGGATCTCCGTACGTTGGTCGAGGACATCACCAACGACCTCGCAGTTGCGCCGTGGGCCGCCCTCGGCGAGGACGGTGCCGCTCGGCTGGTTTCGCTCGCGACGCCGTGGCGCGAGACGATCGTCGGTGCGGGCGTCATTCCCGAGGGTGTCTTCGGGCCCGCAATCAAGAAGAAGTAGGCCGCCTCAGCTGGTGATGTCCTTGGTGCCGAAACGTCGCCACGCGATCAACCCGAACACGGCTGCGTACGTGATGGCCGAGAACGAGCCGACCACCATGTCGTTCCAGTCGATGCTCGTGCCGAAAGCGTCGATCCAGGAATTGGCGTAGTGCCCGGGCAGGTAGTTGCGGAGTGATCCCAGTGCCGTGATCTGATCGAGAATCTGCATCAGAATCGACGTCATCACGGCGCCGCCGACGGCCCCGAGAGGGGCGTCGGTGAGCACCGACAGCAGCATCGCGAGGCCGGCGACCCACAGCAGGTTGATCCCGATGTAGGCGACCGCGATCAGCAGCCGTACCAGCGAGGTGCCGTAGGGCAGTCCTTCACCCAGCGGGGTGATCAGCGACTCCGCGCCGTACATCACGGTGCCGATCAACAGTGACACCCCGACGAGCACCAGGATCGCAACACTGGACAGGGTCGCCGACACCAGTGCCTTCTGCGTCAGCAGACGACTCCTGGGCACGGGAATGGCCAGCAGGTACCGCAGGCTCGACCACGAGGCTTCGCTTGCCACCGAGTCGCCGAAGAACAGGGCCACCACCACGATCAGCAGAAAGCCAACCGACATGAACAGAGCGAAGACCGTGAAGTTCATGCCACCGCGGGTGCCGAGCTCGATGAGCCCATCGGCATCCGAGTCCGCACTCGAGCTGCCGACGGTGAAGGCAATGGCCAGGATCACCGGAAGCAGGGCGAGGAAGCCGATGGCCAGCTGAGTGCGGCGACGTCCCAGTTGCCTGCGCAACTCGGTACGGAACGGCAAGGTGCTACTGCCGGTGTACCCGGCAGCGCGCCCGTCTGCGTGTGTGGTGCTCATGAGCGATCCTTGCTGGTGTCGGACCCGGGGGTGTCTCGGTGGACGAGGTCGAGGAACACGTCTTCGAGACGCGTCGACTGCGAGAATCCGCGCACCGAGATCCCCGCGGTGACGAGCTCTCTGATCACGACGGCGGCATCCGCATCGGTCAGGTCGACGGTCACCGTGCCGTCGTCGACGATCACCGCGCCGTCGTGGCCGGAGGCACCCAGCACCGACTGCGCGCGGGTGGCGTCGTCGACCCTGATCTCCGTTTGTCCGCCTGCCGCGGTCAGTTCGCGGACAGTGCCCGAACTGATCACCGATCCGCGATTCATGACGACCACGTGGGTGCAGGTCTGCTCCACCTCGGCGAGGAGATGGCTCGACACCAACACGGTTCGTCCGGTTTTCGCGTAGTTGATCAGCACGTCGCGCATCGTCCTGATCTGCGGTGGGTCGAGTCCGTTGGTCGGCTCGTCCAGGACCATCAGATCCGGCAGCCCCAGCATCGCCTGCGCGATCGCGAGCCGCTGCCGCATGCCTTGGCTGTACGACTTGACCTTGCGTTCGATCGCTGTGCCGAGGTCGGCGATCTCCAGGGCTTCCTCGAGATGAGCGTCCTCGATCGGGCGACCGGTCGCTTCCCAGTACAGCCGCAAATTCTGTGTTCCGGTCAGGTGCGGCAGGAAGCCGGATCCCTCGACGAAGGAGCCCAATCTGGACAGCACCGGGGCTCCAGGCGTCACCTTGTGGCCGAAGACCCTGATGTCGCCGCCGGTGGGAGTGATCAGGCCCATCAACATGCGCAGGGTAGTGGTCTTTCCTGCACCGTTGGGCCCGAGGAGACCGAGAACCTGGCCCTGCTTCACCTCGAAGCTGACGCCGTCGACCGCGCGGAAGCCGTTGGAGTACGTCTTGGCCAGATCGGTGATCACCAGGGGAGTGTCGATCAGACTCTCGTCCACTTCGGCAACTGCGCGGCGTCTGGTCCGTACGACTCCGGCCACGATCGCACCGGCGACAGCGAGCAGGACGACCCCGATGCCGATCAGCGGTGCCACCGGCACGGTGCTGTTGGCGCTCGCCTCCGCGGGGACGGTGGGGAGCGCAATGGTGTTGTCGGCCATGGCCACGCTGAACTGCGCCGGTTCGAGCGGAACGGCGTAGGCCTGATCGGTGGTGGAGATGCTCAGTTCGAGGCGATGACCCTGCTGGACGGTGTAGCTGATGCCAGGCAGCGCAACGGTGACGTCGACGGGGTCGATGCCCTCGGTGGCCGGCAGGCGGATCGCCGAGACCGCACCACCCGGAAGTGTTCTCGTGCCGTTCGGTGCGACGTCGTAGAGCTTCGCGAACAGAACGGCTTGATCGGGTGCGGCCAGAGACGCCACGCGCAGGTTCACTCGCGGGGCACCGGTGATCGTCACGGACGTATCGACTGGATCGCTGGTGAACGTTGCCGATTGGCCCGGCAGGTCCGCGGTCAGGGCTGCTCCGGCCCCGGTCGATCCGAGAGTCGAGAGCACCGAGCCCAATCCGGGTACCGACGAGATCGCCGACGGGGACGCTCCGGGCGGACGAATGATCGACTGGTTCTCCGCAGCGGGAGTGAACGTCACCGATCGGGTCCGGGTGGGGTCGGAGTCGTCGGTCAGCCCCGGGTAGTCGGGAGCTGTCATGCGGCGGTTGCGGTCGCCGCCGCGCTCGTCGGCTGCCCGCTGAGTGGAGTAGACGAACGGCTCGGTGCCGGTACCGGCACCGGTGTCGGTGTCACGCAACGTCGTGTCGAAGAAGTCGGCGATGGCCTGATCGCTCGTGCTGTCCGTTCCGCCGGCGTCGTGGCCGCCGTCGAACCATCGCACGGTGACGTTCCCACCGGCCGCCGCGATCTGACGCGCCGTCGCATCGGCCTGATCCAGACCGAACAGCGTGTCCTGGGTGCCCTGCACCAACAGGGTCGGTGCGGTGATGTTCGACGCCACCGCGATCGGCGAGTGGGCCGTGAGCAGATCGAGGAGTTCTTGGCTGGGAATTCCGGTCACCGCCGATTGGGTGTAGGCGTCGCAGAATTCGGGTGCGAACCGTCCGCAGGCCGAGGTGCCCTCGGCGGTGCCGGAATCGGTGCCGTCGTCGCCGCTGCCGCCGGGCGGTGCACTCGCTGCGCCCACTCCGAAGAACACTCCGGCCCAGCCGCGCTTGAGGACACCGGGTCCGCCGTATTCGGCAGCTGCGGGAGTGACGGTGTCGCCGAGAGCTTCTCGGCCCTCGGCGGAGGTGACGCCGTAGTTGGGGAACAGGGCCTGACCCAGGTCGTTCCAGGTGATCGCTGCGGCTATCGAATCGATACGTGGGTCGGTGCCGCCTGCGCTCAGTGCCAGTGCGCCGCCGTACGATCCGCCGGCGACACCGACGTGCGGGTCACCGGGAGCGTCGAGTTCCACCTCCGGTTGTTCGGCGAGCCAGTCGATGAGTCCACGGGCGTCGGCGACCTCACGATCGGGGTCGTTGAGCGAGATCGAACCCGTGCTGTCGCCGAACCCGCGTGCGCTGTAGGCGAGCACGGTGTAACCGCGCGCCGCGAGGTCACGTGCCTCACCGTCGACCGAGTCCTTGCTGCCGCCGAAGCCGTGGGCGAGCAGCACCGTCGGCGCGGGGGTGACGGCGGGGGCGTAGAGCCGTGCGTCGATGTCGACAGTGCCCGTCGACCCGGGGCTGTCCGGTAGCGTGATGCGCGCATCACGCGTGGATGTGTCGGCGCTCGAATCCTGGGGGAGGACTACGAATGCGAGAGCGGCTACCGCCAGAACTGCAATCACTGCGGCACCGACGGTCATGGCCCGTCTCGACAGTGGCGGGCGGGGAATCGGCATGCAAACCAATGTATGTGAGTGGCGCGGATCGTGTTGTTCCCCAAGTTCACGTGCCGATCGGCCGCTTGCGGCTAATGTCAGCGAATCAGTCCCCGGACCACGTCTTTCGGTCCTGTGACTTGCACCAATCGAGTTGGACCAGAAGTGTCACATCTGTGTGTGACCGACAAATGGAGGAATGAATGAGCGCCTACCGCACCGTCGTCGTCGGGACCGATGGCT
The DNA here is from genome assembly GCF_002259145.1 of Rhodococcus sp. 15-2388-1-1a. NCBI lineage: Bacteria > Bacillati > Actinomycetota > Actinomycetes > Mycobacteriales > Nocardiaceae > Rhodococcus > Rhodococcus sp. 15-2388-1-1a. Next base: position 32,069 of record NZ_NPFP01000021.1, on the reverse strand, counting down.
CCGAATCGTCACTGCGGGCAGTGGAGAAGGCCGCGGCTCTGGCAGGAGACGCCGATGCCACCCTGGTGATCGCCTGCGCGTACTACCCGGCCGATCCGAAGGACACGTCCGCTGCCGCCGACGCATTGCGCGAGGACGCCTACCAGATCACCGGATCGGCACCGACGCGTGAGATTCTGCGCACCGCGCGCGAGCACGCCACCAAGGCCGGTGCGAAGAACATCGAGGAGAAGGCGATCGTCGGTGCTCCCGTCGAGTCGCTGCTGGCACTCGTGGACGAGGTCAAGGGCGACCTCCTCGTCGTGGGTAACCGCGGCCTGAACTCGTTGACGGGCCGCCTGTTGGGATCGGTCCCGTCGGACGCCGCTCGCAAGTCCACCTGCGACGTTCTGATCGTGCACACCGTCCGCTGATTTCACCCCCGCTCGAGCAACGGCCCGCTCCGTCGAATCGACGGAGCGGGCCGTTGCTGTGTGCGGTTCTCTAGGCTTCCGGCTCGAACGGTTGCAGCGCCGAGAGTTCACCCGGTAATGCGTCGACGTGCACCACGCCGAGTCGCTGCGTGGCTCGGGTGAGCGCCACGTACAGATCGTTCATACCTTTGACCGAATCGGCCACGATGGCACCGGGTTCGACGATCAGGACCGAGTCGAACTCGAGTCCCTTGGCCTCCTTGACCGTCGACACGGTGACCAGCTCCGATGCCAGATGGCGGAATCGGTCGACGTGGCCTGCGGGAACCAGCACGGCGCTCAGGCCCGGGCGCGGGTGATCGGCCACTCGCTTCTCCACCGCGGTGACCAGATCAGCATCTGCCACTCGCTGTGCCCACGGTCGTACTCCGGTGCTGCGAATGGACCGGGGCTCGGACTGCTCGGGATCGATGGCAGCCAACACGTCGTGCGCCACGGCCATGATCTCGGAGGGTGTTCGGTAGTTCACCGTCAGTTCGGTTCGCTTCCAGCGCTTGGCCACATACGGTTCGAGAACCGAACCCCACGACGAGGTCCCGGCGGGGTCACCGGTCTGCGCAGTATCGCCCACCAGTGTCATCCACCGATTCGGTATGCGCCGCATCACCATTCGCCACGCCATCGCAGAGAGTTCCTGCGCCTCGTCGACGATCACGTGCCCGTAGGTCCACGTTCGGTCACCGGCGGCCCGTTCGGCCGTTGTGAGTCGCTGACCCGAATTCTGCCGTCGCGCAAGCTGATCGGCATCGATGAGGTCGTAGGCCATCAGGATCTCCGGATCGAGTTCGTCCTCGAGGTCCTGAGGTGCCGAACCGGTCAGGATGTCCAGTGCACCCTGGGCATCGGCGATCTGACCGCGCCATTGACGTTGTGCCTGTTCACGTTCGGCCGCGTCGTCGACGCCGAGCAGCTCGGCGAGTTCGTCGAGCATGGGAGCGTCGGCCGACGAGAAGCCGTGGCCCCGACGAACGAGCGCCGCACGCTCCACCTCGTCCAGTGCAGGCGCGGCCGAGGCGATCTTCTCGGGTGATGCGAAGAGGTCGCGGAGAACCTGCTGGGGAGACAGGTCCGGCCACAGTTCGTCCACGGCCGCCATGACGTCCCGGTCCTCGCGCATCTCGTCGCGCATGTCCGCGATGTCGTCGGCGCTGAGCAGGCTGGACCCGTCGACGAGGTTCTGCCCGAGTTTCGCGGCCAATTGGTTGGCCAGCTGGTCGATGACCGAGGACACGAACAGCGGCCGAGCCAGGTTGTGTGGTCGCCGCGACGAGCGGGCGCGACCGCGAGCCCTGGTGACGATCTTGCGATCGAGTGTGATGTCGTAGGTGTCGAACTTCAATCGACGGGGCTGCGCGGGGACTTCCTGACGGTCGCGTACCGCTTGGGTCAGCACCTCCACCATCGACAGTCTGCCCTTGACCTCGGTTGCCACGGCCGAGTCCTCGCGTTGTGCGCGGACTCCCGGGTAGAGATCGCCGATCGTCGACAGCAGTACTCCCGTCTCGCCGAGTGACGGCAGCACCTGACCGATGTAGTCGAGGAACGTGGCGTTGGGTCCGATGATCAGCACGCCGCTCTTACCGAGCTGCTGGCGGTAGGTGTAGAGCAGGTAGGCGGCGCGGTGCAGTGCGACGGCTGTCTTGCCGGTGCCCGGTCCGCCCTGAACCACCAACACACTGCGATGCTGCGATCGGATGATCGCGTCCTGCTCGCTCTGGATCGTCTCGACGATGTCGTTCATCTGACCGGTACGGGCGGCATCGAGCGCCGAGAGCAGTGCGCCTTCGCTCGCGACGCCGCCTGCCACGGCTGCGTCGCTCGACGATCGGGCGGAATTCAGGTCGAGGAATTCGTCGGCGATCGACGTCACTCGCCGGCCGCGGGTCCGAATATGTCTGCGCCGCAACACGTTCTCGGGTGCGGCGGGTGTCGCCAGGTAGAACGGCCGGGCCATCGGTGCTCGCCAGTCCAACAGCAGCGTCTCGTAGTCGTTCTTGTCGTCGAGAATTCCGACTCGGCCGATGTAGCGCTCTGGCCGGTCGTCGACCTTGGGGTCGAGGGACTCGGGATCGAGGTCGATGCGTCCGAAGCAGAGTCCGTTCTCGGCGGCGTCGTACTTGGCGATGTCCTCGGTGTACATCTGATTGAACGATTCGCGTTCACTACGGGCCTGCGGAGTGCCGCCGGTCTCCAACAGCACTGCACGCAGTCGGTTCGCGGCGTACTCACGTAAGGCGTCGAGCTGCGTGTACAGCCGCGTCAGATGCGCCTGCTCGAAGTCTTCTTCGAGCGGCACGGCGGAGTCGCTCGATGTGTGGCCGTCGTCCGGCAAAGGGTCTCCTCGGGAGTTCGGCCGAGGCGTAGATATCGCCTCGAAATCAGCCAGAGCAGTCTACGCCGCACAACGGCCCTGCCGCAGAACCGCTGGTTCCGGGGCAGGGCCGTATGTGCGAACGTCGCTGAGTTGCTATCGGCGCGAAACTACTTCGCGTACTGCTGCAGCTTCTTGTCCAAGTTCTTCTGAGCCTTGGCGACTCGCTTCTCGAGCTTGGCGCGAGCCTGCTCGGTCACCTTCTCGAGTTCCTTGCTCTGCTTCTCGGCGCGCTTGCGAGCGCGCTTGCTCAGCGTCTCGACGCGGTCGGACGCCAGATCGGCCCACGTGACTCCGCGCTTCTGCGCTTCGTCGGCGAGGACGGAACCCTTCTCGGCAGCCAGATCGGCGAACTTGGACGCGCGCTTCTGCGCGACATCGGCCAATTCACTGCGGCGATCTGCGGCAACGTCGACGAGCTTGGATCCGCGCTTCTGCGCGAGTTCTGCGAGGTCGGTTCCGCGGTGCGCTGCCTTGTCGGCGAGCTTGGATCCGCGCTTCTGTGCCTCGTCGGCCAGGTCGCTGCCGCGGTCGGCAGCGAGCTCGGCGAGCTTGGATCCGCGCTTCTGTGCTTCCTCGGCCAGGTCGCTGCCGCGATCGGCGGCCAGTTCGGCGAGCTTGGATCCGCGCTTCTGTGCTTCCTCGGCGAGCACGGAGCCCTTGTCGGCGGCCACGTGAGCCCAGCGGCTCAGTGCCGGCTGAGCGACCTCGGCCAGCTCCGAGCCCTTGTCGGTAGCGAGGTCGGCGAGCTTGGCCAATTTGGGCTGGGCGGCGTCGGCGAACTTGGCCAGCTTCGGCTGTGCAGCCTCGGCGAGATCGGCGCTGCGGCTCGCGGCGACGGCTGCGATTTCCTTGACGCGCTCACCGGTCTCGTGGGTGGAGTGCCCCGGCAGTGCCGAGACGACGGTCTCCTGCGCGCGGCGTGCTGCCCGCTTGCTACGCCATGCGACGGACGGCTTGCCCTCGGTGTCGACGGCTGCGATGAGCAGTCCGCCCAGCAGGCTCAGGTTCTTGAAGAAGTGAATACGCTGCGCAGCCTTGGTCTCCGGGTCGGTCTCGTTCCAGAAGGCGTGTCCGGCGAGCGTCGTCGGTACGAGGCTTCCGGCAAGAGCGAGCGAGGCGATGCGCGGTGCCTTGCCGGTGGCCAGCAGGATGCCGCCCGCGACCTGGATTCCGCCGTTGATACGGACCAGCGTCTCCGGGTCGCTCGGCACGTTCGCGGTGACCTCGTTGGGGAGGACGTCCTTGCCCTGCTCGATCAGCGGGGTGGCGGCCTGCGCCTTGCCGGCGGGATTACGGAGTGCGTCGACGCCCCCTGCGATGAAGATCGTAGACATCAGCGGACGGGCGATACGGCGGACCAGCATTGACAGCCTCCTGCATAGTTTCTCGTGTCATCGGCGGTGGAACCAGAACGGCACGGCGGTACGAAAACCTACCGCTGCGCGTCCTTTTGTCACACTATTCATACCCCGTGGTTCTCGGTCTCAAGCACGCCGATCGTCACCAACCCCGTGCGCGCCATTCGTCCAGGTGAGGGCGCTCGGCACCGAGCGTCGTGTCCTTCCCGTGGCCGGGGTAGACGACGGTCTCGTCGTCGAAGCGGTCGAACAGTTTCGCCGTCACGTCGTCGAGCAGGTGGGTGAAATCCTCGGGGCTGCCCGTCTTGCCGACGCCACCGGGAAAGAGCGAATCTCCGGTGAAGAGGTGAGTGCGCGCGCCGTCGGCATCGGTGAGTGCGAGTGCGATGGAGCCGGGGGTGTGTCCGGTCAGGTGCACCACCTCGAACGTGAGCTCACCCACCGACACGGTGTCCCGATCGGCCAGCAGGCGGTTCGGAGCCACCGGTAGAGGTTCGGCGTCGAGTTCGTGGGCTGCGGTCGGAGAATCCGTTCCGCCCGCGATGTCCGCCAGCGCCTGCCAGTGATCGGCGTGCTGGTGGGTGGTCACGATGAGTGAGAGTGTCGGCGCGTTCTCGTCGATGAGCAACGAGATTCGGTCGGCCTCGTTGGCGGCGTCGATCAGAAGCGAGTGACCTGTCGCGGAACAGACGACAAGGTAGGTGTTGTTGTCCATGGGGCCGACCGACATCTTCGTGATCGTCGCTCCGGGAATCGTTCGCCGCTGCGGCTGCGAACCCTGAGAGACGACGCCGGTGTAATTGTCATCGATGACCATGAGGTGCTCGTCCATTTCGAGGACGCTACCGTCGTCGACGGCACGAGGGGCGGCGGGGTCGCGCACATGGAAAAGTGTGTCGGTGCCTGGATCTACCATTGCTACTGCGTGAGGTTCGTCCCTCACCGCAACAGGTTTTCGACGTGGGGTCCACGGTTACACGAGATGTGACCGATGCGTCGGCATCACACGTCATCACGCGACTCGACAGTCGTGCAGTGCTGCGTCCTGCAGCAACTCGGCTGGACGTGCTCGTTCGGAAAGAAGGGAACACAGTGGCGGATCGCCTGATAGTGCGAGGTGCACGAGAGCACAATCTGCGGGGAGTCGACATCGACCTGCCCCGCGATGCGCTGATCGTGTTCACGGGTCTGTCCGGCTCGGGCAAGTCGTCCCTCGCCTTCGACACGATCTTCGCCGAAGGTCAGCGCCGCTACGTGGAGTCGCTGTCCGCGTACGCGCGGCAGTTCCTCGGCCAGATGGACAAGCCGGACGTCGATTTCATCGAGGGCCTCTCGCCTGCGGTCTCCATCGATCAGAAGTCGACCAACCGCAACCCGCGATCGACGGTGGGCACCATCACCGAGGTCTACGACTACCTGCGTCTGCTGTATGCGCGTGCAGGCACGGCCCACTGTCCGGTGTGCAACGAACAGATCGCGAAGCAGACTCCGCAGCAGATCGTCGATCAGGTGCTGGACATGGAGGAGGGCCTCAAGTTCCAGGTTCTCGCACCGGTGGTGCGCACCCGCAAGGGCGAATTCGTCGACCTGTTCGACTCGCTGAACACCCAGGGCTACTCACGTGTTCGCGTCGACGGCGTCGTACATCAGCTCACGAGCCCACCGGTGCTCAAGAAGCAGGAGAAGCACGACATCGAGGTCGTCGTCGACCGCCTGACCGTCAAGTCGAGTTCGAAGCAGCGTCTGACCGACTCGGTGGAAACCGCCCTTCGCCTGGCCGACGGCATCGTGGTGCTCGATTTCGTCGACCGTGACGAGAATGCATCGGACCGCGAACGCCGGTTCTCCGAGAAGCTCGCCTGCCCCAACGGTCACCCGTTGTCCATCGACGATCTCGAACCGCGGTCGTTCTCCTTCAACTCGCCGTACGGTGCGTGCCCGGATTGTGTCGGACTCGGCGTCCGCAAGGAGGTCGACCCGGAGCTGGTCGTTCCCGACGGTGATCTCAGCCTCGCGGACGGTGCCATCGCACCGTGGTCGATGGGCCAGACGTCGGAGTACTTCGGCCGCCTGCTGTCCGGACTCGCCGACGCCATGGGGTTCGACCTGAACGCGCCGTGGAACAAGTTGCCCGCCAAGGTCAAGCGTGCGGTCCTCGAAGGCAGCGATCACCAGGTGCACGTGAAGTACAAGAACCGCTACGGCCGCACGCGGTCGTACTACGCCGAGTTCGAGGGTGTGATGCCGTTCCTGCACCGCCGGTTGGAGCAGACCGAGTCCGAGCAGATGAAGGAACGCTACGACGGCTACATGCGCGACGTGCCGTGTCCCACCTGCAACGGTGCCAGGCTGCGGCCCGAGATCCTGTCGGTGACGATCGCGGCAGGCGACTTCGGGCCGAAGTCGATCGCCGAGGTGTGCGAGTTGTCGATCGCCGACACCGCAAATTTCCTGAACAGCCTCACTCTCGGTCGCCGCGAGGAAGCTATCGCAGGTCAGGTCCTCAAGGAGGTGCAGGCTCGCCTCGGCTTCCTGCTGGACGTCGGCCTGGAATACCTGTCACTGGCCAGGACCGCCGGCTCGCTGTCGGGCGGCGAGGCCCAGCGCATCCGACTCGCCACCCAGATCGGATCGGGACTCGTCGGCGTTCTCTACGTGCTCGACGAGCCGTCGATCGGACTGCATCAGCGCGACAACCGTCGGCTCATCGACACGTTGACGCGGTTGCGCGATCTCGGAAACACGCTGATCGTCGTCGAGCACGACGAGGACACCATCCGCACCTCGGATTGGATCGTCGACATCGGTCCGTTGGCGGGTGAGCACGGCGGGCGCGTCGTGCACAGCGGTTCGTACGAGGACCTGCTGACCAACGAGGAATCACTGACCGGCGCCTATCTGTCCGGGCGGATGGAGATCCCGCTGCCCGACACCCGTCGTGTCGTGGACAAGAAGCGTCAGGTCACCGTGGTCGGTGCCCGCGAGCACAATCTCCGTGGCATCGACGTCAGCTTCCCGCTCGGCGTGCTGACCTCGGTCACCGGGGTGTCGGGTTCGGGCAAGTCCACACTCGTCAACGACATCCTCGCGACGGTGATGGCCAACAAGCTCAACGGTGCCCGTCAGGTTCCCGGTCGGCACACGCGCATCAACGGACTCGACCAGCTCGACAAGCTCGTGCGGGTGGATCAGTCGCCGATCGGACGAACGCCGCGCTCGAACGCGGCCACGTACACCGGTGTGTTCGACAAGATCCGCACGCTGTTCGCGGCGACCACCGAGGCCAAGGTGCGCGGCTATCAGCCCGGTCGATTCTCGTTCAATGTCAAGGGCGGTCGGTGCGAGGCATGCTCGGGAGACGGCACGCTCAAGATCGAGATGAACTTCCTGCCCGACGTCTACGTTCCGTGCGAGGTCTGTGAGGGTGCGCGGTACAACCGCGAGACACTCGAAGTCCATTACAAGGGCAAGACCATCGCCGAGGTCCTGGATATGCCGATCGAGGAGGCTGCGGACTTCTTCGAGGCGATCACGTCGATCCACCGCTACCTCAAGACGCTCGTCGAGGTCGGTCTCGGGTACGTCCGACTCGGACAACCGGCAACGACGTTGTCCGGCGGCGAGGCACAACGCGTCAAGCTGGCAGCGGAACTGCAGAAGCGGTCAACCGGCCGCACGGTCTACATTCTCGACGAACCGACCACCGGCTTGCACTTCGAGGACATTCGCAAGCTGCTCGGCGTCGTGAACGGCTTGGTGGACAAGGGCAACACGGTGATCGTGATCGAGCACAATCTCGACGTCATCAAGGTCTCGGACTGGGTCATCGACATGGGCCCCGAAGGTGGTTCCGGCGGCGGAACGGTTGTGGCGCAAGGTGATCCGGAGGCGGTGGCGGCGGTCTCGGAGAGCTACACCGGCAAGTTCCTGCAGGAGGCGCTCACCCGTGAGTCGGTCGTCGCTCCGCCGGTGAAGGCCGCTCCGAAGAAGCGCAAGCCCCGCAAGGTCGCCGCCGTCCGATGAGCGCAGCGGCCTGCTGGAGGCAGTAGTCCGATTCACACCGCGTGAACGACGAAGCCGCATCCGGTACTCACCGGATGCGGCTTCGTCGGGCTGTATGGACTCGGCTGGTGTTCTGCTCAGTGAACCGGACCCGTGTACTTTTCGCCGGGGCCCTTTCCTGGCTCGTCCGGGTGGGCCGACGCTTCCCGGAAGGCGCGCTGCAGTGCCTGCAGCCCGTCGCGAATGGGTCCGGCATGGGGGCCGAGGTATTCCACCGACGCGGTGACCAGGCCTGCCAACGCAGTGATGACGCGTCGTGCCTCGTCGAGGTCCAGGTAGGGGCTCTCCGCGGGATCCGGCTCGGAGAGTCCCAACTTCTCGGCGGCGGAACTCATCAGCATCACCGCAGCGCGGCTGATGACCTCGACCGCGGGGACCTCGGCGAGTTCACGGACTTCGGGCTCGGTGCCGACTGGGTCGGCACCCGCGGGATCGCCATCGGCGGGAGTGGGGGAGCTGGTCATGCCTACGAGAATCCCACGCCGCCTGCCGCAGGGAGAATCGGGTGCCGACGCTGTCGGGGGCGATCGGGCTCGATTGTTGGTTTCTGGAATCGGCTGGTAGTGTGACTCGACGACCGTCTTCGGCGTGCGCTCCTCGATGGAGTTCACCGCACGGAGGCAGCAAGTGGAGCCCGACTCCCACCGGCACGTAGCCTTCAACAAGCTACTTCCGGTCCGGTCGCGCGACGGAAGTCTTCACCGATTTCCTCCGTGCTTCCTCCCAGTGAGGAGACTGTACGACGACAGTTGTCGTGCGGGTCGACCGGTCGACATCGGGCCCTGCTATCGGATCACACCGAGAGCGGGGTTTTTTCGTTGCAGCGGTTCGTACCGCTGCGGGGAATGTCGAGGATCGACGGCGACGGGCTGTGCCAGTGGCAGGCGGTCGGGTTACACACCACACCGCACTACCTAGGAGGCCCCATCAGCACTGAGACCCGCATCAACGATCGCATCCGAGTTCCCGAGGTCCGGCTTGTCGGACCGGGCGGTGAACAGGTGGGGATCGTGCGTGTTGAAGATGCACTCCGCTTGGCTCTCGAAGCCGACCTCGATCTTGTAGAAGTAGCTCCCGACGCACGTCCGCCGGTCTGCAAGATCATGGACTACGGGAAGTTCAAGTACGAGGCTGCGCAGAAGGCGCGCGAATCGCGCAAGAACCAGACGCTCACCGTCATCAAGGAGCAGAAGCTCCGTCCCAAGATCGACGCGCACGACTACGAGACGAAGAAGCGCAACGTCGTTCGCTTCCTCGAAGCCGGCTCGAAGGTCAAGGTCACGATCATGTTCCGCGGCCGCGAGCAGTCGCGTCCCGAACTCGGCTTCCGTCTGCTGCAGCGCCTGGGCGCGGACGTCGCGGAGCTCGGCTTCGTGGAGACCTCGGCCAAGCAGGACGGCCGCAACATGACGATGGTGTTGGCGCCGCACAAGGGTGCCAAGACTCGCGTCAAGGCACAGGAGAGCGCAGCGGCTCCGCCCGCACAGCGTGCACCGGCCCCCGCGCCGGAACAGCCCGCCGACGCAGCCCCGGCTGCCGAGGCACCGGCCGCAGCAGCTCCGGCTACTCCGGCGCAGACCAACTGAGCCTCGCGCTCTACCAGTAAGACAGCCCTACACCTGCTTCGGTGCACAGGATTTCCGTTGCGATGTGCGGCTGTGCCATGCAACACCGAAGAGCTATTACAGAAGAAGAGGATTTCATGCCCAAGCAGAAGACCCACAGTGGTGCCAAGAAGCGATTCAAGGTGTCCGGCAGCGGCAAGATCCTGCGCCAGAAGGCCGGCCGTCGCCACCTGCTCGAGCACAAGCCCACCAAGGTGACTCGTCGCCTCGATGGTGTCGCCGTTGTCAAGAAGGCCGACGTGCCGCGGATCAAGCGCCTGCTCGGCATCTGATTCGGCCCGCCGCCGACTGATTTCGGTCGGCTTCATCCCATTACCATTCGGGGTTTCACACACCCCCAGATCGACAGGATTCACCAGTGGCACGCGTAAAAAGGGCCGTCAACGCCCAGAAGAAGCGCCGTTCGATTCTCGAAGCGTCCAAGGGCTACCGCGGACAGCGCTCACGTCTGTACACCAAGGCCAAGGAGCAGCAGCTCCACTCGCTGACCTATGCGTACCGGGACCGCCGCGCGCGCAAGGGTGACTTCCGCAAGTTGTGGATCACGCGTATCAATGCTGCAGCTCGCGCCAACGACATCACGTACAACCGCTTCGTCCAGGGCCTCAAGGCCGCGGGCGTCGAGGTCGACCGCAAGATCCTCGCCGAGCTCGCTGTGTCGGATGCTGCGGCGTTCGCAAGCCTGGTCGCCATCGCCAAGGCTGCACTGCCTGCCGATGTCAACGCTCCGGCCGGAGAAGCAGCCTGAGCGAGTCGACGTACGACGACTCAACACCGAAACGACCCGTGGATTCGCTGACCGAGCGAACTCCGCGGGTCGTTTCGGCCGTCAAGCTCGCTCGAGCCGCGGAGCGCAAGAAGACCGGACTGTTTCTGGCCGAAGGCTTCAATGCGGTGTCCGAGGCGGCGCAGTCCCGGTTGGTTCGTGAGCTGTTCTTCACCGCGGATGCTCTCGAGCGCCACCATGACCTCATCGCGTCCGTCGAGGCGGGTGGCGCACGAGTTCATCCGATCACCGACCGTGCTGCGAAGGCGTTGTCCGACACCGTCACTCCGCAGGGCCTGATCGCAGTCACCGAGTTGGTCGACGTCCCGATCGACCGTGCGTTGGCCGGGACACCGCGGCTGGTGGCCGTACCGGTGGAGATGGCCGAGCCGGGCAACGCCGGGACGGTCATCCGCGTCGCCGACGCGGCAGGAGCGGATTCGGTTGTTCTGCTGGGCGATTCGGTGGATCCCCACAACGGCAAATGCGTCCGCTCCTCGGCAGGCAGCGTGTTCCACCTGCCCATCGCTCGGGAGCGATCGATCGAGTCCGGAATCGACGCGTTGCGCAGGGCGGGACTGACCATCGTCGCCACGGCCGCCGATGGCGAAGTGGACTTGGACGACGCCGACGAACTGCTCACGCAACCGACCGCGTGGTTGTTCGGCAACGAGGCGCACGGGCTCCCCGAGTCCGTGACGCGCGATGCCGATCACCGCATCCGAATCCCGATCCACGGCCGCGCCGAGAGCCTCAACCTGGCAACCGCCGCAGCGATCTGCCTGTACGCCAGCGCCAGGGCGCAACGACGCTCCGAAACCCCGTGAGCACGTCTCGCCTAGGATCGATACCTGTCTGCTCCGCGCAGGAGCGAAGCCTGCGCAACGACCGTTCGTGGCAGACACCGACTATTACTCGAGGAGTGCAGCTGTCGTGGCGAAGAAAGAAGCCGGACCCGAGCCGGTAGATCCGAGCGTTCTCGAGGAGTCTGCGCTCGGATCCGCAGTGGACTCGGCCGAGCAGGCGTTCGCCGGCGCGTCGGACCTCGATGCTCTGACCAAGGTCAAGATCGATCATGTGGGTGGCAAGGCTCCGCTGGCACTGGCGCAGCGCGCACTCGGTGCGCTCCCCGGGGACCAGAAGGCGGACGCGGGCAAACGCGTCAAGGCAGCGCGTGATCGAGTGCAGAAGGCCTTCGACGAGCGACGCGCCGTGCTGTCTGCCGAGCGTGACGCCGCCATCCTGGTCGCAGAGACCATCGACGTGACGCTGCCGACCGACCGAGCTCCCGTCGGTGCCCGGCACCCCATCACGATCATTTCCGAACAGGTGGCCGACGTGTTCGTCGCCATGGGCTGGGAGGTCGAAGAAGGCCCCGAGGTCGAGACCGAGCATTTCAATTTCGATGCGCTCAACTTCCTGCCCGACCACCCGGCGCGCACGATGCAGGACACGTTTCACATCGCGCCCGAGGGTTCGCGGCAGGTGTTGCGCACCCACACCTCTCCGGTGCAGGTTCGGTCGATGCTCTCGCGCGAGGTTCCGATCTACGTCGTCTGCCCGGGACGGACGTTTCGCACGGACGAACTCGACACGACGCACACTCCGGTCTTCCATCAGGTAGAGGGTCTTGCCATCGACAAGGGCCTGACCATGGCGCACCTGCGCGGCACATTGGATGCGTTCGCCAAGGCGTTGTTCGGTAACGACACCCGTACTCGCATGCGCCCCAACTACTTCCCGTTCACCGAGCCGTCGGCCGAGGTCGACGTGTGGTTCCCGAAGAAGAAGGGCGGGGCCGGTTGGGTCGAGTGGGGTGGCTGCGGAATGGTCAACCCGAAGGTGCTGCAGGCCAGCGGTATCGACCCCGAGGTCTATACCGGATTCGCGTTCGGAATGGGTCTGGAGCGGACGCTGCAGTTCCGCAACGACATCCCGGACATGCGCGACATCGTCGAGGGCGACATCAGGTTCACGTTGCCCTTCGGTGTTCAGGCCTGACGGAAATTTCTCACCCGCCCCACTTCTTCTCGGATACAAGAAAGAGCTGAGCACACGTGCGAGTCCCACAATCCTGGCTGACCGAGGTCCTGCACGCGGGGACTCCCGACTGGGCCGTGTCGCCCGAGGAGCTCGACGCCGGTTTCGTGCGGGTCGGGTTCGAGGTCGAGGAACTCGATTCACTGGACAATGTGACCGGACCACTGGTGGTGGGTCGGGTGAGTTCGATCGAGGAGCTGACCGAGTTCAAGAAGCCGATTCGCTTCTGCCTGGTGGACGTCGGAGCTGCCGAGCCTCAGGAGATCGTGTGCGGTGCCAGGAACTTCGCCGAGGGTGACCTGATCGTGGCCGCCTTGCCGGGCAGCGTCCTGCCCGGGGGATTCGCCATCGCGTCGCGCAAGACCTACGGCCGCAACTCCAACGGCATGATCTGCTCGACGCTCGAGCTCGGGCTGGGCCGGGATCACTCCGGGATTCTGGTGTTGCCGGAGGGCACGGCCGCTCCGGGTGACGATGCCAAAGTTGTTCTCGGGCTGCAGGACTCGGTGATCGAGCTGAACGTGACCCCGGATCGCGGTTACGCCTTCTCGGTCCGCGGCCTCGCCCGCGAACTGGCCTGCAGTTTCGACCTCCCGTTCGTGGATCCGGCGCGCACGGTCCCCACCGAGGTCACCGGTGATGCATGGTCTGTCACCGTCGAACCGAACTCGGGCGCATCGCGATTCGCGTTGCGCAAGATCGTCGGTATCGATCCGGCGGCGACTACGCCCTGGTGGATGCAGCGTCGACTGCTGCTGGCCGGCGTACGCCCGATCTCGGCGGCCGTCGATGTCACCAACTACGTGCTCCACGAACTCGGGCAGCCGTTGCACGCGTTCGATGCGGCGAAGCTCGACGGCGATCTGGTCGTCCGGCGTGCGAATGCGGGGGAGAAGCTGACCACACTGGACGGCGTCGAGCGTTCCCTCGATCCCGAGGACGTCGTGATCGCCGACGGATCGGGAGCGATCTCGTTGGCCGGTGTCATGGGCGGCGCGTCCACCGAAGTCGACGACTCGACCACCGAGGTCGTACTCGAAGCTGCGTCGTTCGATCCGCTCGCGGTGTTCCGCACCGGGCGCCGTCACAAGCTCTCCAGCGAGGCCAGCAAGCGTTTCGAGCGGACCGTGGATTCGGCACTTCCGGTGGCGGCGCTCGATCGGGCGGCACAGTTGCTGGTCGAGATCGCCGGCGGACGGATCGAGCCCGTGCTGACCGACATCGGCGAAGCCGCCGAATATGCCACGGTCACGATGGACTTCGACCTGCCGGATCGGATCGCTGGAGTGCAGTACCCCAACGGAACCGCTGCTCGACGCTTGACGCAGATCGGCTGCACAGTCGAGGTGTCGGTCGACGACGGCGGGCACGGCCAGCTCATCGTCACCCCGCCGTCCTGGCGACCGGACCTGGTGCAGCGCGCCGACCTGGTGGAAGAGGTGCTGCGGCTCGAGGGGCTCGAACAGATCCCGTCGGTACTGCCGTCGGCTCCGGGAGGTCGTGGCCTCACCGCCGAACAGAAGCGCAGGCGCGCTGTCGGCAAGGCACTCGCGTTCTCCGGGTACGTCGAGGTGTTACCTCCGGTGTTCCTGCCCAAGGGCGTGTTCGACACGTGGGGTCTCGACGCGTACGACCCACGGCGCGCGACCACCGCGGTGCTCAATCCACTCGAGGCCGACCGTCCCGAGCTCGCAACCACTGTGCTTCCCGGTTTGCTCGAGATGCTGAGCCGGAACATCGCGCGCGGTCAGCGAGACGTCTCGCTGTTCGGCATTGCTCAGGTGGTGCTCCGACACGACGCCACCGCAGCTGTGGACGCGCTGCCGGTCGACCGTCGTCCCACCGACGACCAGATCGCCATGCTTCGTGGTTCGTTGCCTGCGCAGCCGGTGCACGTGGGCATGGTGCTCACCGGTCAGCGTGAGTTGTCGGGTCCGTGGGGTCCCGGCCGCGCCGCAGAGGCCGCCGATGCGTTCGCTGCGGTACGTACGGTGGCCGAGGCGTCCGGAGTGCACGTCGATCTTCGTGCGGCACAGCACCTTCCGTGGCATCCGGGTCGGTGCGCGGAGGTCCTGCTCGACGGTGAGGTCGTCGGATACGCGGGCGAGCTGCATCCGGCGGTGCTCGAGCGGGCGGGCCTGCCGCCGCGTACGTGTGCCGTGGAGTTGAGCCTGAGCGCTCTCCCCGTCGTCGAGTCGCTCCCTGCCCCCGAGGTGTCTCCGTATCCGGCGGTGCTGCAGGACGTGGCCGTGGTGGTCGACGCGTCCGTACCAGCGGCGTCGGTGGAAGCCGCGCTCACTATCGGCGGTGGCGACCTGCTCGAGTCGATTCGACTGTTCGACGTCTACGAGGGTGAGCAGGTCGGCGAGGGTCGCAAGTCGCTGGCGTTCGCGCTGCGGTTCCGCGGTGCGGACGGCACCTTGACCGAGGATCAGGCAACGGCTGCGCGCGATGCGGCGGTCGAAGCGGCATCGAAGGCTGTCGGCGCGCAGCTGCGCAGTTGAATCGGCGCAGCCGCGCAGTTGATCCGTGCACGCCCGGGATCGTGTGTCCGTAGCGTGGAGTCACGAGTACCACGGGTGACGGGAGCAGCGCATGAGTGAATTCGGAACAGACGGTGCGGCGACGGATCTTCAGGTGATCGAGGAGATTCTTGCCGCCGTGGCGGGTCGTCCGCGACTCGCCCCGGTGGCAGCAGCCGCGTCTGCTCTGGCGGCCGAGTTGGGTACTGCCCGGCCGGAGCCGATCACGCCCGATCGCGGAGCGCCACCCGGAACGGTTCCCGACGTGGACGTTCCGCAGGTGACGAAGCCGCGGATCGACCAGCCGCTCGGTGATCCACCACCGGGGGCTCCGCTCGGCGGCACGGTACCGGGGATCATCGATGCGGAGCTGGTCGACGACCTGCCTGTCGGTACCGCATACGGTTCCGGTGCGGTGAGCGCGCCGATCGGTGACTTCACCGATTCGGGGGTGCCCACGTGGGACGGTGTGCGCGACAAGGTGGAACAGCGATCGGGCACAGCCGTGGGCGCGGAGGAGTTGGACCGAGAGTCAAGGGCAGGCCGTGACCTCGACGAGCAGTGGAACGAACGCCAGGAAGCCGGCCGAAAGAAGCTCGACGAGATCCGCAGGTCCATGGGCGGACGCTGACACACCGGACCCGTTCATGAATGAGCTTGCATGATGCTGCATAATAAACCGCATGACTATTTCGGAGGCAACGCCGAGGCGCATCGCGGTGGCGGGCGCAAGTGGGTACGCCGGCGGTGAAATTCTTCGACTGCTGCTCGGGCACCCGGGAGTGCGCGACGGTTCGCTGGTCATCGGCACTCTGACCGCGGGCGGCAATGCCGGTGCGACGCTGGGTGAATTCCATCCCCATCTGTTGCCTCTCGCAGACCGAGTTCTCGCCCCGACCTCCGCAGACGAACTCGCAGGGCACGACGTCGTGTTCCTGGGGCTCCCACACGGCAAGTCCGCCGAGCTCGCGCTGCAACTGCCCGAGTCCGTGGTGATCATCGATTGCGGGGCCGATTTCCGCCTCACCGACGGTGCGGCCTGGGAGAAGTACTACAAGAGTCCTCACGCGGGCAGTTGGCCGTACGGCTTGCCGGAGTTGCCGGGCTGCCGTGAGCGGTTGGTCGGTGCCACTCGCATCGCGGTTCCCGGGTGCTACCCGACGGTGTCGTCTCTCGCGCTCGCACCCGCTGTCGCCGCAGGAATCATCGAGCCCCGTGTCAATATCGTTGCCGTCAGCGGTACTTCGGGTGCAGGCCGAGCTCCCAAAGCCGATCTACTCGGTTCGGAGGTGATGGGTTCGGTTCGGGCGTACGCGGTTGCGGGCGCGCACCGCCACACTCCCGAGATCGTGCAGAACCTCTCGGCCGTCGCCGGTAGCGCTGTTGCGGTGTCCTTCACGCCGGTTCTCGCGCCGATGCCTCGCGGAATCCTGGCCACCTGCACCGCGATCACCACCGCCACGCAGGGACAGGCCGTCGAGGTCTACGAGAAGGCGTACGCGGCAGAGCCGTTCGTGCACGTGCTTCCGGCCGGACGACTTCCGCAGACCGGTTCGGTCATCGGGTCGAACGCCGTGCAGATGAGCGTGTCGGTCGATGCGGACGCCGGCTTGCTCGTCGTGATCGCGGCCATCGACAATCTGGCCAAGGGCACGGCGGGAGCCGCAGTTCAATCCATGAATCTTGCACTGGGAATCACCGAGACCGAGGGTCTCTCTACCGTAGGAGTAGCGCCATGAGCAGCGTCGGGAGCCAGGCGGAGGCCGTCGGCATGGTTGCGGGCAAGCTCGTGCGCACGCAGGGCGTCACCTGTCCCGCGGGTTTCCGCGCCGCCGGTATTACGGCCGGTATCAAGGCAAGTGGCAAGTCCGATCTGGCCTTGGTGTTCAACGAGGGTCCCGATTTCGCTGCGGCGGGTGTCTTCACCCGAAACAAGGTCAAGGCTGCGCCGGTGCTGTGGTCTCAGCAGGTGCTCTCCACCGGACGGCTGCGCGCGGTGATTCTGAATTCCGGTGGTGCCAATGCCTGCACGGGTGCGCCTGGCTTCCAGGATTCGCACCGGACAGCCGAGGAAGTGGCGTCCGCACTGAGCAATTGGGGTTCCGAGACGGGAGCGATCGAGGTTGCCGTGTGCTCGACGGGTCTCATCGGTGATCGGCTCCCGATGGACAAGCTGCTGCCCGGCGTGACCGAGGTGGTGCACGAACTCGCGGGCGGTATTTCGGGTGGTACCGACGCGGCGTACGCGATCATGACCACCGACACCGTGCCCAAGCAGGCGGCCGTTCATCATGCCGACAAATGGAACGTCGGCGGCATGGCCAAGGGTGCAGGCATGCTGGCACCGTCGTTGGCCACGATGCTCAGCGTCATCACCACCGATGCCGTCGCCACTGCAGACCAGCTGGACAAGGCGCTGCGCGCGGCGACCCGGATGTCCTACGACCGGCTCGACGTCGACGGCGCGTCCTCGACGAACGACACCGTGCTGCTGCTCTCCTCCGGGGCCAGCGGAGTGGCACCGTCGCAGGAAGAACTCGACGCCGCGGTCCTGGCGGTGTGCGACGACCTGGCCGACCAGATGATGGCAGACGCCGAGGGCGTGACCAAGCGGGTGCGGATCACCGTGTCGGGTGCGATGAGCGAGGACGACGCCCTGATCGGCGCGCGCGCGGTCGCCAGGGACTCGCTGACCAAGACGGCCCTGTTCGGGTCGGATCCCAACTGGGGTCGGGTGCTCGCGGCAATCGGTATCGCCCCGATCGAGCTCGATCCGGATCGAATTGCCGTGTCCTTCAACGGCAATCCGGTGTGCATCGACGGCGTGGGAGCGCCGGGGGCTCGGGAGGTCGATCTGTCCGGTGTCGACATCGCGGTGACCATCGATCTCGGTCTCGGCGCAGGGTCGGCCACCATTCGAACCACCGATCTCTCGCACGCGTACGTCGAAGAGAATTCGGCGTACTCGTCATGACCTCGGCCGCTCTGCAATTGACGGCCGCGCAGAAGGCCTTCACGCTCGCCGAGGCTCTGCCCTGGCTGCAGCGATTCGCGGGCAAGGTCGTCGTCGTCAAGTACGGCGGAAACGCCATGATCGACGACAATCTGAAGCGGGCCTTCGCGGCCGACATGGTATTTCTGCGCACCGTCGGAATCCATCCGGTGGTCGTTCACGGCGGCGGGCCACAGATCTCGGCCATGCTGACCAGACTCGGCCTGGCAGGTGAATTCCGCGGCGGATTCCGCGTCACCACCCCCGAGGTCATGGACGTCGCGCGGATGGTGCTGTTCGGGCAGGTCGGGCGCGAGCTCGTCGGCCTGATCAACGGCCACGGTCCCTACGCCGTGGGAATCTCCGGTGAGGATGCGCACCTGTTCACCGCGACGCGGCGCACCGTGCTGGTCGACGGCGCCGAGACCGATATCGGTCTCGTCGGCGACGTCACGTCGGTGAACCCCGCAGCGGTCTTCGATCTCATTGCGGCAGGACGAATTCCGGTGGTGTCCACCATCGCTCCCGACCGCGACGGCGTCGTCCACAACATCAACGCGGACACTGCGGCAGCGGCGCTGGCCAGTGCCATCGGTGCCGAGAAGATGGTGGTGCTCACCGATGTCGAAGGCCTGTACACGGATTGGCCCGATCGCAGCTCGTTGACCTCCGAGATCGACGCGTCCACGCTCGAGGCGTTGCTGCCCTCGCTCGACGCCGGGATGGTGCCGAAGATGGAAGCGTGCCTGCGGGCGGTTCGAGCCGGTGTTCCGTCGGCTCATGTCATCGACGGTCGCGTCGAACATTCCGTGCTGGTGGAGCTGTTCACCGGTGAGGGAATCGGCACCATGGTCACCCCCGATCACTCGTCTACGTCAGGAGTCACGCCATGACCGGCACCGAGTCCACCCTCGATCTGCAACAGCGGTGGTCGAATTCGTTGATGGACAACTACGGTGTTCCGCGCGTGGCGCTCGTCCGCGGCGAGGGTGCGGTGGTGACGGACGCCGACGGAAAGCAGTATCTGGACCTGCTCGCGGGTATCGCCGTGAACATTCTCGGACACGCCCATCCGGCGGTGATCGAGGCGGTCACCACTCAGCTGTCCACTCTCGGGCACACCTCGAATCTCTATGCGACAGAACCCGGTATCGCGTTGGCCGAGCAATTGCTCGCGCACCTCGGTGCCGGGGCCACCGGCCGGGTGTTCCTGTGCAATTCGGGAACCGAGGCCAACGAGGCGGCGTTCAAGATCGCTCGCCTGACCGGCCGCCCCAACATCGTGGCAGCCGAGAAGTCCTTTCACGGCCGGACGATGGGCGCGCTCGCACTGACCGGTCAGCCGGACAAGCGGACCCCGTTCGAGCCGATGCCTGCCGGCGTGCAGCACGTTCCGTACGGCGATGTGGCCGCGCTGGAAGCCGTCGTCGATTCCGATACCGCCGCAGTGTTTCTCGAACCGATCATGGGCGAGGGCGGAGTGGTGGTTCCGCCCGAGGGATACCTCCTCGCTGCGCGCGAGATCACCGCGAAGCACGGTGCACTGCTTGTCCTGGACGAGGTGCAGACCGGTATCGGCCGAACGGGATGGTTCTACGCCCACCAGTCGGTCGGCATCGTGCCCGACGTCATCACACTCGCCAAGGGCTTGGGCGGTGGCCTGCCCATCGGGGCCTGCATCGGCATCGGAGCGGCGGGGGAGTTGCTGCATCCGGGCAAGCACGGCACCACGTTCGGTGGCAATCCCGTGTGCGCGGCGGCGGCTCTGGCCGTCTTACGCACCATTGCCGACGAGGATCTGCTCTCGCACGCGGACAGCATCGGCAAGACCATCGCGCACTCCATCGAGGGTCTGAATCACCCTCTGGTGAGCCATGTTCGGGGTTCGGGTCTTCTCCTCGGCGTGGTTCTCACCGCCGCCGTCGCGCCGGCGGCCGAAGCAGCCGCGCGCGAGGCAGGCTTCCTCCTCAACGCGGCACAGCCCGACGTGCTCCGGCTCGCACCACCGTTGATCATCACCGAAGACCAAGCCGCGTCGTTCGTGACGGCGCTACCGGCAATTCTCGACGCAGCACAGGAGGCTCATCAGCCATGACCGTTCAGCATTTCCTCCGGGACGACGACATCACGCCTGCGCAGCAGGGCGAAATCCTCGCTCTGGCAGCAGAGCTCAAGCGTGCACCGTTCTCGAAGCGTCCGCTCGAGGGTCCCAAGGGGATCGGTGTCATCTTCGAGAAGAACTCGACACGCACCCGTTTCTCGTTCGAGATGGGCATCGCGCAGTTGGGTGGTCATGCCGTGGTGGTGACGGGCCGCGACACCCAGTTGGGTCGTGAGGAGACGCTGCAGGACACGGGGCGGGTTCTCTCGCGCTATGTCGAGGCGGTCGTGTGGCGCACGTTCGGGCAGAAGCGGCTCGAGCAGATGGCTACCGGCGCAACGATTCCGATCGTCAACGCCCTCTCCAACGAGTTCCACCCGTGCCAGGTTCTGGCGGATCTGCAGACCCTGATCGAACACAAGGGAAATCTGCAGGGGCGCACCCTGGCCTACTTCGGTGACGGTGCCAACAACATGGCGCACTCGCTGCTCATCGGCGGAGTGACGGCCGGGCTGAACGTGCGGATCGCCGCGCCCAAGGAATTTGCACCGCTCGGCTACGTTCTCGACGCGGCGCATGCGCGTGCCGAGGAAACCGGGGCCACCATCACCATCACCGAGGACCCGTTCGAGGCCGCCGCCGGTGCCGACGCGCTCGTCACCGACACCTGGACGTCGATGGGCCAGGAGAACGACGGTCTCGATCGCGTCGCCCCGTTCCGGCCGTATCGAATCGATTCCGATCTGCTCTCGAAGGCCCAGTCGGACGCTGTCGTGCTGCACTGCCTACCCGCGCATCGCGGCGAGGAGATCACCGACGAGGTGCTCGACGGTCCCCAGAGTGTGGTCTGGGACGAGGCCGAGAACCGCCTGCACGCGCAGAAGGCTCTGCTGGTGTGGCTCCTCGAACAGGCCCGACGACCATGAGCGAGGACGTCACTGCGGTGCCGTTGACCGCGTCGACCCGCGCGGGGAGGCAGGCACGGATCATCGCGTTGCTGGCCACGCATCAGGTGCGCAGTCAACCGCAGCTGGCGTCGTTGCTCGCGGCCGAGGGGATCGACACCACTCAGGCAACTCTCTCGCGGGACCTCGAGGAATTGGGTGCCGTGAAACTGCGCGCGCCGGACGGTGGAGTGGGGGTGTACGTCGTGCCCGAGGACGGCAGCCCGGTCCGGGGAGTGTCCGGCGGCACCGACCGTCTCCTGAAGTTGCTGGGGGAGTTGTTGGTGTCCACCGATCACAGCGGGAACCAGGCCGTCCTCCGCACACCACCGGGCGCGGCGCACTACCTGGCCAGCGCTCTGGATCGTGCTGCGATGCCCGAGATCGTCGGGACCATCGCCGGTGACGACACGATTCTGTTGATAGCCCGCGAGCCACATACCGGTGGCGAGGTCGCGGACAAGATCGAAAAGCTTGCTCGACGCGGTAACTGAGATCCGGTTACCCATCATGCGCAACAAGAACAACGAAGGAGCTTGAACACCATGGCCGAACGCGTCATCCTCGCCTATTCCGGCGGACTCGACACCTCCGTCGCCATCAGCTGGATCGGGAGGGAGACCGGCAAGGAGGTCGTTGCCGTCGCCATCGATCTGGGGCAGGGCGGCGAGGACATGGACGTCGTGCGCCAGCGCGCACTCGATTGCGGCGCAGTCGAATCCGTCGTCGTCGATGCCAGGAACGAGTTCGCCGACGAGTACTGCCTGCCGACGGTCCAGTCCAACGCGCTGTACATGGATCGGTACCCGCTCGTGTCGGCCATCAGCCGTCCGTTGATCGTCAAGCACCTCGTCGAGAACGCGCGGGCGCACGGCGGAACCGTTGTCGCCCACGGTTGCACGGGCAAGGGCAACGACCAGGTTCGGTTCGAGGTCGGCTTCAACACCCTCGCCCCCGAGCTCGAGGTGTTGGCACCGGTTCGCGACTACGCGTGGACGCGCGAGAAGGCGATCAAGTTCGCCGAAGAGAACGACATCCCGATCAACGTGACCACCAAGTCGCCGTTCTCGATCGACCAGAACGTCTGGGGACGCGCGGTGGAGACCGGTTTCCTCGAGGACCTGTGGAATGCGCCGACCAAGGACGTCTACGACTACACCGAGGATCCGACGGTCAACTTCCAGGCTCCCGACGAGATCGTTGTCTCGTTCGACAAGGGTCGCCCCGTCGCGATCGACGGCCGTCCGGTCTCGGTACTCGAAGCTATCCAGGAGCTCAACACTCGTGCCGGAGCGCAGGGTGTCGGCCGCTTGGACGTCGTCGAGGATCGGCTCGTCGGCATCAAGAGTCGCGAGATCTACGAGGCACCCGGTGCCATGGTGCTCATCCGCGCCCACGAGGAGCTCGAGCACGTGACCCTCGAGCGCGAGCTCGGTCGCTACAAGCGCCACACCGATCAGAAGTGGGCCGAGCTGGTGTACGACGGCCTGTGGTATTCCCCGCTCAAGGGTGCTCTCGACACGTTCGTGCAGCACACGCAGGAGCACGTCTCCGGCGACATCCGCCTGGTTCTGCACGCGGGCGGGATCATCGTCAACGGACGCCGCAGTGGCGAGTCGCTGTACGACTTCAACCTCGCCACCTACGACGAGGGCGACACGTTCGACCAGTCCGCGGCCAAGGGATTCGTTCAGCTGCACGGACTCTCGTCGAAGATCGCCGCGAAGCGGGACCTGGGCCTGTGACGAATTCGGAGACCTCGCACGGAACCAACGAGGGTTCGCTCTGGGGCGGCAGATTCGCATCGGGGCCGGCCGCAGCCATGGCAGCGTTGAGCAAGTCGACGCACTTCGACTGGGTCCTCGCGCCGTACGACATCCGCGCATCCATGGCGCACGCGCGGGTGCTGAACGGTGCCGGACTGCTCACCCCGCAGGACCTCGAGACCATGCTCGACGGTTTGCAGCGCCTCGCCGACGATGTCGCGTCGGGCGCGTTCGTGGCAGCCGAGTCGGACGAGGACGTGCACGGCGCTCTCGAACGCGGGTTGATCGACCGGGTCGGACCGGAGGTCGGTGGCCGGCTGCGCGCGGGCAGGTCGCGCAACGATCAGGTGGCCACACTGTTCCGCATGTGGCTGCGCGACGCGGTTCGCCGGGTGTCGGTCGGCGTTCTCGATGTGGTCGACGCGTTGGCCACCCAGGCTGCGGCGCATCCGACGGCCGTCATGCCGGGCAAGACGCATTCGCAGGCCGCGCAGCCGGTGTTGCTGGCGCATCATCTGCTCGCGCACACCCATCCGTTGTTGCGCGATGTGCAGCGCTTCGCGGACTTCGACACGCGAGCAGCGGTGTCGCCGTACGGTTCCGGTGCCCTCGCCGGTTCGTCACTGGGTCTGAGTCCGGAGAAGATCGCAGCCGAGCTCGGGTTCGACTCGTCCGCCGAGAACTCGATCGACGCCACGTCCTCGCGCGACTTCGCCGCCGAAGCAGCCTTCGTATTGGCGATGACGGCAGTCGATCTGTCACGATTCGCCGAGGAGGTCATCTCGTGGAGCACCCCCGAGTACGGCTACGTGACGTTGGCCGATGCGTGGTCCACCGGCAGTTCGATCATGCCGCAGAAGAAGAATCCGGACGTTGCGGAGTTGACCCGCGGAAAGACCGGCCGATTGATCGGTAATCTGACCGGTCTGCTGGCCACGCTCAAGGCGCAGCCGTTGGCATACAACCGTGATCTCCAGGAAGACAAGGAGCCGGTGTTCGATTCGGTGGCGCAGCTCGAGCTGTTGCTGCCCGCGCTCACCGGATTGACGGCGACGCTCGAATTCCACACCGAACGGATGGCCGAGCTGGCACCGGCCGGGTTCACGCTCGCCACCGATATCGCCGAATGGATGGTGCGGCAGGGGATTGCGTTCCGCGTTGCTCACGAGGCTGCAGGAGCCTGCGTCCGGGCGGCCGAGGCGCGCGGCGTCGGGCTGGCGGATCTGACCGACGAGGAGCTGGCCGCGATCGATCCGTCCCTCACTCCGGCCGTTCGTGAGGTTCTCACGGTGGAGGGTTCCATCTCGTCGCGGGATGCGCGTGGTGGCACGGCCGCTGTGCAGGTTGCGCATCAGCTCGGGGGCGTGCGGGCCACGGCCGCGACCCTGCGCGCATGGGCCGAGGAACCGGTGTTGCGGCACTGAGTGCGCAATCGATATCCATGCCGGTTTCCTCGAGTGTGATGTGAGAAGCTTTCGTCACGCGAAGATCGATGCCGGTCGTTCGTCGGGGCCGAACGCAGGAGTGTATTTGTGGGACTGAATGCAGACGCCGTACGTGGTCCACTGCGCCGTGCCATCGCCACGGCGCAGAACGGTCTCGAGGTCATCCGTCTCGGTGGTCTCGAGACCGAGGTGGATCCGTCGCCGTTTCGGGTGATGGACCGCGAGCCGATGTATCGGCTTCGGCGGTACTTCCCCGACGATGTGCCTGCCGACAGTCCTCCGGTGGTGCTCATTCCGCCGATGATGGTCTCCGCGGACGTCTACGACGTGACGACCGACCAGGGCGCTGCCGGGATCCTGCACGGCATGGGGCTGGATCCGTGGGTGGTCGACTTCGGCTCGCCGGATACAGAAGAAGGCGGGTGGGGCCGTACGCTCGCCGATCACGTCGTGGCGATCAGCGAGGTCGTCGACAAGGTGCACGAGCACACCGGCCGCGACGTCCACCTGGGTGGCTACTCCCAGGGCGGAATGTTCTGCTACCAGGCGGCGGCGTACCGAGGTGGCCGAAATCTGGCCAGCCTCATCACGTTCGGGGCTCCGGTCGACACGCTCGCCGGTCTGCCTCTCGGGATCCCGGCCGGCGTGGCCACGCGGGGAGCGGAGTTCCTGGCCGACCATGTGTTCACTCGGCTCGCTGTATCGGGGTGGATGGCGCGGACGGGATTTCAGCTACTCGATCCGGCGAAGACCGTGCGATCGCGAGTGGATTTTCTGCGTCAGCTTCACGACCGTGAGGCGCTGTTGCCGCGAGAGCCGCAGCGACGCTTTCTGGCGATGGACGGGTGGGTGGCGTGGTCCGGCCCGGCCGTTGCGGAGTTGTTGAAGCAGTTCGTCGTTCACAACCGCATGATGACCGGCGGGTTCGTCATCAAGGACAGATTGTTGACTCTGGCCGAGCTTACCGTGCCCGTGCTCGCCTTCGTCGGCGAAGTCGACGACATCGGTCAACCGTTGGCCGTGCGCGGCATTCAGCGCGCAGCCCCGCGCGCCCAGGTGTTCGAAACCACTTTGCGTGCAGGTCATTTCGGCTTGGTCGTGGGCAGCACCGCGGCTGCACAGACCTGGCCGACGACGGGAAACTGGATTCGGTGGCGTGAGGACCTCGGACCGAAGCCGGAGGCGGTTCGCGTGATGGAGCGCGAGGGCCACGGCGATTCCGAGAGCGGTGTGTCGATCACCAATCGCCTGATCCACACCGCTGCCTCCATCGCCGAGGTGGGCGTCGGTGTCGGCCGCGGGCTGGCATCGGCGGCGACCGGCGCGGTGCGTGGAACCCGCGAGATCTCTTCCGAGGCCGTGCGCACGTTGCCGAGGCTCGCCCGCCTCGGGCAGATGCAGCCGCACAGTCGAGTCTCGTTGGGCCGCTTGATCGCCGAGCAGGGACGTAAGTCTCCGAACGGAGAGTGCTTCCTGTTCGACGACCGAGTGCACACCTACGACGCTGTCAACGTCCGTATCGACAACGTGGTGCGCGGACTGATCAGTGTCGGGGTGCGACCCGCGTCGCGCATCGGTGTGTTGATGGAGACTCGTCCCAGCGCATTGGCCGCGATGGCGGCGCTCTCGCGGATCGGGGCAGTGCCTGTTCTGCTGCAGCCGGGCAGCGACCTGACCGCAGCGCTGCGGACCGTCGACGTCGACACCGTGATCGCCGATCCGGAAAATGCTGCGGCTGCGGTCCCGGTGGCACCGAACGTTCTGGTGCTCGGCGGTGGTGAGGTTCGGCAACTCGACATCCCGGCCGGCTACGAGGTGGTCGATCTCGAGGCCATCGATCCCGACGCAGTGCGTTTGCCTCAGTGGTACGAGCCGGATCCGGGCCGTGCCCGCGAACTGGCGATGATCCTGTTCACGACGACCGATCGCGGTCTCGAACCGCGATACATCACCAATCATCGCTGGGCGTTGTCTGCATTCGGAACAGCGACGACGGCCGCGCTCGGACCCGGCGATACTGTCTATTGCCTTGCCCCGCTGCATCATTCGGCCGGAATCCTCGTCACGATCGGTGGCGCGCTCGCGGGCGGGTCGCGCATCGCACTCTCCCGTGGTCTCGAGCCGGAGCGGTTCAGCGAAGAGGTGTACCGCTACGGCGTCACCGTCGTGAGCTACACCTGGACGATGATGCGGCAGATCCTCGACGACGGCCGGTTCCCGGTCGACTCCGGCCACCCGGTGCGCCTGTTCATCGGCTCCGGTATGCCGGTGGGGCTCTGGCGACGCACGCTGGCGCGGTTCAGCCCGGCTCGGGTGCTCGAGTTCTACGCATCCACCGAGAACGACGTGATTCTGGCCAATGTGGCGGGCTCGAAGATCGGTTCCAAGGGCCGTCCGCTGCCGGGCAGCGCACGGGTGGCGCTGGCGGCCTACGACCCCATCACCGGCCGCCTCGAAGAGGACGACGACGGCTTCGTCCGGCAGTGCCGCGACGACGAGATCGGGCTGCTCCTCGGCCGACCGAGCGGAGACGGCGAAGCGACCAGTCACGTCATGCGCGGAGTGTTCGAGCCCACGGACGCCTGGATCCCCACCGAGAACCTGTTCCGTCGCGATTCCGACGGCGATTATTGGCTCGTCGACCGCAAGGACACCGTGGTGCGTTCGGCGTGCGGTCCGGTGTACACCCAGCCGATCGTCGACGCGGTGGGTGACCTGGACCAGGTCGACTCGGCCGTGGTCTACGGAGTGCGGGTGACGTCGGATCGGCCACGATCGGTGCGCGTCGAGGCGTCGGCCACCGAGGTGGCGGTCTGCGCCATCTCGCTGCAACCGGAGGCGGTGATCACCGCTCGTGCTTTGACCGACACTCTCGGAGTACTGCTTCCGGCCGAGCGTCCGGCGATCGTGCACGTGGTGACCGAAATTCCGGTGGGACGCGCGTATCGACCCAACGCGACGGCGCTGAAGCAAGCGGGCATCCCGACGCCAAGCGCTCGGTCGTGGTTTTACGACTCGGAGTCGAACAGCTACCGTCGATTGACGAAAGCTGTTGTGGCCGAACGGTTCGTCGGGCGCGAGACCGCGGCCGAAAGATCGTCGTAGGAACGAGACTGCACAGAAGAAAACGGGTTCGGTAGCGTAAGCGAGTACACCACTCCGGTTCGACCGGAGCAGAGCGAAGGACACCTGTGGCAATCGATTCGACACTGCTTTCCATTCTCGCGTGCCCGGTGGACAAGGGCCCGCTGCTGTTGATCGAAGGGGAACTGCTCTACAACCCGCGACTGCGTCGCGCATATCCGATAGAGAACGGCATCCCGGTGTTGCTTGCCGACGACGCCCGCGATGTCGACGACGCCGAGCACGAGTCGATCCTGGCGCGCGCCACGTCCTAGAGCGTGCGGTCGGTCACCGGGTTCGTCGACTACTGGGTTCGTCGACGCAATGTCGCGGCGGCTCCGCTCAGCGCGGCGACGGTGAACGCCGTGACCACGGCGATATCGGTCCACATGGGCCCGGTGACTCCGGGGTACCGGGAAATCTCCTGGAGCGCGTCGACCAGGTAGCTCAGCGGCAGGACATTGCTGATCGTGCTCAACCAATTCGGCATCTGGTCGCGCGGTACCAGGAGTCCGCAGAGAAACAGCTGTGGGATCACGACGACCGGCATGAACTGGACGGCTTGAAATTCGGTGCGGGCGAATGCGCTGCACAGCAGTCCGATGGCGACCCCGAGCATCGCTCCCAGGACTGCGATCACCAGAACCCAACCGACCGAGCCCTCGATGTCGAGCCCGAGAAATCCGAACGCGACGGTGCATGCCAGTAGCGCCTGTCCGACGGCGGCCAGTGAAAAGGCGGACCCGTAGCTCGCGAGTAGGTCCAGTTTGGACATCGGAGTCGTCAGCAGGCGTTCGAGCGTTCCCGAGGTGCGTTCACGCTGCATCGAGATCGACGTGACCAGGAACATGACGACGAACGGCAGGATGCCGAGCATCGTGATCGCGATCCGATCGAACAACGACTGCTGGTTCGGCGGGGTCGGCACGTCTCGGTACAGGAAGTACAGCAACACCATCAGCAGGGACGGAACGAGCAGAACCATGGCCACCGATCGATGGTCGGCTCGCAGCTGTCGCAGGATGCGGCCGGTGCCCGCTGCGTAGATCCGCGCGTTCACGATGTCTGCTCGGTAGATCTGATGAGAGACAGGAATGCGCGATCGAGCGTCGTTTCGTTCGTGCGCTCGAGTAACGCATCGGGGCTCGACTGGGCCAGGACGACGCCGTCGCGCATCAGAACGAGACGGCCACAGTGCTCCGCCTCTTCCATCACATGGCTCGAGACCAACACCGTTGTGCCACTTGCCGCGATATCGGCGAACCGCGACCACAGCTCCGAGCGCAGCACGGGATCCAAGCCGACCGTCGGTTCGTCGAGGACGATCAGCTCGGGTTCGGCGACCAGGGCGCTGGCCAGGGAGACCCGCCCCAGTTGGCCGCCGGAGAGTTCGCCCGCCCGTGACGACGCGTGGTCGGCCAGTCCGACCGCCTCGATGGCCGACGCCACGTCCGCGCGCCGGCGGCCGTACAGCGACCCGAAGTACTGCACGTTCTCGCGAACGGTGAGATCTCGGTAGACGCTCGGTGCCTGGGTCACGTATCCGACTGTGCGGCGCAACGGTGCCGAGCCGGCCGGAGATCCGAGAACTGTCACGGTTCCGCTGTTCACGATCTGAGTGCCGACGATTGCTCGCATGAGAGTCGTCTTGCCGCAGCCCGACGGACCGAGAAGTCCGGTGATGGCACCACGAGGGATAGTCACGGACAGGCTGCGCAGCACCGTTCGCTTACCGCGGCGAACCGTCAGCCCTGTGATCTCGACGGCGTGCTCACCGGTGAACGCCATATCGGCCTCCAGACTTGTCGATGTCGAAGTCATAGCCCCGTCGGCGCTGCGTGGTCAAGGGCGAAGCATCATGGGACGGATGAATGTCGCTGACTTGGAGATCGGAGAACCCGACGACGCAGCCCGACGCATCCTCGGCGGAACCGTCACCGTGGGCGACGTGTCGGTGCGCATCGTGGAAGTCGAGGCCTACGGTGGTCCGCTCGATGGTCCATGGCCGGATCCGGCCGCGCACTCCTTCCGGGGCCCGACTCCTCGCAACGAGGTGATGTTCGGTCCGGCGGGCCGGCTGTACGTATACCTGAGTTATGGCATGCACTTGTGCATGAACGTCAGCTGCGGCCCGGACGGTACGGCAGCCGCCGTGCTGCTCCGAGCGGGTGAAGTGGTGAGGGGCCACGATGTCGTCGAGACCAGGCGCGCCGGGCGCGGTGCTCGGTCCGCACGGGTCGAGGCCGGTTGGGCCCGCGGGCCGGGCAATCTCGGTCGAGCCTTGGGCGTCTCGCTGGCGGACAACGGAACGGACGTGTTCGACGCGTCGTCGGCTGTCACCCTCGAACTACTCGAGCCACGACTGCACGAGAAGGCAGTTGCGTCCGGCCCACGGGTAGGGGTGAGTTCGGCGGCCGATCGTCCCTGGCGCTTCTGGTTGCTCGGGTCGCAGGCGGTGTCGAGCTACAAACGCAGTCCCCGCGCCGCCGCGCCCGGTGGCTCGGAGGCCTGAGCGCCGGCTGGATGCGTCCATACGGGAGGATCGACGTCGTGAGTGAGAACATCATCGACGAAATGACCTGGCGTGGACTGATTGCGCAGTCCACCGATGTGGACGCGCTGAAGAAGGCCACGTCCGAGGGGCCGATCACGCTGTACTCCGGTTTCGATCCGACAGGGCCCTCGCTGCACGCAGGGCACCTCGTGCCGTTGCTGGCGCTCAAGCGTTTCCAGCTGGCCGGCCACCGCCCGATCATCCTCGCCGGTGGTGCGACGGGACTCATCGGTGACCCTCGCGATGTAGGGGAGCGCACCATGAATTCCACCGAGGTGGTCACCGAGTGGGCGTCGCGTATCCGTGGTCAGCTCGAGCGGTTCGTCGACTTGGACGAGAGCCCGACGGGTGCAGTGGTGGTGAACAATCTGTCCTGGACGGGGGAGTTGTCCGCGATCGATTTCCTTCGCGACATCGGTAAGCACTTCTCGATCAACGTGATGCTTGCTCGCGAGACGGTGAAGAACAGGCTCGAGAGCGACGGAATGTCGTACACCGAGTTCAGCTACATGCTGCTGCAGGCGAACGACTACGTGCAGCTCCGCAGGCAATACGGCTGCAGTCTTCAGATCGGCGGCTCCGACCAGTGGGGAAACATCATCGCCGGGGTGGAGCTGAATCGGCGCCAGGACGCCGAGTCGGTGCACGCCATGACGGTTCCGCTGGTCACCTCCGCCGACGGGAAGAAATTCGGCAAATCCACCGGAGGCGGCAGCCTGTGGCTCGACCCGGAGATGACGAGCCCGTACGCCTGGTACCAGTACTTCGTGAACACCGGCGATGCAGACGTCGTGAAGTACCTGCGCTGGTTCACCTTCCTGTCGAAGGACGAGTTGGCAGAACTCGAGTCGGCGACCACCGAGCGTCCGCACGCGCGTGAGGCACAGAAGCGCCTGGCCGCCGAGATGACCACGCTCGTCCACGGCGAAGCAGCGACTCGTTCGGTCGAACTCGCCAGTCAGGCACTTTTCGGGCGAGCCGAACTGACCGAACTCGACGAAAAGACGCTCGCTGCCGCGCTACAGGAAGCATCTGTGGCGGA
Organism: Rhodococcus sp. 15-2388-1-1a; assembly: GCF_002259145.1. Classification (NCBI taxonomy): domain Bacteria; kingdom Bacillati; phylum Actinomycetota; class Actinomycetes; order Mycobacteriales; family Nocardiaceae; genus Rhodococcus; species Rhodococcus sp. 15-2388-1-1a. Next base: position 882 of record NZ_NPFP01000021.1, on the reverse strand, counting down.
CATCGAAGCAGGTGCACCGAACACCATCGTCGATCTGCTCGTCGCTACGGGGTTGAGCGAGAGCAAGGGCGCTGCCCGACGCGCAGTCAAGGAGGGTGGCGCATCGGTCAACAACGTCAAGATTTCCGACGAAGAATGGACGCCCGGTGCGGACGATCTCCTGCACGGCCGGTGGTTGGTGGTCCGACGCGGAAAGCGGAACTTCGCAGGAGCCCGAATCGCGGACTGAGCTTTTCGTTGTAGTCAGTGGGCGGAGTCACATCCATGTAATTTGGTTACGACGCCCGTCAGGTGGGTGAGTGACCGGTTGCGACCAGGCCGTTCACGCGAATCACGCGTGAACGACCTGGGGATTTGACGCGTTGTTATCCGGGGCGTAACTTTGTCCAGGTCAGAGCGACACGGACGCCAGCCCAGACCGCAAGGCCTGAGCGAAGCGGAGATCGCTTCCGACACCAAGAAGGAGTCAGAGCCGCGAGGTTCGACTTCTTCGCGGATGAGAAGCCAGTTTGACTGTGCTCGATCATCTGATCTAAGCTGGAACGGTTGCCCCGGACACCCACGAGCTTCAGCTCGAAGGTGAATGGTGTGTGCGTGTTCTTTGAGAACTCAACAGTGTGTCGATGAATGTCAGTGCCGAATTTATTTGGTGAAAGCATTCGATGTGTCAGCCATCCGCTTGTGGTGGTTGTTGTCGGGTGTTGTTTGAAAATGCTAGTTGAGTTTTTTTGCTAGTGATTTGACTCTTTATGTTTATGACTGATTTGCAGTTTCGACTGTTGATCGAGAGTCTTTTACGGAGAGTTTGATCCTGGCTCAGGACGAACGCTGGCGGCGTGCTTAACACATGCAAGTCGAGCGGTAAGGCCTTTCGGGGTACAC